>JAUWQW010000055.1 GCA_030610885.1 Candidatus Aminicenantota bacterium | reverse complement strand
ATAAACTTTTGACATTACGTAAATTTAAAAAAGGAGGAAACAATGAAAAAATTTTTAGCTGTTAGTTTACTTACGGTTATGCTAATCTTAAGTTTTAGTTTAGCACTTGAAGCACTTGGTGGGGGTGGGGCTATACCCGCACCAGATATTGGTGGTAATTTGGGGGGTAGCAGTGGTACAGAGCTTTGGAAGAGAAAAGATATCAATTGCAATGATATAAATAACCCTGGGAGAGAAAAAACTACCTGTACTACTGGTGGACTACAACAGTGCACTGCAAAATACTGTAATTAATTCTAAAATTTTTAGAAGTGAGCTGAAGTATATCTATTATTTATTTCAGCTCACTTTTTTCTTATTATTAATGGAGTGATAAATGAAAAAGATTAAAGTATTATTTTTACTGATATACCTGTTTGTAATATTATTTTTATATTCCTGTAATAAAAGTGAATATAAAGTAAAAAGTAAGGAAATTGATTTTAAATCAATTTCAATCACAAAAAACAAAACTAAAAATATCCTTGACATAGGTAAAATAAAAAAGGCTGTTAAGCTCGAAACAAAAGATAATTCATTGATTGGAAATATTGATAAACTTATTTGCGATAAAAATGGAGATTTTTATATAGCTGATTACTATTCAAGTAAAAAGGTGTTTTGTTTTAATAAAAAGGGTAATTTTATAAGAAGTTATGGGAAAATCGGACAGGGACCTGGAGAATATAATTCTATTGAAGGTTTTGCATTGGATTCAGAGAGCAATCTTTTTCTGTTGGGTAATTATAAATTAATTAAATTTGATAAGAATGGTAAATTGTTAAAAGAAATAAGAATTGAATACTTTCCTGGATATATTACAACAATTAATGATTTAATATATATTTTTATATTGAGCTATAGAGATGTTCCAAAAAATAAAAAACAAATTTTAATACTTGATACTAATTTTAAAAAAGTTGGGGAAATGTTAACTTATGATACACGTTTGGAAAAATATTCATATGTCCCACGTAAAATATTTGCCAAGAACCAAGATAATCTCTATTTTATAGATGTTTATGATTTTAAGTTAAATATATTTAATCAAAAATCAAAAGAAATGTCCTCTCTTCAGATACCAAACGAGAACAAAAATCTTGATAATATCTGGAAAAAGAACCAAAGACATTTATCAGAAAAGGATATGGACAAAGTAAAGAATAAAATCCATAGATTTGCTTCAATATTTAGTTTTAATAATAATTTATTTTTGTATGAATACTGCAAATATAAGGAAATTTTTGATTTTTGGTTATTAAATCTAAAAACAAAAAAAGCCATTATTTTCCCTTATTCTGATATGAAATTATACATAAAGCAGTTATTTTTTTCTATTTCAGGCTCTTATGATAAAGGGGTAATTTTAGTTATTAATGGTATTGAAGAACTTAATAAGTATAAAGAATATTTTCCTGTTTTGAAGAATATTGAATTCAGTATTGAAGATAACCCAATTCTGGCATTCTTTGAATTTAATAAATTTGAATAGAAACTGGATTGAAAATGAAATTTTTTAAAATAATTCTTGTATTTCTTATTATTGCCGCTTTTGCAATCTCATTATGGAATAAAATTCACTTACAAAAATATAAAAGAATGTATGAAATTCAAAAAAAGGAAAAAGCTCGAATAGAAGATGTAGGTAAAAAAATAGAAGAAGCAGTTATAAAAGCTCAAATGGCTTCCATGAAGCATATTGGGAAGAAACTAATTTGGGGAAATATAGAAAAAATATATCCAAAAGAAGATTCTAAACAGGAAAATCACATAAATCCGAAATTAGTTCTAATATTCAGTGAATTAGGATGTAATGTTTGCCAGGATAATGAAACTGCTTTTGCAGTAGATATTGCCAATGTATTTGGGGAAAATTTTGTTTTAGCTGTGATAAATGCTTCTAATAAGAGGTATGCAAGAAATTATATTAGAATGAATCAAATAAATTTCCCAGTGTATTTTTGCAAAGATGATTTATTTTTAAACGGGAATAATATAAAAAATACTCCTATGATTTTTGTTATAGATGAAGAAGACAGAGTTATTGCTTCCACTTTTCCAATACCAGGGCATCCTATATATTCTAAACCCATTCATGAATTCTGTTTTTATTATTTTAAATGATTTGAGAAATATTTATGGAGAAAAAGATGAGGAAATTGGTGATAACAATTTTGTTTTCTTGTTTTTTGTTATTATATATAAATTTATTTTCAGAAAACAATCAATTTAATATAAAGTATATAAAGAGTATTGGAGATAACAGAAATGATTATACATTTTTTAAAATAACTGCAGGCCTTATTACACCTGAAAAAGATATATATATCGGAGACGGAGGAGGTCATTTTATAGCAAAATATAGTTGGCATGGGAAATATATAAAAAGAATCGGCCAACCCGGACAAGGACCTTGTGATTTTAATACTATTTTATTTCTTAACTATTCAAATAAAAAAATATATGTTTATGATATGAGAATTCTTAGAGTCACTGTTATGAGTACAAATTTGAAACCAGTAAAATATATACAGACAAAACGGCTTATACGGGGCAATATGTTTATTACAAATGATGAATCAATATTGGGTACAAGCACAATGTTTTTTGATAAGAATGAAAATGGGAGAATTGTATTATTAAATTCTGATGGAAATTCAATAAAATGTTTTTTTGATCAGACCCAATTTGGAAAACACAGGTCCCAAAAAGATTAGATTCAATGGGCTGTTGACCAATGGACTTCAAAACTGATAACCGGATACTCTAAGAATAAATCTGAAATTATTATTAGCTTTGAGTATCCTGTGAATCCGGTGAAATTTTTTGTTTATAATCTTAATGGCAAACTTATTAAAAGTTTCTATTATCACCCGGAAAAAAAATATCAATTCCCTAAATTTTTTAAATCCTTTCCTCTTAAAATTCCCCAAAAAAAGGTTTACTATCTTAAGTTATCATCTTTATTTAATTATAAAAATTATTATCTTGTTTTTTTAAAATATTACCAGGCAGAAGAAGGGAGACAAAGGATTGAGAAGAATAAATATCTTGTATTTGATCACCAGGGCAAACTACTCGCAGAGAAAATGCTCAAGCAGCAGTTGAAGTTTTTCAGTTTAAGCAAAGATGGATATCTCATTGGTATAAATCCGGATGATGAGATTCCTAAAGTTGTAATTTATAAATTATTATTTTAATGAAATTTAGATAAAGATAAGGTGTTTTATAATGGCTTATAATATCATTTTAAGAAAAGAAATCTTACTTTTTACATTTGCTTTAATTATTTTTACAGGAAATCGGGAAATGTTTTCGAAACCTCAAGAGAATAGGGGAATAGATGAGGGAATGGAGAAAATGAATACTGCTTTAGGAGAAATGAGCAGGAAGAATTACGCTGAAGCTCTGAAACTTTTTTTACAATGTTTGGATCAAGCTCGCCAATATGGTCCTTTATTTAGTGATATAAAAAATTCGTTTTTAATGATATATCTGCGAAAAATGATGAAGTATTATCCTCCAACTAAAAAGGCATTACTTAAGCGTTATGCAATAATATTAGAGAAAGTAGAATACGGTGAGTTCCGCGAATTAGAGGTGGATTCTTTATTGGAATTGGCTGATATTTTAAATAAAAAGGATCAATTGATTGCTACTTTTGATGTTGCTAAAAAAAGCATTTCCAAAAAATCCTCTCTTGAATTTTTAGTAAAGGAGTTATATCCAATTCTTTATAAGAACAAAAGATATATTGAAATCTATAATAATATAGATGTATTAAGATCTGCCAGGGACTATGTTATTAAGTATAAGAATGAAGGGGAGATGTATAGAAAATTAGCTAAAGCAAGCATCAATAAGTTACTATTAGAGTATGAGAAGATACTAAAATCAGTAAATGATAAGGAGAAAGTTAAGGAAATTGGGAAAATAATTGCTGGTTTTCAGTAGAAGTATAAAGACTTGAATTGAACAGGTCGCGACATGTATAAGAAAACATTGGATCACGTGATTGACGACAATTATAATTCCCATTTTTTATAAGGTCATGCCAGGGGTCAAGTCTTGTATTTTGCAAGAATTAAAAAATAAGATTGATTTGATAGTTATAGATAAAGATGGGATAATTAGAGGGTATAAATATTCAGAATTCTTTACTAAATTTATATATAAATAAAGGATGTGATTAAATGGAAAAGTTTTTGGTTTCTCTTGTATTATTTTTAATTATAGGTGGTTTTATTATTCTTGAAAAGTACAGAAAAATTAAAATGGTAGGTAATATTTATGTTAAGGGGTATTCATTGATAGAGAAAAAAGATCGTGTAAGGTCTTTTATATATTTAATTATTCTTATTTTAATTACCTTAATCTCTATTTTTCTTTTGGATTATTATTATATTTTACTTCTTCTTCTTTTACTTTTTTTATTTAATTTTATATATCCTAAAAATTACTATATTGGAGAGCAGGGAATTTCAGTTCCTGAGTATAAAAAAGAAAACCTTTTCAAATGGAAAACTGCAATGGGTTTTTGAAATAAAAGATATTATTAGTAAAAATTGTAGGCAAAGATATTTTCTTAGAAGTTAATTGTCAGGTCTTGAATTGTCACTTTTTTTGAGATAATACAAAATCTGTATATAAATATTCTGGTCTTTTTGACAAACCAACAATACTCTGATAACTACTCCATTTATAATATCTCATTCTTCTTGATATATTGCCTTCAGGGGTTTCAACTAATAGATGGTAGTGATTTTTCATTAAATAATAACTATAAAATATGAAAGGTAGAAATTCAAGATTTGATTCCTTTTGCTCTTTAGATGTAAACTATTATATGCTTATTGTATATAATAGTTGACAAAATGTAAATTATATATTACATTTGTAATGTAATATTTACAGTTGAAAATTTTATTGGAGGTGATGATGAAATTGTTAAAAAATATAGTTAATAAAAAAGAAATAATTCTAAAGAATAATTTAAGAAAATATCGTTTTTTTGCAAATGAAATGAGCCAGAAAGAATTGTCTTCAAAATTACAGGTCTCGCGCCAGACTATATATTCAATTGAAAAGAGTAAGTTTAATCCATCGGTTAAACTTGCATTGAGAATAGCACAGCTATTCGAAAGAAAAGTAGAGGATATTTTTTATCTTGAGGAGGTAAATAATGATTAAAAGATTTGTATTTGAAATGAGTGTTGGCACAATAGGAATCATCTGTGTTCTGATTTTTGGAGAAAAAGGTATGGCAGCTCTTGCTTTAATGGCATTGTTGCCTTTAGTTATAAGATATACTAAAAAAAAAAGAAAGTATGATGAAAGAGAATTCCAGCTTTTCTATAGGATAGGTAATTATACAATGGGTATTCTTATTTTTGTTATAGTATTGATAGATCAGTTGATGAGAAGTGGAGTTAATCTTATATCAATATGGATGCCTTTATGTATAGGTTTCTTTTTTCTCTTTCATGGTCTTATTGGAATTATCGTTTTTTCAAAAAATTGACATTATATGAGAGTAAGGGGTCTTAAACAATAGCAATAAAATATAAAAAGTGGCAATTCAAGACCTGACCCCACAATATACTGAAACAATTAAATATTTTTTTCGTATAATAAGTTTTAACATATACTGGAATGATTTTTTATTTTAAAAAAAAATAAATAGTATTGAAAAAAATAAATAAAGTATGTATATTATTAGAAGAAAAATATTAAAGTAACATTTATGGGGTAGAGGTGTTTTTATTCATTGAGCATTGAGTAATAAATGCCTCTTTTAAAATGGAAAAGAGAGGAAGTAGAAGAATAAAAAAAAGATCAATTCTGAAAGTTGATAATATTTCCAGTATTCTTTTAGATTTTTCTAGAAAAGGGATCAAGTTTTCCACAACAAAAGTTCCATTAAGCAAAGGTATTGATATTTTATTTGATGTTGGTGGTGAAACATTTGAAATTAAAGCAATTATATGCTGGGTAAAGCAAAAAGTGGCATTGAGTAAGTCATATGATATTGGTGCTATTATAAAAGAAGCACCTGAAGGATATTATCAATTTGTTGATAATCTAAGAGATTAATATCAAAAATTTATTGTGGCATAAACTGATACTTATTCTGGAATATGTGGATGAATGAATTTTCCCAATAGAGGAGTTTTGATTGTAATGGCTTTTTCCGGACAAATTTCATGGCAGCAAAAGCATCGGATACACTGCTTATAATTGAACACTGGTTTCCTATTCTGTTTTCTCTCCGGCCAATTGACTGCTTTTGGCATGACCGGGCACTGAAGTATGCAACTGCCGCAGTTAATACATAGCTCATATGTAATTACAGGCTTTTGTGTGATCAAATTTTTTAAAAAAGGAGGAAAACTCCTTGCAGAAATGAATCGAGATGGGGACCTTCTGGTCACTTTAAAGTTCTTATTTATTAAACCTTCGATATCATCACCCTTAATCTCAATATTATTGTATGAATCAGTTCCAAGGCAGCTCTCCCTTCCGAATCTCATGTAGGGCACAAATTCAGGTTTTAAGTCAATAAGTTTGCAAAATACAACGTCCATTGCTATCGGATCTTTTGAGAATAATAAGACCTTCATCTCTATTGGTTCTCCGCCTCTGGGCCCATTACCTTCCATTGCCAGAATTCCATCCATGACATATAATCTCGGTTTCAAGAAATTGTTGATATCTACCAATACTTTAGAAAAATCATAAATATCTGGCATTTTAACGTGGAACTCAGCTTTTTGCAAACCCGGTAAGCAGCCGAATTGATTTTTTACAGCTCCAGTAATTCGTGTAAATCCATGGGTTTTCATTTTTGGAATGCTAACAATTCCATCAGCATCCACTACTCCTTTTGCCAATGCCAGTTGTTTTGCTAAAATAGCATCTGGATAAGAGACTTTTACTGCTTTTTGAAAGTCTGCTAATGTAATATTGAGGCTGTCCGCAATTTGTTTAATTCCTGTCAAATGGGCAATCAGTTCAGGTTTCCCCAGGCCCGGCGAATCACCATAAAAAAGATTTGCTCCTGTGGATTTGAAAATCTCTCCTACTGCTTTAAATACAATGGGATGGGTAGTTACTGCTTTCTCCGGAGGATCGCCTGCTAATAGGTTAGGCTTTAGCACAATTTTTTCTCCTGGTTTTGCAAAGCAAGAGATACCTCCCAACAAATCAATTCCCCGTTTTACAGCTAATCGTACTTTTGCTTCATCATAACTATCGCATTTAATAAGTACTACTTTTGATCGAATCATTATTTCACATTTTTTCCGATTGAATCATAATATTGTAATAAATATTTTCTTGCTAATCAAGTAAATAACTTTTTCAATAGTTTTATTTTAGATTTGATATGTTGGGCTTATTATACTAAAATTTATATTGAAGGTATATATTGAAAGAAAGAGTAATAAAATATGAAGCATCTGCCGGGTCGGGTAAGACTTATAAATTAACTTTAGAATTTCTTGTAAAATTGTTTGAAATTTTTTATCTATCTTCTTTAAAAAATCTCCGTGATTATGATATACAAAAAATTCTCAGTTCAATTTTAGCAATTACATTTACAAATAAAGCTGCTAATGAAATGAAGGAGAGAATACTTGATAAACTCAAAAAATTATCTTTGAGTCAACGTGGCTTTGATTTATCAAATGAAAATAAGATATTTTTAGAGGATTTAAGCAGAGAGAGTAAAATCTCTAAAAACAAAATATTGGAACTTTCAAGTTTTATACTGGAAACTATAATTTCCAATTACAATGATTTTAATGTAAAAACCATTGATTCTCTTATGAGTTCAATTGTTCAGGTAATATCTCCTGATTTGAGATTACCCCCTAACTTTGAAATAGCAGTTGATGCATCAATGGATTTGAGGGAAAAAGCGAGACAATATATTGAATTTATTTGTGATAATGATTGGGAGCTTGTACAAGCATTCATAGATGATTTAGGAAGTACTGAAAAATTGAAAAAATGGAGAATTGATGAAGATATTATTGATTTTATAATTGTTTTTTATTCTATGTATTTAAGAGAAGATGTAACTTATATAAATAAAGAGAGTTTTGAAAACATAAAAACAAAATTTATAGTTAAACTTAAATTTTTTCAAAAAGAACTAAAGAATTTACATAGTGTTATTATGGAAGAGACGGATGATTCTTATAAGAATAAATATCTTAATGGAAATGTTGTTAATCAGGGACTTATAAAAATAATGCAGGATATGGGTCATTCACAAAGTGTAATAGAAAATCTTAATTTATTAGTTTCTAAATCCTTTTTTAAAAAGGATGATCCTTCTGAATGTTTAAAAAAGGGTGCTCTGCCTGAATATAGAGAAAGGTTTATAAAAGCTTTTTATGAAACAAAAAAGAGACTTCATGATTTGATTTATATTTCAAGTGTTTATAGAGTAATGAACTTCAGTCGTTTTTTTTCTGGATTCTCTCAGTTCTGGTTAAAAGATAAAACAAAGATTTTTGTTGAAGAATTTTCAAGAACTATTAGAGACCAGATCAAGAGCTGGCAAGATTCCGCGCTTCCATATATATATCTAAAATTATCAGACCGTTTTTCACATTTCCTTTTTGATGAGTTTCAGGATACAAGTGAATTACAATTTAAAGCTCTATTACCTTTAATTGATGAGGCATTGTTCTCAAATGAAAAAGCCTCTTTTTTTATGGTAGGAGATAGAAAACAAGCGATTTACAGATGGAGAGGTGGAAATTCTGAATTGATGAATGAAGAAGTTTTACGAGTAGAGATGCAATCTTTAAATTTAGCATCCGAAGGATCTTTTTCAAAGGGACTTGATAAAAACTGGAGAAGTGAGAAAGATATTGTTGGTTTTAACAACAGATTCTGGGATCCGAAAAATCTGGTTGAGACTCTTCCGTCTGAAAGTGTGAAACATACAGTATTAAAAAATTTTGAGAATTCTATTCAGAAGATTCCGGATTACAAAAATCAAACTCATGGTTTTGTTAGTGTTTCTGTAAATCTAACAGAAGGTTTTCCTGAGAATAAAGTAGAAGAGATATTATTTGATAAAATATTCAAATCCATTCAAACAGCTAAAGATAAGGGTTATAAAGGTTCAGATATTGCTATTTTGGTAAGAAAAAATGAAGAAGGTCGTGATATTATTAAATTTTTATCTTTAAAAGGCATTGATGCTATATCTGATGAATCTTTACTTTTATCATCGTCTCATGTTATCAATGAGATTATAAGCTTTTTTAAATTTCTTGATTTTCCCCCGGATAATCTTAGTTTTTATTCATTTATATCTGGAGAAATCTTTCAAACCTCAGCCAAAAAATTGTTTAAAGAAGAAATGAAAATTTTTGACGAGTCTATTTTTATAGAGGGTTCTAAATCAAAACCTTTCTACAAAATTTTCAAAAATTATTTCCCGAATTGTTGGAAACATTTTATTGAGCCTTTTTTTAAATCTGTTGGTTTTCTTCCTTTATATGATATTTTCCAGGATATAATACAAAAATTCAGACTTTATGAAAATTTTAAAGAATCTGCTAGTTTTTTTCTTAGTTTTGGAGAATTTATTCATGATCTTGAACAAAAAGAGGTTCATTCTATTTCATGTTTTATTGATGAATGGAAAAGATTAATTGAGGGTAAATCACAGCAAACCATTGATAATATAGAATATAGTTCCGGAATAAGGGTAATGACAATTCATAAGGCAAAGGGTCTGGAGTTTCCTGTTGTAATTCTTCCAATAAAAGATTCAAGGCCAAAGAACAAAAAGCCCCTTTTCCTGGATAATGGTATGTTTTATCATATCCCTAAAAATTATGCTTCAATTAATCAGGAGCTGAAAAGGATTTATCTAAAGGAGATTGAAAAGGATTATATTGATAATTTAAACCTGTTATATGTGGCTTTTACAAGGGCACAAAATGCTCAATTTATTCATATTGTGGCAAAAAAGTTACCATCCTCTTCTTCAGATTCAGATGAGTTTAAAAGATTTAACAATTTTGCTGAAATTATTCTAAATCATCCTATGATTAACTATGAAATATTAAAAGAAAGTGAATCCGGGACTAAACAAAATGATAGTTACGTTATAGAATATGGTAGGTTTATTGAGAAAAAGCATAAAAAGATTATAACAGAACCAATATTAGAACTTCCTCTCATATCAAAAAAAATATTGACAAAGCAATGGCAAAAGGAGTTTTTAATTTTCTCTACCTCAAAACATACTACTGAATCAGAAAGACCAGGTATTGAAAGAGGGGAGATAATCCATAAAATTTTAGCTAAAATAAAAACATTTGATAATAAAGGGGAGATCAAGCCTGTACTTAATTCAATAATAAATGAGATGGGATTAGATCAGGATTATGTTGAACAGCTTTTTGAGTTTTTGTCATTAGATAAAGTGTTCCAATTTTTTAGTCCAACATTTGATGTGTTTAATGAAAAAGAGGTAGTGAAAGTCATAGATAACAGGTATATTTGCAAAAGGATTGATCGTTTGAATGTAAAGAGAGATGAGATTATTGTAATTGATTATAAAACAGGGAGAGAGAAAAAAGAGGTTTATAGAGAGCAGATACGAGAATACATGGATATTGTTAAATCTATATTCAAAAATAAAAAAAGCAAAGCCATTTTAATGTATCCTGACTTAAAAGAGGTTGAAGAAGTTGTATGTTAAAGATAATTAATTTAAATGAGGATTTAATAACAGCTACTGTTGATGAGATTTTAAAAGAGGAAAAAGAGGATTTTTCCAATCTTATTGTTGTTTTTCCTTCCAAGAGGATGCGCTTTTTCTTGCAGGAAAAATTAAGTCAAAAAATAGGGAAGAATTATTTTTCTCCACATATGCTTACAATTGATAATTTTTTTAATTATCTTTTTGAATTAAATTTCCCTGAATTTAAATATGCAACAGAACTGGAGGCTTCTCTTTTTCTTTTTTTAGCTTTAAAAAAGGTATTTAAGAATTCTGTTTGTTATGGAGGAGAAGTTGGTAATAGTTATATAAACTTTTTTCCTAATGTTTTGAATATTTTAAATGCTGTTGAAGAAATTTTAGTTGAAGGTGGAGAAACTGAGAAATTGAATGAAGATATTTTTAAGGAATTCGTGAGATATGGAGAATACCATAAGGAATATAAAAATTTTATAATTGAATTACCTCAATTAATCCAAAGCTTTTTATCTATGCTTGTTGAGAATAAAAAATGCACAAGAGGTTTTGTTTATAAATCTATTGCTCAGCTTAGTGAAAATGAGAAATTAAAAATTCCAGATGAAAAGAAATTTATTTTTGTTGGAATGAATGCTTTGAATATCTGTGAAGAGAAATTACTGAAATTTCCTTTAATAAATAAAAATTCTTTATTTATATTAAAAAGTGATTCATCTGCAATAATGGAGAATTCATCACCATTTTTTTTACAGAGTAAAACTCTAAAGGCTTTAAATCTAAAATGTAATGTTAAAAAGAATGAATCTACAGCCTGGAATAGATTTTCCGATAAAGTTAACCTTTATCCGGAAAGCAATGTTGAAACTGAAATGCTTCAGGTCTATGAGATACTTGCAAAGATTATAAAATCAAAAGAGAACAAAGATGATCTAAAAAAAATTGGTATTGTATTGCCTGATTCATCCTCTTTAATTCCATTTATACAGGGAGTTGTGTCACGTTTTGACATGAAAGGAGATAAAATCCCCTTTAATGTTACTATGGGTTACCCTTTTGTTAGAACCCCTCTTTTTCAATTAATTCACATAATACTAAAAGTTGGTGAGACTGCACAGAATGGAAGATTTTTTTCAGTTGATTATTTAAACCTTATTAGACATCCTTATGTAAAACTCTCAGGAGAGATAGGTGATGAGCAAGAACCTCTAAAAAGAGGGATTCATATGATTGAATATATTATAAATAAAGAAAATATCCTTTATTTTGATATTGATGAAATTGAAAATAGACTCAATGAGGTTTTAGAAAATTCTGAAGATATTGATAAGAATATAAAAGAAAAGATAAAAGGAGAGATTTCTCGTATTCATGGAACTTTTATTGCACACAACAATATGCCTATTAAGGAGTTATGTGTTTTTCTTAAGAATTGTGTTTTAAGCCTGGAAAAAAATAAGGAAGTTTATCTTTTTCTTGAGGAGTATATTTTTTGTGCATATGAAGTAATGGATGAGCTTATTGATTTTTTAGATTTCTGGAAGGATGAATTGGGAGATTCAAATTTTAATTCCTTTTCTTCATATATAAGGTTTTATTTTTCAAAGAAGAGAATAAATTTTCAGGGCTCTCCTCTTAAAGGTGTTCAAATTATGGGAATGCTGGAGTTTAGAGGATTAAAATTTGATGATGTTATTATCCTGGATGTTGTAGAGGGTGTGTTGCCTAAGAGTTCGAAATATGACGCTTTTTTACCTTATGATATAAGAAAAGTCCTGGGTATTAGAGCTTATTCTGACTGGGAGAAGTTATATTCATTCAATTTTTTTTCCTTGATTGGCAGCTCAAAACATACACATGTGTTATGGACTGAAAAAAAACAGGGTTTTGAAAGAACAGAAAAGAGTAGATTTGTTGAAAGGATTATTTATGAGATTGAAAAGGAGAAGGAAAAGTGTAATAACATAATATCGAAAAAAATTAATTTCAATATCAAGGAAAAAGAAGAAAAAATAGTAGAAAAAAATATAAAAATAGAAAGAAAGCTAAAAGAAATGGTATTTTCTCCATCTTCTCTTGAGACTTATGTTAAGTGTCCTTTGAGATTTTATTTTGAAAAAATTCTGGAGATCAAAGAGAAGGAGGAAGTTTCATTGGATGCTGATTCCGGGACTTTTGGGACAATTGTTCATAAATCTTTAGAACAATTTTATAAAAGTCACAAAATCCAAACAATTGAAGATAATTTAGAGCAAATTTTAGAGATAATATTAAAGGAAAATTTTGAAAAAAAGGGGTTTAAAAAATTCTCAGGAATCTGGAAAATTAGGTTTTTTGTACTTTTCAACAAGATAAAAGATTTTATCATTTTTGACTTGAATAGAATGAGAAAAGGGAGTATAGAGATTGTAGGTTTAGAAAAACAATTATCTGAAAATTTTTTTATAGATAGAGTAAAAAGAGATATTCTTATAAAAGGAAGAATTGACAGGATTGAAAAGCAGAATAATATTGTAAGAATTATTGATTATAAAACGGGCGCTGATTTCCCTGTAAAGGTGAATAAAAAAAATATAGATTTTAACATAGGACCGCTATATAGTTGTTCTAAAGATGAATATATTAACAAACTTAATTCTATTTCGAAAAATTATAAAAATTTCCAGATTCTTCTCTATTTAAAGATATACAATGAAAATTATATGAAAAATTATGAAAACATGGATGCTGCGTACATTTTTTTGAAAATGGCAGATAACTTTTTCAAACCAGTATTTATATCAACAAGGGGCAGTGAACCTATTTCAAATGAAGATAAAATTTGTATTATGCATAATTTTTCTATAAATCTTTCAGAGATTATAACGGATATTTTTTTAAGAGAAGAATTTATCCCAAACTCTTCGGATAAAAAGTATTGCTCTTATTGTCCTTTCAAAATCCCGTGTGGAAATATTTGAGTATTTTTTTTATGTTGAAATGCAATAAGATTTCCTTTAAAATATATGTGAATAAAAAATGATTTCTTTATGAGAATGAATAAATAGAAAAAGATGGAACGTATAATGAAAAATTATTTAAAAGAGATTCATATTAAATTCTCTCAGGGTGATGCAAGAGAAGAAAGTTATTACAACATCTTGGAACATATGATTTTAAAAACAGCGGAAAATCTCAATAAACCCAAAATTCACATTACAATTTTACCTAAAAAGACTGAAGGAGGTAATCCGGATTTCAGGATCTGGGATGGTAAATCCCGTATTGTTGGTTACATTGAAGCTAAGAATCCTGAAATAGATCTGGATGATGTGGAACACACTGAACAGATAAAGAGATATAAAGATATATTTCCAAATTTCATTTTAACTAATTTCCTTGAGTTCTGTTTTTATCGTAATGGAAAAGTCATTGATCGAGTATCTATTGGTAGACAGCACACTTTAGTTGAGTTGGAAACAACGCCAGTTTCAGAACATGAAAAGGAATTTTCCGAATTATTTGAGAAATTTTTTTCCTTTACTTTTCCTCAAAACCTGAATGCCAGGCTTTTGTCAAAAGAACTTGCAAAACGAACCAGATTCTTAAGGGATCAGGTGATCATAGAGGAATTAAAAGAACAAGACAAAAATGGACATAATTATATTTTGGGTTTTTATGATGCATTTAAAAGATATCTTATTTTTAATTTAACAGAAGAAACCTTTGCTGATCTCTATTCCCAGACAATTACATATGGGCTTTTTGCAGCCAGAACGCGTTGCAAAGAAGAATTTAACCGAAAAAATGCTGTAGATTTTATACCTCCCACTATTGGTATTTTGCAGGATGTATTTCAATTTATTTCATTGGGTCATGCTCCGAAACAAATGGAATGGATAATTGATGATATTGCTCAAGTACTGGCATCTGTTGATGTGAGCCTGATTCTGACCGAGTTTTTCCAGTATGGAAAAGGTGATGATCCGATTGTACATTTTTACGAAACTTTTTTGAATGAATATAATCCGAAATTAAGAGAGAAAAGGGGTGTCTATTATACTCCTGCTCCAGTTGTATCTTTTATTGTTCGCTCTTTGAATATTATTTTAAAGGAGCATTTTAATAAGCCTGATGGTTTAGCTGATCTTAATGTTAAAATTCTTGATCCTGCTGCTGGAACTTTAACATTTATGGCAGAAGCTGCAAACCTGGCTTTAAAAGAGCATATAGAAAAATATGGTGAAGGTGTAAAAGATGATTTTATACGCAAGCATTTATTGAAGAATTTCTATGCCTTTGAATTGATGATGGCTCCATATGCTATAGGCCATATGAAGATGTCCTATGTTTTTGAAGAAATGGGTTACACATTAAGAGACCAGGATTCTTTTAAATTATATCTAACAAACACATTGGAAATGGAGGATATCGAACAAACTGATTTTCCGAGTATGGCAACATTGTCAGAGGAGTCGTATCTTGCTGGAAAAATAAAAAAAGAAACACAAATTTTAGTAATATTAGGCAATCCGCCTTATTCTGGACATTCTTCGAATGTAGGAGAATGGATTTCAAATGAAATTAAAGAATATTATAAAGTTGATGGCAAACCCCTTGGAGAAAGAAACCCAAAATGGCTTCAGGATGATTATGTTAAGTTTATCCGCTTTGCACAGTGGAAAATCGATCAAAATGGTGAAGGAGTAATTGGATTTATAACCAATCACAGTTATATTGATAATCCAACTTTCAGGGGTATGAGACAGTCGCTTATGAAAAGTTTTGATGAAATTTTTATTCTTGATTTACATGGCAATACACTTAAAAAAGAAAGATGTCCTGATGGTTCAAAAGATGAGAATGTTTTTGACATTCGTCAGGGGGTTGCAATCTCATTATTTATAAAGAAGAAAGAAAAAAAAGAGGAATGCAAGATCTTTCATTCAGATTTGTGGGGTTTAAGAGATAATAAATATGAACAACTTTTAGAAAATGATTTTAAAACAATAAAATGGCAGGAAATAAACCCAAAATCAGAATTTTATCTATTTATTCCAAGAGATGAAAAATTAGAACAAGCATATCTAAAATATCATAAAATTACAGATATTTTTCCAGTTAATGGTGTTGGAATGACAACAGCAAGAGATAAATTTGTTATTGATATTGAGAAAAATGTTTTAAAAAGAAAAATCGAGATGTTTTTAAATGAAAAAATTTCTGATGAACTAATTGCTCAAACCTATAATCTAAAAGATAAATCAAATTGGAAGTTAAAAAAAGTAAGGCAAAATTTAAAAAATGAATTAGTAGCGAATGGTGATTCGCCCAAAATCAAAAAATCATTAACCAAAATTTTATATCGTCCCTTTGATACCCGATGGATATTTTACCATGACGAATTAATCGAACGTTCCCGAAAAGAAGTCATGTCACATATGTTTTTTGAAAATTTAGGATTATGTATTGGAAGAGCAGGGCAAGTTGTAGGATTAGAGAAGCCTTGGAATATTGTTTTCTGCTCTGATTGCATTGAGGATTTAAATTTATTCTATCGTGGCGGGAATGTAAACTTCCCCCTCTACCTCTACCCTAACACAGGCAAAAAGAACCTGCTTGATTTTGCTAAAAAGCCCAAACAAAAACAACCAAATATCAACCCGAAAATATTCGATATGTTTGTACGAGAGGGTTTCAACCCCTCCCCTACACCTGAACAGATCTTTTATTATATATATGCGGTTTTGTATTCTAATATTTACCGGGAAAAATATGCTGAATTTTTAAAAATTGATTTTCCAAGAATTCCTTTTACTTCAAATTATGATCTATTTATAGAATTGGGGAAACTTGGCCAGGAATTAGCAGAGATTCACCTGATGGAATCTACTCAGTTGAATAAAACCCTTTCCAGATTTGAGATTTCAGGTAATAATACAGTTAAAAAAATAGAATATATCCCTGTAGGGGCCGGCCTTGCGCCTGCCCAAAAAAAAGATTCAAAAGAAAATGGAAAGGTTTACATTAATAAAACCCAGTATTTCTCTAATATTGACAAAAAAATCTGGGAATATCAGATCGGTGGTTATCAGGTTATGCACAAATGGCTAAAAGATCGCAAGGAAAGGGTACTCACCCTCGAAGACATCCAGATATACATAAAAATCGCAAAAGCATTACAATTAACCATTGAATACCAGAAAAAGATAGATAAGCTCTATCCAAAAGTAGAAAAAAAATTAATTACAATTTAAAATTTTATATTAATGGATGTTGTTGAATATCTTCTATATTTGTCAAAAGAATAAAAAAAAAGAAAAAATTAGCAACAGGCATAACTGTTCCCCACACAAAACGAATTATCCTTAAAATTTGGAGTAAAGTCCAAATTATTTGCCTTTTTTTTGGAGTATGGTATAATATTTCTGAGGATTTTAAGGAGATGATATGTTAAAGCAAAGATATATTACTAATAAAGTCTTGAGTGATTTAGAGGAAAAAATGGTCTTTATTGGTGGACCTCGTCAGGTGGGGAAAACAACTTTAGCAAAAGATATTATTGGGAAAAAATTCGATAAAATTACCTACCTGAACTGGGATTTTGTTGAGGACAGAAAAAAAACATTGAAATTCAGGTTTGTTCCAGACACTCAATTAATTATTTTTGACGAGATTCACAAGTACAAACAGTGGAAAAACTACTTAAAAGGATTATATGATAAAAGGAAAGGTGAATTTAAATTGCTTGTTACAGGGAGTGCACGTCTCAATATATATAGAAAAGGTGGAGATTCTTTATTAGGCAGAAATTATTATTACAGGCTTCATCCATTTTCTCTTGCTGAACTTCAAAATTTAAAAAATAGCTTTCAAATATCAGGAAACATTGAAATCCCGGGAATAAATAGGTCTCAGGCAGATTTTTTTGATATTCTCTACAGATTTGGAGGTTTCCCTGAGCCGTTGACAAAACAAAATGATAGAGACTTGCGAAGATGGCATCATATGCGGGTGGAAAGAATCACAGATGAAGATATCAGGGATATTGAAACGATCCGAGACTTGTCAGCAATTCAAATTCTTGTGGATAATTTACAGGATAAGGTTTCTTCACTACTCTCGATAAATTCTCTTACTGAGGATTTATCAGTAACACACAAAACTGTAAAGAGATGGCTGGATATCCTTGAGAATTTTTATTACCATTTCCGAATTTACCCATACACAAGAAGTAAAGTTAAATCATTAAAGAAGATGGCAAAGATTTATTTATGGGACTGGTCTCAGATTGAAAACAATGAAGGAGCAAAATTTGAAAATATGATTGCTTCACATCTCTTAAAATTCTGCCATTTTTTAATTGATACAGAGGGATTAAGGACATCTCTCTATTATTTACGAGACATTGAAAAAAGAGAGGTTGACTTTTTAGTAGCAATTAATGAAAAACCTTGGTTCTTAGTTGAGGTAAAAAGGTCATCAAAAAGTATTTCTAAACATCTTAAATATTTTAAAGAACAAATGGAGATTCCTCTTTTGTTTCAAGTAGTGATGGAGAATGGGGTTGATTTTATGGAAAATGGTATTAGAGTCATAAGTGCATCACAGTTTTTATCAGCTTTTGTTTAATAGAAAAGAGAATTTGAGAATCTATCTATATTAACAGACTAATTTCTATTCTATTTTTTGCTGTTTAGTATTACTTTAATAATTTTATCTTTTTTTGGAATAGAATTAAATCTTTTTATCTCTTTTCCGTTTTTAAATATAATAGTTGTAGGCACTCCAAGAATGAAGTATTTTTGAGCAATTTCAGGGCTATCAACTACATTTAACTCAAAACAAGAAATTTTAATATCTTTTAGTTCTTCATATACTTTTTCCAATATTGGGGGAACCTTTTTGCATGGTGCACACCCAGGAGAACTAAAATCAATGATAACATATTCAGATGATTTTAACCTATTTTCAAATTCATTTGATCCTATTTTTTCCATTATTTTTCCTCTAAAAGTTTTTTTATTTTATCTTTTATAACTTTCAGGTTGCCTGAACCCACTTTTATTGAATCAATATTCCCTTTTTTATTAATGAATATCATTGTAGGAATTCCAGTTATTTTATATTTTTCGGAATCTCTTCCTTCATTTGATATAGCAATAGGATAATTGATTTTATTTCGTTTAATGAATTTTTTTGTCAAAGATATCTCTTCTTCTCTACTTACCTTTCCCTTGTTTTCAACATCGTCTCTATACATTCCATAAAGTTTAGTTAAACCAATTATGACCAGTCCTTTATCTTTTAAATTTTTGAACTCTTCTATTAAGGTTGGAATAACTGTTATGCAAGGGCCACACCATGTTGCCCAGAAATCAATAACAACAACTTTTCCTTTTAGATATTTTAAAGATAAAGGTTGCGAATTGATCCAGGTTTCAGCAGAAATAGGAAGAGCTGGTTTACCCATTAAGTCAATGTGAGAAAGTTCTGATTCAAGAGAGGATTTTTCTCTTGATTCGGTTGTTATTGATATTGCTTTATTTAGAAATTCTTTTGCTTTTATTAAATTTCCTTTGTCTTTCTCAATTGAAGCGAGTTTTGAATAGACTCTGGATTTGTAAATAGAGAGATCTTTTGGTAAATCTTTGGATATTAAAAATTTGCTTGAAAATTCATTGATTATTTTTAAATCATCAGACATAAAGGTAAAATATAAATAAGCCATAAAAAGGTCTTCATCTCTTTTCAGTTTTGGTTCTATTTCTCTAAAGATCTTTAAAGCTCCTTCAGTATTTCTCTTTGTAAACAAAATTTGAACCTTTACTTTTTTGGCTTCTATAATATATCTGGATTTTTTATTGATAAGAGTATTTATTTTTTCTTCTACTTCTTTTAATTTTGATTTGTCAATTTGTGATAGGTTAAGTAATACTTTACTTCTTAAAATTTCAATTTTATCATTAGATGGACTATTTTCGTATTTTTTTAATAGCTCTTCTAAATCTTTTTTTTTCTCTTGTAAAAAACTCATATATTCTTTTCTAGATTTTATTTTTTTAACTTTTTCAGAGTGTTTTTTTTGAATTGTTTTATAGTCATTAGAGAAATTTTGGAATGTTTCTATATTTTTTGCTGCCTGGCATGAAATGAAGAATGTAAGAATTATGCTTATCATTATAATTTTTTTTAACATTTTTTCCTCCTCTTTTTTAATAATAAAGATTGAAAATTGTATCATATTTCATTAATTTTAACAATTTAATTTATGGTTAATTTTAACAATAAGAAGAAAATAAAAAAACACAAAGTAATTTTCCCTATTGCCTCATTTAAGAATCTATACGAAGTATAGATCGTTGACGCACGAAAAAATCTATATGAAAAATTTATCAGGAAGTGGTACCTTTTTTGATGTAATCTATCAGAAGAGGTGTAAAAATGGGGTTAACAATGA
>JAUWQW010000034.1 GCA_030610885.1 Candidatus Aminicenantota bacterium | reverse complement strand
ATAGTAATAGGAAGAATTATGAATACAATATATCAACATTTTAGTATAATTTCGTGTAGATTTTCTAATGAGGCAACGATACCTGTTTCATATAGATTTTTAATGAGTCAATTCGGGAGGTTGCTTCAATAAGCAACTTACTGTAGTATGTTGCATTGATTACAAAAAACGAAGAGTATAAAAAAGAAAAAAAGGGGGATATTTCTAAGCTTTTTTTACTGAGGCGATTCCTAACATTCATCAAGCCCTTCAAGAGAGGGATAATAGGCGCATGGGCTCTTTTATTGGCAAATATTTTTATGCAACTTCCCATGCCACTGCTTACTATGTATCTAATTGACAATGTTGTTGCTTCTAAAAATATTAAGCTTTTAAATCTCTTATGTATAGGTCTTTTTCTTTTTCTTTTTATACAGTTATCTACCTCATTTTTACAAAGAAAAATTACTATAAAAATTCAGAATAAAATAGTAACAAATATAAGATCCAGTATATGTAAAGACTTATTAAAGACCTCTTTAAAATATTTTGACAGGATTAAGATAGGCGATTTAATTACTAGGATAACTTCAGATGTTGGAAAATTACAGGGACTATTAGCAAATACCATTGTTTCTTTTCTGACAGACGGGCTGACCCTGATTGTGGGTGTATTCGTGTTATTATTTCTCCACTGGAAGCTGGCATTGATATCTATGGCGGTAGTTCCTTTATATCTCGTTTCCATTAAATATTTCAGCAAGCGAGTAAGGAAGCAGAGTTCATTCGTTCAAAAGGAGTTATCTACTCTAACCAGTGCATTATTTGAAAGTTTTTTAAGCATATATTTCGTAAAGTCTTTCGGTACAGAAGACGTAGAGTCGGAAAGGATTGATAATTCATTGGAAAGAACATACAAAGTCAGAACAAAATCGGAAACACTAAATGCTTTTGCAGGGATAATAGCTGGTTATATTAGTGCAGTAGGCAGGTTTATCCTCATTTGGTACGGATTATCTGAAGTTATTCATGGCAATCTGACAATTGGTGGTTTCCTCGCATTTAACTCTTTCCTGAGATACATATATGATCCCTCGAAGAATCTTATGAACCTCAATATGAGCATCCAGCAGTCCATTGTTTCACTAGATAGGGTATATGAACTTTCCAATGATGCCGATAAATTAAGAGAGAAAGATGGGATAAAAGAGATAAAGGACATTAAAGGGGGAGTGGTTTTCAGGGATGTAAGCTTTTCATATAATACAGATCGAGGTATGGTCTTACAGGATATAAATTTGAAGGTTGAGCCGTCAACAGTGGTTGCCATTGTAGGGCCTAATGGTGCCGGGAAGACAACCCTGATAAACCTTATACTTCGGATTTATAATCCCAATAAGGGTGTCATTGAAATAGACGGGAATGATATTACTACAATAAAGGGGCACTCTCTCCGTTCACAGATCGGTTTTGTACCACAGGATATTTACCTGCTGTCTAATACAGTTGCTTATAACATAGCATATGGGAATCCCCCGAAGACAGAGGAAGAGGTAACTGAAGCTGCAAAGATGGCAGAGGCCCATGATTTTATCATGAAATTACCGGACGGATACAAAACAATCGTTGGAGAGAAAGGGATAAGGCATGATTTTTCAGGAGGTGAGAAGCAGAGACTGTCCATAGCAAGAGCATTCCTTAAGAATCCAAAAATGCTAATTTTTGATGAAGCTGCATCCTCGATTGATAATGAGTCTTCATATAGTATAAGGAAAGCAATGACTAAACTCATGAAGAACAGAACTAGCTTTATAATTGCCCACAGGCTGTCCACAGTTCTGAGTGCAGATTTAATAATCGTGCTTGATAAGGGACGGATAGTTCAGTCAGGCACTCATAAATCCCTTATGGGGGAAGATGGATTATACAGGAGATTATACGAAAAAGAATTTATCAAGGAGGAACAATGAGAATTAAGCTATTTTTACTTTTTCTTATTTTGGTAGTATTGGTCTTAAATATTAATATTATAGGAGAAAGAATGATGTCAAAGGAGAAGAAAACAGGAGCAACTTATTTAATGGATGCCAAAAAGGATACTCTCATAGTGATTGGTGAAGGAAAGGGAGAGAAGGGATCAGGTGAAGTCAGCAGGATATTTTTTAACAGCAGAGATTATACGGGTTTAGTGAGAAAGTTGATCAAATCCACGCCGTTGTCATATGCTTCAAGCAAAATCCTTATATTCAGCATGGAAAAGGTCGAATACAGAGCAGATGTTTGGAAATGCAAGAAGGGTAAAGTCTTTATCCCAGAGGAATCAAAGGTGATATACATTGAGGCCACTGATATTGAGTATCGTGAGGAAGACCAGGTTCTAAACGGGAAAAATGCAAAAATAGGAGTAAATGACCTGAAAGGCAACCTGGGAAAAGAGGAGCACTTTGATGAGTTTTCTGTTGATCTCGGCACTTACATCATAGCTAATAAGATAATTCCAAGGACAATGATGGAGACTGGGAATGATGGATCTATCTATTATATAGATGGACAGAAAAGCAGGCTTTCAATAGTGGAAGGGAAAGGCGAAAAAGATTCTGGGAAGATTGATAAAATTTACTTCAACAATAAGAATTACACAAGATTTGTTAAGGGACTGATATCAAAAAAGACTCTGGCATTTGCTTCGAGTAAATTAATGATATTCAGCAACGAGAAGGTTGAGTTTAAATCAGGTAAATGGCAATGCAGTAAAGGGACCGTTTTTATTCCTGGGGAATCGGGAGTGATGTTGCTTGAGGCTTATGGCATAATATATGATGAAGAGAAACAGGTTTTAGAAATCAGGGATTCAAAACTCAAACAGATGGATCTGGACGGTAATATTAAACAGGAACAGACCCTTAAGAATTTTTCGGTTGAATTAAACGAGAAGGAATGATTTTGTAGAGACAGGTTGAGGATAAATAAAAGACTGGATGTAGTATATCTTTCCAAGTTAGAGGGGAAACCCCTTGACGTTGATTTTTATGCGTTATTATCATATATCGAGTCGGTTGCTATAAAACCTGAATTACTGATCATAAACGTTAGCGCTGTCAGCTCAGGACACGGAATAGATTCCGTAGAAAAATTCAGAAATGGGATTGTTTATTTATATGTCAGCGATATAATTTACCTCTCAAAAATAAGCAGAATTCTGGCCACTTTGAAGAAAAATAATGAACTGATTATTTTGGGAGGCACCTCATCTTTGTCAGTAGAATCAATCAGAATCCTGGAAATCTTTAGTGAAATTGATATAATTGTAAGAGAACCTGAAAATGGAAAAGTACTCGCTGACCTGGTGGATAGGATTCAGAATAACCAAGACTGGCAAAGAACCGAAGGCATTGCTTTCAGAAAGAGTAAAAAATTCAAGCCGACAGTCAATAAAAACCGCCATTTGTCAGACAATTTAGATCATCTATCCAGCCTGGGACTTTATGAGAACAGGGATTCTGACCTTGAATGGTATCCGATAATTGTCAGCCGTGGATGCCTTTATAACTGTCAATACTGTGGTTTCCAGGTTCCTTACAGAACGGACTACAAAGAAGAAAAACGTTATTGGAGAAAGAAGTCTGAAAAAAGTGTCGTTGATGAAATGGAATTCTTGGTATCAAAAGGGATAAACAAGTTTATTTTTAGCTGTAACCAGTTCTTTAATTCAAAAGAGAGTGATAATAATGCGGAAAAAATTGCTAAAGAGATTCTGAATAGGAAACTTAAATTAAAGTTTTCCTTTACTTCAAAACCTGCTGAAATAAAGAGGAATTTTGAAAGTCTTTTCATTTTGAGGGAAGCAGGCATGCAAAAAATGGATGTTGGAATAGATTCTGGAATAAAACGATTTCATCAGATGTACATGACTGGATCTAGTGTGGAGGGAAATATTGAGGTTCTGGATTTACTACATAAGCATAAATTTAATTTTGATATAGGTTTTATCTTTTATGATCCATATCTCAATATAGATGAGATTAAGGAAAACCTGAGATTTCTGAAAAAGATAAAAGATTATTTTAGCCATCTGGAGCAACCATACAGTGCTTTTCTTGACTCTCAAATACTGAGCAGCGTTCTGGTACTGCGATACGGAATGCCAATTATTCAGCAAATTAAGAAAGATAATCTTATGGTGGAATATCCCGGATACTCAGCACACCCGGCTTCAAAATTCCTTAACCAGCAGGTCAAGTACATATATTCAATCTACAGGTATGTAAACAGGGATGTCCTGCCGAAAATAAGACATTTCTTTTATAATAAGGCCCTGGTTGAAAAATATGATTTTATCAACCTTTTCCCTTTAACAATGCTTGAGGAGATTCTTAACTGTGTGTCTGAAGACAAGTTCTCGGATTTTAAGGATTATGTCCATCATGCCGGGATGTATATCAAAAAGGTTTTCCGATCAAAAATTGAAGAGATTTTCTCTGATTTCGAGCAATACAGGAATGCAGATCTAGAAGAATGGTTTAACCAATAAAATAAAAATAAGGAGTTATCAGATGAACAAAAGGATCAGTGTTATAAGGTTTCTAATTATGACCGTTTGCCTTTCCTTTATATTTAATAGCTGGGCTAAAGAAACAATCAACATATCTAATTTGTTGCTGAAAGTTCAGGAACCAGCCATGTTCCATGATCTTGGTAAGGAGGGGTTTGCCATATATGATATTGGTGAAGAGAAACTGAAATTCTTTAGCTGGGATTTAAAATTGATACGTGGAATGAAAATAAAAAAGGGGGAAGGCCCTGGTGAAATAAAATCATTCATATTATCAGCCTTTCTGTTGGATAAGAAACTTCATCTGCTTGGCTTCATGGACAATAAGATCAATATTTACGATGAAAAGGGCTCATTCTTAAAATCAATTAAAATTGATTTTATCCCTAAAGAAATGGTCTATTGCATGAGTAAACTTTATATTTTTAAGCTCAGTTTCAATGCAGGTGAAGAATCTTTTCTATTAGGAAAGGTTATAAACCCGGAAAATGGTGAAACCATTAAGGGTATCATTTTGAAACACAGACTTGTATCATCCAAGGCACTCGGTGGCAATCCTGCGCTTCTTGGGTTGTCAAGTAATTTCGATGTGGCTGAAAATAGGAATATATTTCTTCTTATCAGCAGCGCAAATGTTTTAATTGAAGTGAATGAAAACGGAAAATTAATCCGTAGGACAGATCTGCCTTACAAGGAACGAAAGGAAGTCAAATCTATAAAAGATGGTGATAAGGTTGAAACTGTTATGTCGATTCTGGATTGGTATCATGATATGAGGGCATTCGGGAATTATGCTTATACCTGTTTTCTTAAACATATTAAAAAGGACAAATATGGAAGTAATGTTTATCAGACTCACGTGATGAAGATACTTGAAGGTAAGAAATATATTGAAAAGATTATAGATGGCAATTTCGTTTTTATTGGTGAGAATAAGGGAAAAGTATTCCTGTTTAATACAGAGGATTATCAGATTGTTTCTTTCAATCTGAATGAATGGTAGAAAATTTATTTCAAAAAATTTTATCTATTTAAATGAATAGGGTCATCCATTGTGTGCCATGAAGGGAGCAAGTGGTAAAGATTTGTTTTCAGGCTTTATAATAGATGGTGCTAGGTCCACCGGCAACGGTTTGCAGGAACAGTTGTCAAACTACCCTAAACGCATGTGTAAAGATCATATGTGATGAGCATTAGGGGAATACAAAAGTCCCTTTTGATGACATCAAAACTGAGAGATTAATGGGTTTTTCAGGATAAATATTGCAGAGACCTGACTTACTTGCAATACGGTGTCTGGCACATAGAATACATGACCCCATTTACATATTTACAAGACTTTTTGACAGGATATTAAAGAAGTTTAAGCGAAATTAAAAGTTTTTATATAGATTTTTTTATCTTATGGATAGACACATAGCTCTGGAACACTTTTCTGTTTGACAATAAAAATTCCTTGTGATAAAAATTAAATTTTAAGAACAGGAGGCATTATTATGTCAGGCAGAGGAAAGTGGGGCTCAAAGATAGGATTCATTTTAGCTGCATCTGGATCAGCAGTTGGATTGGGAAATATATGGCGCTTTCCATACATTGTAAGCAAAAATGGGGGAGCTCTTTTTGTTTTAATATATCTTATTGCAATTTTATTTATTGCTTACCCAGTTCTACTTGCAGAGGTTTCGCTTGGAAGATTTACAAACAGAAACCCAGTTGGTGCATTCAAATCAATAAGACCCAAAGGCAAATGGAAATATGTAGGTTACCTTGGTGTTGTCACAGGTTTTATGATATTGTCATACTATGCTGTTGTAGCAGGATGGACTGTTGGCTATTTCTGTAAGGCTATAACAGGTAAATTTGCAAAAATTGATAAAGAAACTGCAACTCAAGTATATACAAATTTTACATCCAACTCTATATTACAAATAATTCTACTCTCACTTTTTATATTACTTACTGTTTACGTTGTTTCAAGAGGTGTCTCTTCTGGAATAGAAAAATTCTCAAAGATTTTAATGCCAATTCTTTTTGGGATTTTATTTTTGTTATTGATTCGATCCTTAACCATGCCTGGAGCATCTAAAGGTCTGGAATTTTACTTAAAACCCGATTTTTCAGCTTTTAAACCAAGAGTTATCTTAGAAGCAATGGGTCAGGCTTTTTTCAGTTTGAGTCTTGGAATGGGAACAATGATGACTTATGGCTCATATGTCAACAAAAGAGAGAACCTTCCTTCTGCAACAGCATGGGTTGCTTTTTTTGACACATTTATTGCAATTGTTGCTGGTTTGATAATTTTCCCAGCTATGTTTGCAGTTGGAATGCAAGCAACCAGTGGTGGACCTGGGCTAGTATTCCAAATATTACCAGTTATTTTCTCTAAAATGCCCGGTGGTGTAATATTTGGATCCCTATTCTTTTTACTACTCTCAATCGCTGCTTTAACGTCCACCATTTCAGTTCTTGAAGTACCAGTCGCATTCTTTATAGATGAAAAGAAATGGAATAGAAAAAAATCCGCAATTACAGTAGGTGCAATCACATTAATATTTGGGGTACCCTCTGCCCTTTCTCAAGGTGGTAACCATTTTTTTTCAAACTTACCTCTTGTAAACAAAGGGTTCCTTGATCTATGGGACATTATATGGGGGAATCTATCTTTAAGTATAGGCGCCTTTTTTGTAGCCATCTTTGTTGGATATATATGGAAAACTTCCAATGCTTTACTTGAAATCTCAAAGGGAACAGAAAAATTCAAGCTGGCTTTTTTCTGGATGATCTCTATAAAATTTGTCTCACCTGTTCTTATATCATTAATACTTTTGGGAATAATCCTTTAAAATTATAAAGAAAGATTCAACATATCGAGAAACTCCTTTTCATTAACTATTTTTACATTTAAATTTCTTGCTCTTTCAAGTTTTGAACCTGATAACGAGCCAGTCAGAAGGTGTGTGGTTTTTGATGATATGGTGTTATTTACCTTACCTCCCCTTTGCTCAATCTTTTCCGCTGCTTTTGAGCGTGGTTTAAAATTTTTAAAAGAACCAGTTATAGCCCAGATTTGATTTTCAAACGGCTTAATTTTTAAAGTTTCCGATTCAATTTTTTCTTTAAAATTAAGCTCCCATTTTTTTAGTTCTCTTATCAATTCAAGATTTTTATTATCAGTAAAATGTTCAATCAATAATTCTGCAGTAATTGTGCCAAATCCCTCAATTTTTGAAAATTCCTCTTTTTCACCTTTTGATGCTATCTCTATAATTTTGTCAATTGAATTAAAACCATTTTTTATCAATTCAGATGCAACAGATGTACCAAGCCCATCAAAACCAAGAGCTGCTAATACCTTTTTAAAAGGTCTTGATTTACTTTTATCTATACTTTTTTTTATATTATCAACCCTTTTTTCTTTAAATCCCTCTTCTTTTAATAATAAATCATAGTTAAATTTATAGATATCCGGAATAATTTTGACAAACCCTCTTTCAAAAAGAAACTTTATTGTTTTTTCACCAAGAGTGTCAATGTCCATTTGATCTTTAGATACAAAGTGAATTAAAGAACGTTTCATCCTTTCCGGACATTTTTTGTTCTTACAAAAATGATGAGCACCTTGCTTAATCAACCTGGAACCACAAAAAGGGCAATTTTCCTGAAACTTATAAACTGCTGGATTTTCATAACTTTTTTCAATCACCTCTTCAACAGCAGGAATTATATCCCCTCGTTTTGAAATACTCAC
Source organism: Candidatus Aminicenantota bacterium (assembly GCA_030610885.1). Lineage (GTDB taxonomy): Bacteria > Acidobacteriota > Aminicenantia > UBA2199 > UBA2199 > JAUWNT01. The sequence goes on along the minus strand of JAUWQW010000034.1, from coordinate 18,213 downwards.
TAAATCTCCAGGTCCCAATTCTAATATTTCAATATACTCTTGATTATGAAGTGTCGCTCTTGAAACAACACTTCCAGCAATCTTTACAGGTTCTAAGATTGCAACTGGTGTCACTCTTCCATTTCTTCCAACCTGTATTACAATATTCTTTAAAACAGTCTGAGCAATAGGTGAATCAAATTTAAATGCAATCTCCCACCTTGGATGATGTGAAGTATGTCCGAGATTTTCTCTAATATCTATCTCATTTATTTTTACTACAAGTCCATCAATCTCATAGTCTAATTTATTTCTGCCTTTTATTTTCCCCTCAATATAAGCAGATATATCTTTGATTTTTCCTTTTATTATTTCAGGAAATTCATTGGGCACAACTGAAATATCTTTTACATTACTTGAAAAAAAAGCAATATTTTTATTTATACAAAATCCCATGTGTTTCAACTTCAAGAGAATAAGAATATGGTTATTACAAAATTGATTCTTAAAAAATCCCTCATATGCAAGAAAATTAAGGGGTATTTTTGCAACTACAGATGACTTTAAATTCCTTAAAGAGCCTGCAGCCAGATTTCTGGGATTTGAATATTTATTTTCAAAACTTTTATTATACTTAAGAAAGTCAGATTTATTAATAAAAATCTCTCCCCTAACTGCAAAATCAGATTTTTCTTCAGTAATTAATGGGATCTGCTTTATTGTCCTTATATTTTCAGTAACATCATTACCAAACATTCCATTCCCACGCGTCAATGCAGAGTCAAGCACCCCATTTTTATAATATAATACAATTGATGCCCCATCAATCTTTTCTTCAACTACAAAACTTAACTCTCTTTCTGAATTAGAGATTATTTTTTTCACCCATTTTGTTAAGCCCTGTAAAGTATATTCTTTATCAAGAGATAAAACAGGTATTTCATGCTTTTTTTCAGCAAAAACATTATCAAGATCAGAACCAACTCTCTTTGTAGGTGAATTCTTAAAAGCATATTCCGGATATTTTTTCTCAAGAGCAACAAGTTCATCAAATAAGCGATCATACTCTTTATCAGAAATCTCTGGCTCTGCTTTAATATAGTAAAGATATTGATGTCTTAACAACTCTTTTGATAAATTCTCTATCCTCTGCTTTATATTCATATTATACTCATATTATAGATAATAATCTTACAAGATTCAAGAAATAGAATAAGATAATAAAGAGGACATATATTTTTTTTAAGTGGTTTAATAATTTTAATAAATTAACAAAATATACTATAATAAAGATGATAATTATGGGAAAATATTAATATAGATTGGTGACAAAAATGATTGAAAATAGAAAATTTTATAAACTGCCTTCTCTTTTACAAAACTCGCTTGAAAGCAAAGTAGATTTATTGCCGTCAGTTAATGAATCATTTGAGTTAGAATTAGCTTATTTGGAGTATAATTGTTTATCTAAAGAAGATTTATTGGATAGGTCAGCTTACTTTAAATCTATTGATAGAAAATTCACGAAGCATTTTTTGATGTATAATAAGACTGACAAGGCACTTACATATAATCGGTCAGCAAGCATAAAAGCTTATTTTGAAAACGGATTGTTTTCCACTGGTTATGCAACTCATGGATTGTTTCCTTATCGTGGAAAATTTCATCCTCAACTAATTAAGGCTTTGATAAATATTATTGGAATAAAAAATGGAGAAACTATTTTAGACCCAATGTGCGGTAGTGGGACCACAAACATTGAATCTGCATTAATGGGTATAAATTCTTATGCTATTGATTTAAGCCCTTTTTGTCAATTTATGACAAAAGTAAAATATAATAGTTTATCCATAGATATTGAATTATTAAAAGGAATCTCCAATAAATCAGAGCAGTTATTTAATTTTTTTAATGTTTATAATGTAAAGGAGAAGTTACAAAAAATTACTGATAAAGAAAAATTGAAGATTTATGAATTAGCACTACTTGCTTTTTTAGATTCTCTTGGATATTCTAAAAGAGTAGTTACATCCAGCCACAGACAGCTTTTTACAAAAGTTCTAAAAAGATATGAATACACAGTTATTAATTTTATGTTGAATAGCTCAAAATATATAAGCGAATTAGGAACAGTTAATGTTTTAGAGAATGCTAATGCAAAGCAAATGATATTGAAAAATAACTCAATTGATGGAGTAATCACATCACCACCATATTCATTTGCAATTGATTATGTAAAAAATGATGAAGCTCAATTGAGTTTTTTAAAGTATGATATAAATAATATTAGAAATGAGATGATAGGACTGATTGGAAAAAATAAAACTGAGCGATTAGAAAATTATTTTAAGGATATGGATACTATTTGTTCAGAAGTTTCAAGAGTGCTAAAAAAAGATAAATATTTTGTGATGATTATAGGGTCAAATACGAACCAGACCAGAGGCATAAGGCTGGAAAACAAAATAATAGAATCCTGTAAAAAACATAATTTAACATTGGTTAAAAGTATTTTAAAACCTATAAAGGGTATGAGAAACACAATGAAGGATGAATATATATTATTCTTTCAAAAGAGGTGAGTTAAATGAAAAATAATCAAGAAAAATTCAATACAGTAATATCAAAAAATACCTTTTATTTTTATAATAAAAAATTTGAAGAAGCTTATGAAGGATATGTTAATTCCATTAAAGAAACCTTACTCGTTTTGAAGAATCAAGTCCAAAATAGAGGATTGAAGAGAGAATTATTTGAAGATTTGATCTGTAAAAAAGAGAATGGATTAAGAGCTTTACTTGCATTAACAGGTTTCTCAAATGAAAGCCTAAAAAGGCTTATAACCTTTATGCGAATAGTTGATGACCCTGAATTAAATGCTCTTATTTATAAAGAAAAATGGATAACAGAGGCTGAAATAAATGATAGAGACAATATTAAAGAATGGTCAGATAATAGAATTCAGAAGAAGATACGAGAAAACGAGTTTTTCAGTAAAGGCTTAGTAAATATATTTTTTGAAGGTTCTACAATTCCTATTCTTTCTAAAGCTCTCCCGCTCTTTGAACTTAAAAAATTGAGTATTTCAAAGTTAAATTTTGAAATAGATGCATTAATTGATACATTGATCCGGTATAAAGAAAAAGGGTCATATTCAGGTAAGAAAGAGAATAATCCAGAAACGGTTATAGAAAAAATACTGAATGAGATGAAAATCGGATTTGGCAAGGGCGATTTAGGAGAATTGATAAGCAATGCTCCAGATAAGAAAAGAACGATGGACTTTATAATCCCTGACAAAACAAATCCTAAGATAATTATTGAGTGTTCATATTTGGTTACTACATCTTCAGGTCAGGGCGATAAATCAAAAACAGAGATTTCAATCGATTCTTTGATTAAAAAACATTACCCTGAAGCTCACTTTTGGGGGTTTGTTGATGGTATTGGCTGGTATGTAAGAAAGAATGATCTAAAAAGAATGGTAACAGCTTACGAGGATGTTTTCACATTTCATGAAAAAGAGTTAGAGCGATTTAAACAATTATTAAAAGAGGTGTTGGGTTAATGATTGATGAATATGTTAACAAAATAATTCAGGGGGATTGTCTGGAAATTATGCTAAAAATTCCGGATAACTCTGTAGATGTAACATTTGCAGATCCACCTTTTAATTTAGGGAAGAAATATAATGGATATAAAGATAATAAAGAATTTAACGTATATTTAGAATGGTGCAATAAGTGGATATATGAAATGTTTAGAATTACAAAGCCTACTGGCTCTATATTTGTGCATAATATTCCTAAATGGTTAACCTATTACTCAAATTTTTTAAATAAGGCTGCTTACTTTAAACACTGGATTGCATGGGATGCACAAACTGCTCCAATGGGGAAAAGTTTACAGCCATCTCATTATGGTATTTTATATTATGTTAAAAATCCAAAGGAAAGGAAATTTCATGAGATTCGTTATCCACATAAACGATGCAGAAAATGTGGCTATCTTCTAAAAGATTATGGCGGGAAAAAAGCGAGCTTACATCCATTTGGCCCATTAATTTCTGATGTTTGGACAGATATTCATCGCATAAAACATAATAAATATAGAGATGAACATCCATGTCAATTACCAACACATTTATTAGAACGGATAATTTTGATGAGTACAGATGAAAACGATATTGTATTAGATCCATTTGTTGGAACTGGAACAACAGCTATTGCAGCAAAAAGATTAGGACGAAAATTCATTGGGATAGATATTGATGAAAAGTACGTAAATATTACAAGAAATAAACTCTCTAAGGAAACATCCAATTCCAAAGTTGGTGATGTGTGGGTTAGTTTTTACTTAGATGAAATACTAACAATTAGAGATAAGGATTGGGTAAAGTTAGCACAATATTCCCTAATTCCTGAGAATATTAAAGATATCGATTTTATAAAAACAAAATTTAATAAGCATACAAGATTATTAAAATATGAAAAAGACAGGGTTTTACAAATACATAATGAATAGGCAACTAACAGTGTATAATACAACATATACGCTTAAAGTTGTTAAATATATTTGACGATTTTTTGCTATTTTCGCCAACTATAATTTATGGTTTGAGATCAAACTATATATTTTTGAAAAAATTCTTTTTTTGCTTGACAATATCAAAACATCTTGATATATTGATATAGATGGAAATATTGAATTTTTTTAAAGCTCTATCAGATGAAACACGCTTACGCTTATTAAATCTACTTCTATATTTTGAATTAAATGTAAATGAAATAATTGAAATTCTGAATATGGGTCAATCAAGGATTTCACGCCATTTAAAAATCCTTACAGATAAAGGATTGCTAAAATCCAGACACAACGGAGCATGGACATTCTATTCAACTGTAACTGAAGGAAATGGTTTAAAATTTATAGAATCTATAAAATGTTTTTTTAAGAATGGAAACATCTTTTCTCAAGACCTAAAACAGGCAAAAAGAGTAATAGAAAATAGATCAAGAGAAACAACCCGCTTTTTTGATTCAATAGCAGAAGATTGGGGGAAATTGAAAAAAGAGATTTTTGGCAATTTTGATCTAAATAGATTTATTCTAAATCATCTACACAAAACTCACACAATTGTTGACCTTGGGTGTGGAATTGGAGATCTTTTATCATACATAGAAGTAAAAGCTAATATTGTAATAGGAGTTGATAAATCCCCAAAAATGTTGGAAGAAGCATATACACGTTTTCAGAATAATAATGAAAAAATTGATCTTAGAATAGGTGAAATTGAGCACCTCCCTTTAAAAGAAAATGAAGTAGATATTGCTATTATTAATATGGTATTACATCATTTATCTTCACCTCTTGCAGGTTTTTATGAAATTAATCGAGTAATTAAAAGAGGTGGAATTTTTATTATTGTTGATTTTCTTAATCATAATATTGAAAATATGAGAAAAAAATATGGAGACAGATGGCTTGGATTCTCAAAAAAACAAATAGAAATATGGCTGATAAAAGCTGGTTTTAAATTTGATAAATTTGAAGATTTTAATCTTCAAAAAGAATTAAAAGGATTTATTATACAAGCAATTAAGGAATAAATATCCCTGTTAAATATAAAATTTGTTTGTTATTAAAAACAGGGTAAAGGAGGACAAAATGAATACATTAGCGCTTGATTTATCTTTGAAGCACAAAGTTGCTGATATCTCTTTAGCTGAGTGGGGCAGAAAAGAGATGAAACTTGCGAAACTTGAAATGCCAGGTCTGATGGCAGTACGTAAGAAATATGGACAGGAAAAACCCCTAAGAGGATTAAAAATAACGGGTAGTTTGCACATGACAATTCAAACTGCAATGTTAATTGAAACACTTATAGAATTAGGAGCAGATGTACGCTGGTCTTCATGCAATATCTTTTCCACACAGGATCATGCTGCTGCTGCAATTGCAAAGAAAGGGATTGCTTCTGTTTTTGCATGGAAAGGCGAAACCTTAGAAGAGTACTGGTGGTGTCTTGAACAAGCATTAACCTGGCCTGATGGCTCAGGCCCAGATTTGATTGTAGATGATGGCGGCGATGCAACTCTCTTTGTACATGAAGGAGTAAAAGCAGAAGAATCCCCTTCTTTTATTGATAAAAAGTATGAAGTAGAAGAATTTCAGGTTTTAATAACCCGTATAAAATTAGGTTACAAAAGGAACCCTGAACACTGGAGAAAAGTAGCAGAAAATATAAAAGGCGCATCAGAAGAGACTACAACAGGAGTTCACCGTTTATATAACCTTGCAAAAGAGGGCAAACTTCTCTTTCCTGCAATAAATGTGAATGATTCAGTAACAAAATCTAAATTCGACAACCTATATGGATGTAGAGAATCCCTTGCTGATGGAATAAAAAGAGCTACTGATATTATGATTGCAGGTAAAAAAGCAGTTGTCTGCGGTTTTGGTGATGTTGGGAAAGGGAGTGCTCAATCCCTACGCGGATTTGGCGCAAAGGTTTATATAACTGAGATTGATCCAATATGTGCTTTACAAGCCTCAATGGAAGGATACCCAGTTGTAATTCTTGAAGATATTGTTGAAGAAGCAGATATATTTGTTACTGCTACTGGAAATTATCATGTAATAAAAGGTGAGCATATGGAAAAAATGAAAGAGGGTGCTATTTTATGTAACATAGGACACTTTGATAGTGAGATAGAAATGGAGTACCTTCCAAAATGCAAAGAATGCAAAAAGGAGAATATCAAACCACAGGTAGATAGATGGACATTAAAATCAGGGAAATCAATAATTATTCTTGCAGAAGGACGGCTTGTAAATTTAGGATGCGCTACTGGTCACCCAAGTTTTATTATGAGTTCGAGTTTCACAAATCAATGTTTAGCTCAAATAGAACTTGCTTCCAAAAAACATGAGAAAAAAGTTTATATACTTTCCAAAAAACTGGATGAAGAAGTTGCAAGATTACATCTTAAACACCTGGATGCAAAATTAACAAAAATGACAGAAGAGCAATCCAAGTATTTAAATGTACCTATTGAAGGTCCCTTTAAACCAGAAAATTATAGATATTGATTTAGGTTAGAAAAAACAAACATACAATCTAATATAATTTGACAATTTAGTAATCCTTGTGTATAAATTTATTTGAATAAGAAATGGGGAAAATATTAGGTTTATTCAGCTTAATAATAATATCTATTGGTTTGATATTGGGAATAACTTTATCTTTAAGTCAAGAAAAAGATAAAAAAGGAGAAATTATGGAAAATGGATCAGAAAATATAAACATAAATAAAATAAAGGAAACAAATATTACAGTTACCTTTGATAACAATCAATACAAAGATGGATTAAAAACATCATGGGGTTTTTCCTGTTTAATAAAGGGTGCAGAGAAGACTATTCTTTTTGATACGGGCGGGGATGATTCCATACTTTTAGAAAACATGAAAAAATTAGAAATTGATTCAGAAAAAATTGATCTTATAGTTCTTTCTCACATTCATGGAGATCATATCGGTGGTTTGGACGGCTTTCTAAAAACAAATCCTAAAGTTTATGTTTATCTGCCAAAATCCTTTCCAACAAGCTTAAAAAGAAATATTGAGAAATATGGGACAAAAGTAGTTGATGTACAAAAGCCTATGGAAATTTGCAAAGGAATTTATTCTACAGGAGAGCTCGGAACCTGGATAATAGAGCAATCTTTAATAATTCATACAAACAAAGGAATGGTAGTAATAACTGGATGTGCACACCCGGGTATAGTAAAAATAGTAGAGAAAGCAAAAAATATAATAAAGGATAAAGTGCTTTTGGTAATGGGTGGTTTTCATTTGGGGAATAAAAGCTCCAAACAAATCGAAACAATCATTTCCAGTCTAAAAAACATGGAAGTAAAATATGCGGGTCCCTGCCACTGCTCCGGAGATAATGCAAGAAAGTTGTTTGAAAAGGAATATCAAAAAAACTATATAAATATTGGCGTTGGTAAAGTAATTAATACAAAAGATTTATAACAACCATACAAACTACTTGATATTATACTTCTTTAATTTCCTTAAAACTGTATCCGGGCTTGTTTTCTCTTTTTTTGCAATCTGTCTTATACTTAAACCTTCAATACGATATAAGTTATATTTTTTTTTCTCTTGCTCACTATCAGGATATTCAACAGGTCTACCAGGTTTAGTTTCCGCTAGAGGAAATCTAAGAAATCGATCTATACGCTCCTCTATTTTTTTCAACTTTTTTATATCAACAAATCTCCTTACAAAGCCTGCAGCATCTTTTCCCTCTATTTTTTCATTTTCAATACTTTCAATAAGTAAATTTATTTCAATTAAATCATACTCAAATTTTCTCAGTTTATCATAGATACTTAAACCACTAAAACCGTTTAATATTTTCTTTTCCATTCTCTTAACTTTTTTATAATATTTTTTTAAAAAATTGTCAAACAAATTACAATTAAAATAGAACCATTACTAATTATATTCCGTAATATATTTATACTATAAGAAAAAGGAGGTTTTTGTGAAAAAAATATTTATTTTACTTCTGTTTATATGCTTTATATTCGCAGGTTTACCAGCAGAGAATTTAAAACTAATGAGAACACCGGATGCTTCAATAGATAAAATTTGTTTTATATATGAAAACGATCTTTTTACTGCTGATCTCAACGGCAACAATCTAAAAAGAATTGTAAAAGCAGTAGGTATAGAATCTAACCCAAAATTTTCCCCAGATGGAAAATGGATTGGATTCTCAAGCACCTTTAATGGAAACCGCAATGTTTATATTATTCCCTCTTATGGCGGAAAAATGAAACAAGTTACATATGAGTCAGAGGGAGCATACATGCTCGAATGGGGGCAAAAAGGTAAATACATATACTATCTTTCAAATGCAGCATCTCATTCACCATATTTCTCAAGAATTTTTAAAGTTGCTTTAAAAGGTGGTATTGCCGAAACATTACCCATAGATCAGGCATCAACAATCTCTTTTAATGATAAAGGTGACTCTTATGTATTAAACAGGCATTCACTCTATTTCTGGTGGTGGAAGAGATACAAAGGAACTGCAAACACTGATATCTGGTTGTATGATGGCAAAACTGCTAAATATAAAAACCTTACAAAAACCCTATACAATGAATCATGGCCAATATGGGTAGGTGATTATATCTATTTTGTGTCAGAGGAAAACGGACCTGCCAATATATACAAGTTTTCTTTAAAAAACGGAAAACGAACCCAGATCACAAAGCACATAAAAGATGATGTACAGTTCCCTTCCCTATCTTCGGACAAAAAATTTATTGTTTATGAATGCAATAATGGTATATACAAACTTAATATAAAAAATGAAACATCCAACGAAATAATTATTCCTTCGTGTGTTGAAAGTGTGGTACCTGAATACGAATATATAAACCCCCAAAAACTTATAACAACATTTGATATTTCTCCAACAGGAAAAAGAGTTGTATTTTCTGCTAGGGGTGAGATATTTTCTGCTCCTGCAAAATATGGAGAGATAAGACAGTTGACATTTAATTCTGCTTCCAGAGATGAAGAACCAGTATGGTCTTCAAAAGGAGACAAAATTGCCTTTATTTCTGACATGGATGGCGAAGAGAACATATATTTAATAGACCAATTTGCAAAAGGAAAAACAAAGAAGTTGACTAACAGGAAAAATAAATTTATTGAAGATTTAAGGTTTTCTCCTAATGCAGATTTCCTATCATATAAAACAAATGATTTCAAACTATGGGTATTTGATATAAAAAACAAAAAAGAGATTCTTGTCAGTAAATCACCATTATTCGGACAATTTAACTATAACTGGGCTCCAGATAATAACTGGATTATCTATTCCGTTTTAGGCAAAAACCTCGTCTCAGAAATCAGAGTTTTCAACATAAAAGAAAGAAAAGAACATCTACTTTTTAAATCCTTTGAGCAGAACAGTTCACCCGTGTTTTCAAAAGATGGTAAACATATCTATTTTGTTACGAGCAGAGCAGGAGATAAATCCAGAATAGTTATGCTATCATTGCAAAAGGAGAAAAAAGATCCTCTTGAACATGAATGGGATGAAGAGGAAGTAAAAAAAGAAAGCAAAGACACAAAAGAATCAGAAAAGAAAATAGAGAAAAAAAAGAAAAAAGAAGAGGTTAATGTAAAGATAGATTTTGAAGGAATTATGAAACGGATCACACTTTTCCCCATTACAGGTTACAGGTATATTAATGTAAAAGCAGCAACAAATGGTCTATATATTGGTTTTATGCCTAAAAAAGAGGAGATAAAAGTAAAAGAAAAAACCTCTTTTAAATTCAATTATGATCTTTATCTTTATGATTTTAAAACTGAGAAACTAAAAGAAATAGCAAAAGGCATAAATGGATACACCCTATCACATGACGGTAAAAAGATTCTGCTCTTCAAAAATAAGGAATTTCAGATCATTGATGCTGGGAAAAAAGCAGGAAAAGATGGAAAAATATCACTTTCCAAACTCTCTATGAAATTAGATAGAAAAGCAGAATGGTTGCAGATATTTGATGAAAGCTGGAGAATGGTAAGAGACCGGTTCTATGATGAAAATCTACACGGTATTATATGGGATAAAATGAAAACAAAATACAAAAAAATGATAAAAAATTGTCAGACTCGATTTGACGTAAACAGAGTACTAATCCAACTAGTAGGAGAGCTTAATGCATCACATCAAGGAGCCAGAGGAGGAGACACTCTCGAGAAACCAAAAATAGTGCAAATTGGTTCTATAGGAGCTATTTTAATTCCAGATAAATCTGGTTTTTATAAATTTGAGAAGATTTATAGAGGAAATAGCTTATACAGCATGTATAATGCTCCTCTAGATAAACCATATGTTAAAATAAAAAAGGGAGATTACCTAATTGCAATAAACAATAATAATATTAATACAAAAAAAGATTACAGGACCCTTCTTATAAATAGAGTTAACAAAACTACCTTTTTAAAAGTAAACAACAAACCTTCAGAAGAGGGAACATGGGAAATAAAAATAAAACCCATATCATCAGAAAGGAACCTGCGTTACCTTGATTGGATTGAACATAATAGAGAACTTGTTAATAAAAAATCTGAAGGGAAGATTGGATATATACACCTCAATGTTATGAGTTCCGGTCAACTGGCAAAATTTTACAACTATATACAGGCATATTATGACAAACAAGGTTTAATACTTGATGTTAGATTTAATGGAGGTGGAGGAATTGACCCGCAACTGATAGATTTCCTTGAAAGAAAACAATATCAGGTTATGAGATTAAGAGATAGTGTTGATATTCCAAGACCTACTGATATTTTTAGAGGAAAAGTAGTTGTTCTATGTAATGAACATTCATACTCTGATGCTGAAGTTTTCCCAAATGCATTTAAAGTAAGAGGCCTTGGAAAGGTGATTGGGGTCCAGACTCTTGGTTTTGTTATAGCAGTTAATTCATACAACTTAATTGATGGAGGTATAATCAGAAGGACCTTTATTGGAATATGGGACATTTTTGGCAATCAGTTAGAGACACGTGGAGCTATTCCAGACATCATTGTTGAAAATGACCCAAATGATCTTGCAAAAGGCATTGATGCTCAGCTAAATAGAGCTATTGTATATCTAAAAGAAGAGCTCGCTAAAGAACCAGTTCACAAAAAGATAAAAACCTTAATCAGACCAAGATAAGAATAGCACTCCTATCCTTGACATATGATTATTTCCCCTCTAAAATATTATTTCAGGAAAAAAGGAATTTCCTATAATGTTTATAAATAAATTAAAAGGAGATAAAATGAAGAGATCAATTGATTCTGGGGTCAGATTTAGAAATAATAGCGTCCGCGGAATTCCAAACGGAAGTTATTCTGCTTTTCTCCAAAATCACTCCCTTTTTCCCCAACAAGTAATGATATTTTTGTGCGGAGTTCCAGGTTTGTAACAGGTGTATAAAGCAGTTCAGGAGCAATTGAAAAACTATTATCAGCGATATTGTAGATCATTGTGAAAGAAGGTATAAAATAAAGGATATCCCAAGGTTCTTTCCAACTTATACGGAGGTAAAGATAATCCCGCATTGGAGCAAATGAACTGTATGCAGGGTCAGAATCAGCAGACAGAGATTTAAGACACGTATCATCTCCGGACTGAAGAAAAATCTGATACGCCTCGTCGATTTGTGAATAGTAATCCGCCATTTCTCCGCGTAGAAAGCCCTGTCCGTTTTTATAATATTCCAGGAAAAATGTAATATCCGTTTTTGTAAGGAAACGGATCCCAAACAAATAACTAAACGCATTAAATTTATTATAATCAGGAGTGTAAGCAAACTCTCCGTGAACTTCCAGATTCGAGCCAAGGTTGCGTGAAAAATCTATCCCATACCGGTTCGGCATACTGTTACCAGCAAGGAACATAATATCAATATCAGTATCAAAAAAGAGGAAATAAATCTTTCCTCCAAAATTTATATGATTCTTCTCTCCAAAATCTGAATTGAAACTGTCACTGACCGGAAGCAGTACTGCTGTAAATGATATTGTATTTAATTTCCCATGAAAGCTTTTAATATAATTAAATGCGACAACTGTAAATCCTTCAAGAGCAAGCTCTGGGTCATTCGGATTCTTGGAACGATCAATAAATGCAACCGGATTCCATGCATAACCCTTTCCCCATTTTAAACGTTTCTTCCCTATTTCCAGACTGACAGAATTGGATGGTTTAACTGAAAGAAAGGTTTCATACAATGATGTGTTATGGGCCCACCCTGTAAATGATCTTGAAATTAGTGAATTTGTGCGGACCATAGCTTTAAATATACCTCTTTCATAACTTAAATCCAGTAGAGCATTGAAATTGTATTCTGAAATAGATTTCCCTTCATAACGGTCGAAAAACCTGAGCTTATAAAAACAGGAATCTACATCAAGTACAGACAAAACAGGGCGAAATTCCAAATAACCACCAATTTGCAACGGTTTTTTTTTTATAGATTCAATGTTGAATGAATATTCCTCTTCATCAGACAAAACTATAAACGGAAGAAAAAAAAGGACAAAATAAAGAATGAAGGATCGCACTTATCTTAAACTTTCAAGGTTATGCATGAACGAAAGTGTAAATACTTCGTCCTTAAATTTTCTCTGTTTTATCCCTGCAAATATCATTACTGATTTATATCCTTTGTGCAGCGGGCTTACAGTTTCGATCACTGATGGCCTGATGATACCGTTCCCGAAATTTTTCGTCTGCTTATAATAAATGGTTTTGATCAGCATCGATGTTTGTGTAAGACATTCGATTCTGATTGGCAGAATTGTTTTTTTATCTACCAACATTTTCAATTTATCATAAGCAACTGAGTTGTTTTTCGCTTTAAGATGAAGAAGAATTTTACTCCCCTGATCTTCAGTCTTTTGAATTTTATACTCTTCCGCATAATCCAGACGTAAAATATCTGCATTGTTAAACACTCCCCCAACTACGGATTGAAGGCTCGTTATACGGATAGGTTTACCAATATTGGGAATGAACAACCACATATTTTCCTCCATTCTTAGAGTACTCCTTCCTTTTTCACTTGCAGGCGAAATAAAAAGTGCCGCAACTTTGTCCTTCCCCTTTTTCACGGTAAATAAGATGAACTCTTTTTTTCTGCCATTGGGTTCAATATTGATCAGTTTTTTATAGGACTCGTAGGACTCCGGATTTAGGTTTCTGTCAACTTTTTGCAAAAGATTACTGGATTCTGAATCTTTCCCAACAGTAAAAGACGTGATTACCAATATTGTAGATATCAGAAAAAATATTTTATTCTTCATATTTATATCCTTTTTATTTAATTTCAAACATGTCTTAAAGCTTCTACAGGCTCCATTTTAGAGGCTTTAAATGCAGGCTGCAAAGCAGCAAGTACAGATACAATGATCACAACTGCGGAAACAAACAGAATATCACCTGCTTTAAGTTCAGGAGCCAGGATAAAACCCGTCTGTCTTCCAAAGTTAAATGTTATCTCAATTATGTTCATAAGAAATACAACAATGAAAGCAAGCAGGTTCCCGACGATTACACCTGTGACCCCAAGTGACAATCCTTCTATAAGAAAAAGTGATAGAATTTTCTCAGGCATTGTACCAATAGCTGCTATAGTCCCTATTTCCCTGATTCTCTCATATACTGCCATGATCATAACATTCGTAATGCTTATCAATACTATAGCAATCAGCATGATCTTTATGAAAATCGTCATCACATCTATCATTCTGGCTATATTATAAAATGGAGAAAGTTTTTCCCAGGTACGGACATCAAAAACCGGCTTTCCCTGTTTATTTAGGTTTTTGGACAGCATCCTGTTCAAACTGGTTTTGACCGAATCCAGCTTGCTGAAGTCTTTTACCCTGACAGCTACTTCACTTATCTCCAATTTATCCATGCGGAGAATTTCCATTGCATCTTCAATGTGTACATAACCATCCCTTCCTCCCGGTCCTGTAACACTCTTAATTATTCCTCCAACTTTAAACTGCTTGCCATTAACAGATCCGTCTCGGTTTGTAGCAATTATAACAACTGCATCACGGACTTTAATTTTCAATCCGGTTGCAAGTAGTTCAGGGATAAGGATCTCTCCTTTTTTTATTACTCTTTCTCCCTTGCTGATCCTTGATAAAAAGAGAGGTATGGATGCAATCTCTTTCTCAGGATAAACTCCATTCACCTTTATATTGGAAGACTCGACAAAATTACTGAACATTCCTCCGAATTTTATTCTTGGAGAATAAGCTTCTATTTCCGGAATCTCCTTTATGGCTATTTCCAGTTTTTTTATTGCTTTTGCATTAAGATTCAGCGTAAGTGGCAGGCTGTCGATTGAAGCCATATAACCCCTTTTATGAACCTGAATATGGCCAAGCATCGAATCAGTTATCTCTCCAATCATTAGATTTTTAAACGAGCCTGATGCTGCAATAAAAACAAGTACGAACAGAACTCCAATTGCAACCATAGTGGAGGTCAGAAGAGCTCTTCTTTTATACCTGATCAGATTACGGATTGCTATCTTAAAGAGTTTAATCATTGTTGCCTCCTTCTCCATCTAAACGACTCGAAAGCATTCCATCTTCAAGAGTGAATAGTGTCTCAACTTCGCCAACTATCTTCGGGTCATGCGTGGAAAAAAGAAAGGTTACACCAAATTCATCCCTCATTTTCTTCATAATATCGATCACCATAAATGCGGTTTTACTGTCTAAATTTGCCGTAGGTTCATCAGCCAAAACAAGCCGTGGGTTTGATACCAGAGCCCTGGCAACTGCAACCCGTTGCTTTTGCCCTCCTGAGATCTGATCTGGAAACTTATTCATCTGATCTTTCATCCCAACTTTATCGAGTAAAGATATTACACGTTCCCTTCTTTTTCTGGCAGGGACATTCTGAACTATTAATAGCGGATATTCTACATTTTCAAATACTGTCAATACCGGGATCAGGTTAAAATCCTGGAATATAAAACCGAGATTTTCTCCCCGGAATGCAGCTGCCTCTCTCCGTGTAAGATCAGATGTCAAAACATTAGCCACTTTCAAACTACCTGATGTAGGCTTGTCTAGGCATCCGATTAGGTTAAGCAGAGTTGTTTTTCCACTGCCTGACGGGCCGATAAAAGATATGAATGATCCTGGTTTGATCTCAAAACTTAGAGATTTTAAAGCATGTACCTCAATTTCACCGGAATGATAGGTTTTAGAAAGGTTTTTTGCTATTATTAAACTCATGATTTTCACCTTATTTTTAGCTTTTAATTTTTTATTTCAACTCCTCCAAAAGTTGCTGTTGCATAAACAATCAGGCGTTTTCCCTCTGAACAATGCTCATTCCTGCATTTAGATTCAACGCCTCCTAAAATAGCTGTGGAATGAATTTCAACGGGCCAGGATTCTGGAATAGTAATATCCACACCCCCAAAAATTGCAGAAGCATTAATTGTTGCTCCATTTTCATTTAATTCAGCTTCCCTCAAGTCAATTTCAGCTCCCCCAAACATAGCAGATATATTACCACCTTTAAAAGATTTGCTGGTTATTTTTTTCTCATAACCAGCAAAGATTGCTGTACCATCAATTTCATCTTTATTGAAGATTTTTGCTTTTTTCCAACATTTAAATTCATGCCTTCTGAAAAGAAAAGAAAACCCAATAACAATCAAAATAACAGGCCAGAATTTCCAAACCTCATTCCATTCAAGAATATCATAATTTGAGAGAAGGAAAATAACCCCAACAATAATTAGTATCCACCCACCAGAATTAAATATATTCTGATGATGTATAAGATTGAAAAGACCAATAACAATTAGAATAAGAGGCCACCATGTATTAAAACTAAAATCTACAGCCTCTAAATTATCCAATATCCACAAAGTTCCTATTGCAATAAGAATGAATCCAAAAAAACCTGACCCATGAAAACTTCTTTTATGCCTTGCCATAAATACCTCCTTTTATCTCTTTTTATTTAATAACACAAAATTTTACCATTTTTATAAAAAAAAACAAAAAAACCACACTTTTAAAACCTAATGTTTCTTTAAAATATTAATAACTGAATAAACAATCAGTCCTAAAAAAAGCACCTGGATTATATTAATTAAATGACCAAAAACCATAAGGCTTGCAAATACAGGATAAATAATATTAGCTGAGTATTGTGTAGGTCCAACAACTATCATATCACCCGTTTTAAGAGCAAATTGCAAAGCAATAAACGAAAGAAGAGCAAACATAATATAAAGATATAGATATTCTGAACTAAAATATAAAGAGACTTTATAACCAAAATTTAACATAAGCAACCTTAAAAATACTACCATTAAACCAGCTGCCATACCGGAAACCGAAGCAAATATCACTGCTTTAATCCGAAATGATAGTTTTTTATAAAAACCAGTAAAAAAAAGGATAATAGGAATCATACTTAAAAATATAATTCCCAAAAGGTTTGTGCTTTTCTCAAAATAGCTCGATTTCTCGAAAAAATTAAGCAAAAATATCCCTGCTACAATTAAAACAGAGAATATATAATCAGTTCTAAAGATCTTCTCTTTTAGTAGAAAATAAGAAAAGAAAACCAGAACAATAATCCCCCAACCCGCAAAGGCTGAAACAACATGCGGTGTTAATGTTTTTAAAGCAATTGCACTTGGCACACCATATATATTCATGACAAAGAAACCAGTTAACCACAGGAATAAATTTGAATAAAATCTTCTATTCTTCTTGCCTTTCCATCCAATCCATTCAATACCCTTCTTCATAAGAACAAAACCAATAGAAAGTAAAGAATATGCAATTAAACACATAAAAATTGAAAAAAAATAGACCATAAATTAAACCTGTTTTTTTATTATACTGAAATACTATAATTAAATCTATATAGATCCTTTAAAACTAAAAAACACAAATAAAATTCCATTTAAAAAAATTTAAATTGAAAAAAAAGATCTTTTATATTACTATAAATTTATAAGAGGAGAAATCTCATGACCAGTAAAGATTTAGACCTAATAGGAAAAACAATCGGGAATTATAAAATAATAAGTAAACTTGGTAGCGGAGGAATGGCCATAGTTTATAAAGCCCATGAATTATCTTTAAATAGAATAGTAGCACTCAAAGTGTTAAGCTCTCATCTCTCTGAAAACAATGAATTTATTAAACGATTTGAAAGAGAAGCTCGAGCTGCTGCAAAACTCAATCATCCAAATATAATACAAATATATGCAATTGGAGAAGAAGAAGGAATACACTTTTTCTCTATGGAATATGTAAAAGGTAAAACTCTTGCAGAAATTATTGAAAAAGAGAAAAGGCTAATATATGACAAAGCTATTCCAATAATAATTCAAACTGCAGAAGCACTTTCTGAAGCACATAAGCATGGAATAGTTCACAGAGATATGAAACCAAGCAATATCATGGTAAATGATAATGGCACTGTTAAAGTAACTGATTTTGGAATTGCATATGTCTCACAAGAAACCAAATTGACAAAATCTGGATCAATAATTGGCACACCTGAATATCTATCACCTGAACAATGCGAAGCAAAAACCATTGATAACAGGAGTGACATATATTCACTTGGTGTTACAAT
>JAUWQW010000053.1 GCA_030610885.1 Candidatus Aminicenantota bacterium | reverse complement strand
TCTTATGCTGATTTAACTCTTTTTCGGGATATGAATCCCGGCATCTTATTAATTAATCTAAACAAACTTAATAAAATTGATAAAATTCCTAAAATACTCCCAGTATTTTCCCTATAAATGGCCTTACTTGATTATTTGGGTTTATTCTAATATTTTTTCTTATAGAAACTTGAATAAAAAAAAGAGATATATTAATCTGTTATTTCTCTTATAATATATAATTTTTGAAGGGAAAAGGAGGATTATATGAAAAAGAGTTTTTGTTTAATACTTATTTTTATTATTTCAGTCACTCTTTATGGTGTAAAAAAGGATAACAACGGTATTAGTCAAGAAATGTTAAAGGAGATTGAAGCAAGTTTTAAAATGGACATGCATGCTAAATTTGCACAAAATGCCCTTGCTGAAATAGATGCAAGAAAAATTGTTTTGAATAGGGAAAAAATAATTTCTGTTGATCCCTATTTTTCAAATAAACTTGAATCCCAGGAAATAACAAATCAGGAGTCAACTGGTCGTTGTTGGATGTTTTCTAGTTTAAATATTCTAAGGCCTTTTGCAGCTAAAAAATTAAATGTTAAAAATATAGAATTTTCTGAAAGCTATCTTTTCTTTTATGATAAATTGGAAAAGGCAAATATGTTTCTTGAGGAAATAATAAAAACAAAAAATAAACCTCTTGATGACCGTTATGTAGAATTTTTAATAAAGCATCCAATTTCTGATGGTGGTCAATGGGTTGGAGTGCGAGAATTAATTAAAAAATATGGTCTTGTTCCTAAAGATGTGATGCCAGAAACGTACAGTTCTTCTCATTCTCGTAGTGTGAACCATGTACTTCGGCTTAAATTAAGAGAATATGCAATTAAATTAAGAAAAATAAAGAACATAAAAAAAGCAAGAGGGGTTAAACTGCAAGCATTAAAGGATGTGTATAAAATATTGGTGATAAATTTTGGTAATCCTTACAAGAGTTTCTTATGGAGATACAAAGACAAAGACAAAAAATAACAAGTTTAAAAAGGTACACTCCAAAACAATTTTATAAAGAAGTTGTTAATGTAAAACTTGATGACTATTTAGCTATATATTCTATCCCTACAAGAGATTATGGCAAATTGTATGAAATAGATTTAGATAAATCCGTATATGATCGTCCAAATTTAAAGTTTGTCAATTGTAAAATAGAGACATTAAAAGAGGTTGCAAAAAAAAGTATACTTGGAAAACAACCTGTTTGGTTTGGATGTGATGTAGGAAAAGAATCTTTCAGTAAAAAGGGTTTAATGATTCCTGCAATATATGATTATGAATCTCTTTACAACATGAAATTTGAATTGACAAGAAAGGAACTATTTGAGAGTTTCTCAAATAATCCTACTCATAATATGGTGTTTACTGGTGTTGATATTGTTAATAATAAAGTAAAGAAATGGTTAGTTGAGAATTCCTGGGGTAAAAAAGCTTGCAAAAATGGTTATTATCACATGATGGATGAATGGTTTGGTTATTATGTTCAGGAGATTGTGGTTCATAAAAAGTATATTCCTGAAAATATTAAAAAAATATTTAAAACAAAAGCAATTCTTCTTCCTCCATGGGATCCCATGTTTCGTAGGAAGTAGATATACTATTTGTAATAAATATTAATTAAGTTCAGTAATGTATCGTGAAGATTTCAAAGTACATTCTATGTGAAATTCGATTTTTTTGACAAATAATTTTATCATTTTATTTATATCTATTTTGTTTTTCCAGGTACTAAAATTTTTTGGAGAGTTTTTTTCTGTCCATTTTATATATTTAAGTTCTTCTGTATCCAGTGTGAATTTTTCATTAGTTTTACATTTTATACATAAAATCCCTCTAAAATTATTTTTTACCCATGCTTTATTTGTATTTTTCAGAAAACAATTATAACAGATTAAAGGGTTGAACATCATGCCCTCAATTCTTAGAATCCATACCAAAAAATAGAGCAATAAGAAATTCATTTCAACACCTTCTATTCTATTATTTAATATTGATTCCATTAATTTGAATACCCTTTTATCTTTTTGGTTGGAAGGAAGAGATTTTAAAAGAATTTCTGATATCAAGTAAAAGTAAAAAATGTTTTCAGGATTTGAAATGGTACTGAAATAGCTATTAATAATTTCTCCTTTTGAAATTGTGATTATTTCTTTATTTTCTTTCCAGTAATAAAAAAATTCTCCTTTTGTGAAAAGTTCAAACAATGAACCGAACCTATTTTTTACTTTTAAGGATCCCGGGGCTATTGCTTTTAATAGTCCTTTCTCCTGACTTAAAAGATAGATGAATTTATCCTGTTCATTAATTGGTAACGAGCCCAGAACAAAAGCTCTTACAAAACCCTGAGGCATAATCAGGAAATGAATTTAGGAAGGATCAGTGTGGCTAATCCAAGAAAGCTTAAATAACCCATTATATCTGTTATCATTGTTACCATCATACCGGACATAAGAGCAGGATCTAGTTTTAGAAATTTAAAAATCATTGGGATTAATGAGCCGAACAAAGCTCCAGTAGATAAGTTAATAATAATCGCAGCTGCAAATATGGCGCCAAATATCCATAGTCCTGACACAATATAGGATATAAGTCCTGCGAATATACCAATTGCAATTCCGCTTCCTATTCCAAACATAAACTGTTTAATTAGAATAGATTTTGATGTTTTCCATTCTAAATTGCCAATAACTAATTCTCTTACCATTATAACTACTGTCTGATTACCAACAACTCCTCCAGTTGCTGCTACAATAGGCATGAAAACAGCAAGCCAGATAAAATCTTGTATTGAGCCTTTAAATATTCCAACAACAATTGCAGATAAAGAGGCTGTTAAAAGACTAAGAAATAACCATGGTAGTCTCTTTTTTAAGGACTGACCTAAACTTTGATTTGGGTTGTAATCTTGGGTGACACCTACCATTTTGTATATATCTTCAGTTGCTTCGTCCTGAATAATATCAATAATGTCATCTACAGTTACTACTCCTACCAGCCTATCTGATTCATCAATAACTGGAATTGCCAGAAGGTTGTAGTTTGCTACTACTGAAGCAACCTCTTCTTGGTCAGTAAAAACATCCACCTTGTAAACTTCAGTATTCATTAGGGTTTCTAATTTAGATTTTGGGTTAACAATGATGAGCTGCTTTAAGGAAACAACACCTTTTAGTCTTTGCTCTTTATCTATTATATAGAGATAAAAAGGAACTTCCACCTCTTCACTTGAAAGTTGGATTGCTGAGATCGCATCACCAACACTTGTTAATCCATCAAGTGCTAAGAAGTCAGAAGACATAATTCTTCCAGCTGATTCTTCAGGATAAGCTAGTTGTTCTTGAATACCTTTTGACTCCTCTTTTTTCATTTTATTTAGAATTTCAATTTGTAAGTCTTCTTCAAAGAGTGAGATAAGTGATGCAGCATCATCTGAAGATAATTCTTCTAAAATGGGTGTTATTTGATTAATATCCATGTAAGAAAGAATTTTTACTGCAATTTCTGGTTTAATTTCACTTATGATTTCTGAAAGTTTTGACATCTCTATATTTTTATCAAAAAATAGTTGAAGAATTATTTTCTGTTCTTGATGATTTAAGTGCTCTATTAAAGTTGCAATATCAGCATAGTGTAATTTCTCTAGAGCATTCCATAGATGTCCCATTGTTCTAAGCTTTATAAATTGTTTTGTAAATCTTAGTAATTTCTCTAATGCAACATCTTTCATTATATTAATTTAGCATATAAAAGTAGAAACTTCAATAAATAAAATTCCCAATTAAATCTAAAAGAAATAAAAGGTGGTAACAGCCCGTAGCAGAATCGAACTGCTCTTACAGGGTTGAAAACCCTGTGTCCTAACCGATAGACGAACGGGCCATATTGTAGAAATGAGCCGTACTGGGTTCGAACCAGTGACACCCGCCTTAAAAGGGCGGTGCTCTGCCGACTGAGCTAACGGCCCATATTGATTTTTACTTTTATCATAATTTACTGAATATGTCAATAATAAAAAAGCGGATACTTGACTTCTTTATTACTCATCAAGAATATCTTTTGGGAGAGATTTTTTTGTTATTGCTCCCATCTTTTTTATATTTTCAGCTTGGCTTATTAAATTACCTTTTCCATCTTTTAATTGATTATAGGCTTTTTCATACATCTCCTTTGATTTATCAATATGTTCTCCAACTTTTTGAAGAGATTCTATAAAATTTACAAATTTATCATACAAAGCCCCGCTTTTCTTTGCAATTTCAAGAGCATTTTTTGTTTGATCCTCCTGTCTCCATAAAGATTTAATAGTGTATAAAGTTGCCATCAAAGTAGTAGGTGTGACAATTACGATTTTCTTATCCCAAGCGTATTGAAAAAGAGTTCTGTCTGCATGAGCAGCAACGCTAAAACTAGCTTCAATAGGCATAAATAAAAGAACAAAATCTGGAGAATTAATTCCTTCAAGATTTTGGTAGTGTTTTTTACTTAACTCATTTATATGGTTTTTAACTGATATTACAAGTTCTTTAGAGTGATTGTTTCTTTTATCTTCTATTGCGTTAATCCATAATTCATAAGCTACAAGTGAAACTTTAGAATCAATAATAATATTTTTATTTCTTGGGAGTTTGATTATTATATCAGGTTTTAGCAAATTACCATTTTCACCTGTTAATTTAATTCCTCTTGCTTGAGATACATATTCTTCACCCTCTACCAAACCAGAATTTTCAAGGATCTTTTCAAGAATCATTTCTCCCCAATTTCCCTGAGTTTTTGTTTCTCCTTTTAAAGCTTTTGTAAGTTTTAGAGCTTCATCACTCATCTGTAATCCGAGTTTTTCAAGATAGCTGATTTTTTCAATTAAAGAAGCATTTCTCTTAATATTTTCATGATGAGTATGTTCAACTTTATCCTGAAATTCCTTTATTTTTTCTTTTAAGGGTTTTAAAATTTCTTGTATGTTATTCCGATTAAGTTCAGTGAACTTGCGGCTTTTATCTTCCAAAATCTGTGCTGCAAGGTTTTTAAATGCATCAGTAAATTGTTTTTCTATGTTCTGGAGTTCAACTTTATCTTCTTTGTAATTTTTCTGAAGTATTTCATATTCAGTCTCTTTTTTTACAAGTGAAGATTTTAAGATTTGTAGCTTTGGTTGCGCAATTATCCAACCCATTAGCACTCCAATTACTATTCCAGCTAATATGAGTAAAATTTCCATTTTTTCTCTTATTTATTTCTTATCAAATTCAAGATTTCTTATAAGTTTCTCAGTATCATATGGAGCTTTGCCTCCTCTTAGATATTTATGAAACCATTCAAGATGAGCATTGTAGTAAACAGGCATTGATTTTACATAATTTGGCCAGTGTCCATTATATTTAAAGATAATCAATTGTGAAGGGACCTTCATTTTTTGAAGATCTGTAAAGAATTGTAAACTTTGTGTGTAGGGAACTCTATAATCTTTTTCTCCAGTAATGATTAGACATGGAGTATTAAAGTTTTTTACATATGATGAAGGGGATGTGTTTTTGTAAAATTCCATATTTTCCCAGGGAGTGCCTTTTAAATCCCATTCTGGGAACCACAATTCTTCTGTTGCACTATACATTGATCTTAGATCATATACACCCATCATTGATGCAAGAGCTTTAAATCTTTTATTATGGCCTTCAAGCCACATCATTGCATAACCACCCCATGACCAACCCATTGCACCCATTCTATTTTCATCAACATAGGGTAAAGCAGCGAGAAAATCACTCACTTTTTCAATATCCTTAATAACTTTCCCATTCCAATCACCTGAGATTGCCTTTGTGAATTCTTGACCATAACCTGTTGAACCATGAGGATTTGGAAATGCAACTACATATCCAGCACCTGGATATACTTGCCAGTCACCTCTGAAAGAATCTGCCCATTGCATTTGTGGTCCCCCATGTATATTTAGTATTAAAGGATATTTTTTGGAAGGATCAAAATTATGGGGTTTTACTATAAAAACATGAATTTTTTTGTTATCTGTACCTTCTATCCAGAGTTCTTCAGCTGGTCTTATATCAACATTATCTTCGATTTTTTTATTAAAAAAAGTTAATCTTCTTAAGCTGTTCTTTTTCCCTATTCTATAACTCCATATTTCATAAGGTTCTCCAACTGATGAGCGAGTAAAAATCAATCTTTTGCCGTCAGAAGTTATAACAAATTCCCTAATATATTCAGCATCAATGATTTTTTCTTTTCTTTTATTGTTTATATTGATTCTATACAGAGGTAAATGTCCTTTCTCTTGGACAGTGAAATAGATGTGCTTTGAATCAGGAGACCAGGTAAAATCAGAGACCCAGTTATCAATTTCTTCAGTTAAAATTTTTATTTTTTTATTTTTTTTATTATATATTGCAAGTCTTATTTTATCAGATTCATATGAAGGTATTTTTTGTGTTGTAAAGGCAATATATTTACCATTTGCAGAGAATTTTGGAGATCCGTCATAAGCTTTATTTTCTTTTGTAATATTAATTGGGTTAAATTCTTTTGATTCTAAGTTGATAAGAAAAAGATCGCTATTTGTTGAATTCGCCTGGTTTTTGTCATGATTTGAAACAATACATATCTCTTTTCCGTCAGGAGAAATGTCAAAGCCATACCCTCCACCTAGAGAAAATGAAGGGTAATCACAATTTCCCTTTGTTACTGATTCAACCCTTTTTTTTCTTATATCAAAGAAAAAGAGGTGATTATATTTCCAATCTCTGTAAGAAGCCCAATGTCTATAGAGTAGAGAATTAGCAAAATGAGCTTGAATAGGTCCATCTTTTAGTTTGGTTGACAATCTTTTGTTGCATTCACAATTTTCCATACATTCAGGAAATACTGATGAAGTAAAAAATATTTTTTTACTCTTTTTTGATATCTTTGGAGAGGAAATACCAGTATAGAAGTTTGAAATCTTTTTTGATTCACCTCCATGAAGATCTATTTCCCATAATTGTTCGCTATCTTCTCTATTTGAAATAAAATAGATCTTGCATCCATCTGAACTCCAGAAAGGATTGAAATCAGATTTTTTATTGTATGTGATTTGATTTTGTTGCCCTGTTAATAGATTCAATAAGAAAATATCACTATTTTGTTCTCCTTTTTTCAAACAGTATTTTGTTACCTTGAAAAGTAGTCTTGCGCCATCAGGAGAAATATTTAAACTTGAGATGCTTTTTAATCTGTAAAGATCATCTAATGTGAATGCTCTTTTCTCTTTTGCATAAAGATTTAATGAAGTTATAAGAAGAAATAAAATATAGAAGAAAGATTTTAAAATTTTCAAATAGCACCTCCTAAATTAATTTAAATTTTACTTTATTTTTTTTAAAAAATCTATATAAAATTTTATAATCAAAAATCTTCAGTCAATTTTCCTTTACACATTGTTTAAATTAATGTAAAATTATCCTAAACTCTATATTTCGAAGAAAATAAGGATATGATTATGAAAAAAGAAAATGTGTATGACAATGTTTTAGGTACTATAGGTAATACTCCTCTTGTAAGGCTTAACAAGATAACAAAAGATGTTGGAATAGAGATTTTTGCGAAACTTGAATTTTTCAACCCTATGGGTAGTGTTAAAGATAGAATAGCAAAATATATGATAGAAAAGGCAGAAAAAGATGGCATGATAAAAGATGGACAACTTATTATAGAAAATTCATCTGGAAATACTGCTATGGGTTTAGCTCTAGTTGCAATACAAATGGGGTATAAGTTAAAG
The DNA here is from genome assembly GCA_030610885.1 of Candidatus Aminicenantota bacterium. Lineage (GTDB taxonomy): Bacteria > Acidobacteriota > Aminicenantia > UBA2199 > UBA2199 > JAUWNT01. Next base: position 12,559 of record JAUWQW010000053.1, on the reverse strand, counting down.
GTAATTGTTAGAGATAGAATCAGTAAAGAGAAGATTGATCAATTAAAAGCTTTGGGTGTTGAAATCCATTTGGTTGACAGCTCATTGCCACCAGAGTCTTCAAATAGTTATAATAATATAACTCCATTAATTGTAGAAAAAACCCCTGATTGCTATTTTCCTGATCAGCACAATAACAGGGAGAATAATGAAACACATTATAAAACAACAGGGCCTGAAATATGGAATCAGATGCAAGGGGAGATTGATTATTTTATTGCAGGGATTGGTACTGGTGGTACTATATGTGGAGTTGCAAAGTATTTAAAAGAGCAAAATCCGGACATAAAGGTAATCGCAATTGACCCTGTTGGTTCAATTTTTTATGATTATTTCTACTTCAAAAAAATGGTTAAGCCTGCTCCTTATTTAATTGAAGGGCTTGGAGATGAGTTTTTGATCAAATGTGTTGATTTTACTGTGATTGATGATATGTATAAAGTAAGTGATAAAACCTCTTTTCAATATACAAGAGAGCTAGTGAAGCAAGAGGGAATACTTGCTGGTGGTTCAAGTGGTGCAGCAATATGGGGGGCATTAAAATTAGCAGAATCTCTTAAAAAACCAGCAAGGATTGTTACAATTTTTCCAGATAGTGCTTCTCGTTATTTAAGCACAATATTTAATGATAAGTGGATGAAAAAAAAGGGTTTTTTATAAAAAAATAATTATAATAAATTAAATGAAAAATAAAAATTATTTTTTTGAATTTGTCTATTGAAATATATATGTGTTTAATCTAAAATTTCTCTATGAATTCAAATGGGGAAAATAATAATTTAAAGTCTAACAATCATTTAAATAGCCGTATTATAGGTAACAAAGTATGCCTGTTTGTATTCTTTTCCTTTATATTACTTTGTATTTTAGTGTGGATTAATGAGGTTTTTGATATACCTCACCTTGTTTTTGGAGCTCCAGGTAGTCTTATAAACTGGCGTGAATCGTTGAGCGAAACAGTTTTAATAGCTTTTATTGGCTTTTTTGTTATGTTGATTATTATAAAAGGAATTAGAAAATTTGAACAAGATGAAGAAAGGATTTTAGAAAGCAGGGAGAAGTATCGTACACTGGTTGAAACTATTGGTGATATAGTCTTTACTTTAGATCTTGATGGGAGGTTCACCTACTTAAACTCTGAATGTGAAAAGATTGTACATTATAATATTCATGAATTGATTGGGCGCCCTTTTACTGATGTTCTTGTTCCTGAGTATATTGAACCAACTGTTAATAATTTCCGACAAGGGCTTTCTGGTAACGAAATCCCTATTTATGAGATTGAACTTCTGGATAAATTTGGGGGGAAAGTCCCTGTTGAATTAAAGGTGAAATCATTGTTGGACCCCGATGGGAAGACTATTGGAAGGATAGGTGTTGCTCGTAATATTAGTGAGAAAAAACTCGCTGAAGAAGAAATAAAAAAGTTGGGTTCTGCAATTGAACAATCAATAGATGGAATTGCAACATTAGATATGAATCAAAAATTAACATATGTGAACAATGCATTTGCTCAGATGCATGGTTATTCTCTTGGAGAGATGATTGGAATGGATATGAAGAATCTACATGATAAGGCTCATATTGGAGAATACAATAATGCTATAGATAAAGTAAAGTCTAATGGATCATGGATGGGTGAGTTGATACATCTCAAAAAAGATGGGGAAACTTTCCCTGCATATATGTCTGGTAGTCTCATGAAAGACTCTATAGGAAAGATCTCAGGAATTCTAACAGTTATAAAAGATATTACTGAAAAAAAGAAGCTTGAAACGCAACTTCAAAATGTCCAGAAGATGGAAGCAATTGGAACTCTGGCAGGAGGTATTGCACATGATTTTAATAATCTATTAGCTGGTATACTTGGAAATATTTCGCTTATGCTTTTAGGAATGAATTCTGATAATCCTATTTATGAGATATTAAAAAACCTTGAACAATATGTCCAGAATGGAGCTAATCTCACAAAACAGCTTTTGAGTTTTGCAATTGGTGGAAAATATGAAGTTCAACAAACTGATGTTAATGATCTTGTTAAAAAAACAGTAGGGATATTTAGTCGCACAAAGAAAGAGATTGCAATATATGAAAAATATGCTGAAGATCTATGTTTTGTAGAAGTTGATCAAGGCCAGATTGGTCAGGTTCTTTTAAATATATATGTTAATGCTTTGCAAGCTATGCCTGAAGGTGGTGAGCTATATATTAAAACAGAAAATATCACACTTGATGAAGATTATGTTAGGCCATTTAATTTAAAATCCGGTAGATATATAGAAATTTCTGTAACTGATACGGGTGTTGGGATGGATGAGTCAATAAAACAGAGGATATTTGAGCCATTTTTCACCACAAAAAAGAGAGACACGGGAACAGGGTTAGGTTTAGCATCTGCTTATCGGATTATTAAGACTCATAAAGGTATTATAAATGTTTACAGTGAGAAAGGTAAAGGAACAACATTTAATATATATTTACCTACATCTAAAAAGGAAGCTGATAAAGAATCCTTAACAGTAGATAATGAGAAAATTATAGGGGGAGATGAAATTATTCTTCTTGTAGATGATGATGATATGGTAATCTATGTTGGAGTAAAGATGCTGGAAAAAATTGGATATAAAGTTATGAAAGCCAGAACCGGAAAAGAAGCAATAGAAATATATAGAGAAAATCAAAAAAAGATTGATTTGGTTATCCTGGATATGATTATGCCAGAAATGGGTGGAGGAGAAGTGTATGATTTTTTAAAAAGTATAAATCCAAGAATAAAGGTTCTACTTTCAAGTGGTTATAGCTTAAAGGGCGAAGCAAGAGAGATCTTGAAACGTGGTTGTAATGGGTTTATTCAAAAACCCATCAATATGAAAGATTTGTCTTTGAAAATACGGAAAATTTTAGATACATAACTTGCAGGGCTTATATGATAATTTATTGCTAAGTTAATTATAGGGGAAATCCTTTATTGAAAATATTAATCAAATCATTTGTTGAGCTGTCATGTTTTAGGGGATTATTATAAGAATCTTCCAGTTCTGCAAGGATTTTATTTGAGAGAGTTTTTCCTAACTCAACTCCCCACTGGTCAAATGAAAAAATGTTCCATATTACACCCTGAACAAATATTTTATGTTCATACATTGCTATCAATCTACCAAGAGAGAAAGGGGTTAATTTTTTTATAAGAATTGTATTTGTTGGTTTGTTGCCTTTACATATTTTAAAAGGTATTAACTCTAAAGGAGTTTTTTCTTTTAATAGTTCCTCTCTTGTTTTTCCAAAAGCTAGAGCTCTTGTTTGTGCAAAAAAGTTAGCTATCAGCTTTTTGTGATGGTCTCCTAAATTGTTCAGAGGTTCGACAAATCCAATAAAATCACATGGGATTAATTTTGTCCCTTGGTGAATAAGTTGAAAAAAAGCATGTTGCCCATTTGTTCCAGGTTCGCCCCAAATTATAGGACCAGTCTGATATTCAATTTCATTTCCCTCTTTATCAATGTGTTTGCCATTTGATTCCATATCACACTGTTGAAGAAAAGCAGGAAATTTATTTAAGTATTGATTGTATGGTATTATTGCATGTGTTTCAGCTTCACAAAAATTATTGTACCATATACCAATTAAAGCCATTATTACAGGGATGTTTTTTTCAAAAGGAGTATTTCTGAAATGGTTATCCATTGAATGAAAACCTTTTAGCAACTCAATAAAATTATTGAACCCTATAGAGATCATAATAGATAATCCAATAGAGGAGGTTAATGAATACCTACCTGAAACCCAGTTCCAGAATTCAAATACGTTTTTAGAATCAATACCAAAATCAATTGCAGCTTTTGTGTTTGTAGAGAGAGCAATAAAATGAAATGGAATGGATCTTTTAGATTTGTAATGTGATAAGATCCAATTTTTTGCAGTATTTGCATTTGTCATTGTTTCAAGTGTTGAAAATGTTTTAGATGCAATTATAAAAAGGGTTTTTTCAGGCTCTATTTCTTTTAGAGTTTCAGAAATATGGTTAGAATCAATATTTGAAACAAAAAATATTTTAATACTTCTTTTTGAATAATATTTTAAAGCTTTAACAACCATTTTTGGACCAAGATCGGATCCTCCTATTCCAATATTGACAATGTATTTTATTTTTTTATTGGAGAATCCTTTCCATTCTCCATTTCTTATCTTTATTGAAAGATTTTTCATCTTTTCAATTACAGAGAATACTTCAGGCATTATATCTTTTCCATCTATGAATATTGGCTTTTTGTCCATATTTCTCAATGCAATGTGCAAAACTGGTCTGTTTTCTGTTTTATTTATTTTCTCACCATTAAACATCCTTTCTATTTCGTGTTTCAATTGCCTTGAATTTGCCAATTTTATAAGAAGATTAATTGTCTTGGAAATAATAAGATTTTTTGAATAATCAAAATAGACATCCTCATTATAAACGGAAAATCTTTTTGATCTTTCTTTGTCATATTTAAACAATTCTCTTAAATGATGTTTTTTAATCTCATTGTAATGAATTTTCAGTTCTTTCCATTCTTTTATATCAGTTAATTTTTTATCATACATAAGCTCTCCTTAAGTCATATACCTTATTTATTACGATAAATCTTTTTAAATTAATAGTCAAATATATTGAAAATTTTGATCTGTTATTTATTCTTTCATTAATTCGTTCAATTTTTCTGATAGTTGATTTAGTTGAAAAGGCTTTGCCATAAAGTTTTTGATTTTTCTTTGGAAGACTTTTTTTTCAAGATAATCTTTCCCATATCCACTGGCTATTAGAATTTTGATATCAGGATTAATCTGTTTTAAAATATCAAAAACCTTTTCTCCTGAAATCCCGGGCAATTCTATGTCTAAAATAATTATATCTATTTTGTCTCTATTTTTTTTATATACTTCGATTCCCTCTTCACCATCGCGAGCTGTTATGCAGTTTATTTTCAAAGAATTTAGCATATCTTTCCCTATCTCTCTTATAACTTCTTCATCATCAATTAATAGCACATTACCTTTTATTGATGGTTCAAATTCTTTTTTTATATATTTTCTAGGTTCATAAACTATTTGTTTAATAGATGGAATTAATATTTTGAAACTGGTACCAATACTGTACTCTGATTTAACTTCAATATTTCCATTATAATTATTAACTATATCTTTGACAGTTGATAGGCCTATGCCAGTACCTTTTTTGTCTTTTGTTGTAAAGAATGTTTCAAAAATTTTATTTATATTCTCTTTTTCTATACCAATCCCATTGTCAGTTATTTTTATCATTGCATATTGTCCATCTTTAAGGTCTGTTCTATTTTGTATGGAAATTTCTTCTGTCTCAATTTTTATTTTTGGAGAGGGTTGATTTTTCAGAGCGTCTATAGAATTTACAAATAAATTAATAAATATTTGAGATATTTTTGTTTTGTCTGCATTTAAAAAAATTTCTTTATTCGAGGATTTTTTTATTATGATTATATTCCTTAAATTTAATTTAATAAAATTTAGGCTTTCTTCAATAACTTTGTTGAGATTCAATGCTTTACCATTTTCAAATTTCTTTCTAGAATAATTGAGGATTTGATGAATCATCACTGAAGCCCTTTCACTTGATGCGATAATATAAGAGGCATATTTTTTTAATTGTGGGGTTTCTTGTGCTTTTTTCTCTATCAAAGATGCATATCCCAGAATTCCACTTAAAACATTATTAAAATCATGTATGATTGCACTTGTGATTAGACCGAGTGATCCCATTTTCTGAGATTGAGCTAGGGAGTCTTCCAATTTTTTTATTTCTGAGATATCTTCAATATTTATTACAACATTTTCACTTTCATTTAAAATTGGATAAAAAGTAAGGTTTGCTGTAACTCCCCTGTTTCTGTCTAAAGTAATTTTTTCATTGCTTAAGGAAGAGGTTCTGTTTAAGATCATTACTTCATTTATAACATCTTTGTATTTATTAAATATTGGAGCTATTTCAAATAGATTTTTGTCTATAGCATTTTTATTTGAAATTTGGAATAATTTTTCAGCACTTGAATTCCAGAGAGAAACTTTGTAATCCTTATATATAGATATAATCGAAAATGGGCTTGAATCAATTAATTTTCCCATAAACTCCTGTAAATCTTTTAGTTTTGCAGTTAAATTTCTCCACTCTGATACATCTCTGATTAAGATTAAACTTCCAATTATATTTGATCTTGTTCTTAATGGCTGTACGATCAGATCAATGTGATTGGCTCCGAATTTAAAGGGGTTCACTATGTTTATACTTTTTATATTATCCCCGCTCTTTATTGCATTTCTCAAAGACTCGTCAAAGCCATTTTTCAAAGATTCATTTGACAAAAAGTTTTTTACATTTTTCTCAAATATGGTGGATTTATTTATAAAATTTTCTGCTTTGTGGTTTACAAATATAATTTTAAGATTTATGTCAGTAATTATGATAATATCAGGTATTGATTTAAATATTTCCCTTGAAAAAAAAATTTGACTTTTTAAATTTTTTTCAGCTTTTTTTCTTTTTGTAATATCTTGTATTGCAGAAATGTATCCTTTAACTTTATTTGAAGTATCTAATAATTTTGATATTGAAATATTTACATCTGTTTTTTTTCCGTCTTTTAAAAATAAAACTGTTTCTATGTTAAAAATGTCATTTTTATTCGAAAGTTCTCGTGATGCTTCTTTAATTGTTTTTTTGTCAATAAGGTTAAATATATTTAGACTATTAATTTTCTCTCTTGATATTCCAAGATTTCTAAGACCATAATCGTTTATATAAATAGGATGCAATTTGTTATCCAGCACAACTATACCTATATGGACTGTTTGGATAAGAGTATCAACATATTCTTTAGATTTTTCTATTTCTTTAACATCAAAATATAATTTAATAAAAGCATCTTTAGTATTAAAAAAAAAATCGTTTAACTGAGAAAAGAAGTTTTTTTTATATTTAATAATTTCATTTGGATCTTTTGCTTTGAATCCTTTTAATTCTTTTGAAAAAGATTTTAAAGGAGAAAATATTGTTTTTTTTAAAAAGACAAAAAGTATGAATGTTAAAAACATGAAAACCACCAGGTTTATAACAATAAATCTATCTATTCCATCATAATTTTGCAATTTTTCAATATATAGATTCTTAATTGTTAAATTAATTACAAAAAATATTAGAGAGTAAGCTATAAATAGAAATAATATTTTTAAATACTTTCCTTTCATTTAAGTCAATTTTTGTTTTTAATCCTCATCTTGTTTTACGATTTGTTTTATTGGATATATTCCTAGAAGGATATTTTCTGAATTTTTTGATTTTGCATATAATTTGACTTTAATTTTTTTAATATTACTTTTGTTTTGTTCTAAATCTTGTATAGATGGAATTGAGTATCCATACTCAGCTCTTATATGAATTATATTACTTATGTCGTTATGAATTAAGGAGTTTTTTAGGGCAATTGTATTTCCATGGCCAAAGGATTCGCCTGTATTTTCTATTTCGAAATCACCCTTAAAAGATATGTTGTGAATCGGGTTTTTACCCAGGTTTTTGACCTTTATTGAAATTACTGGGACAATGATGATTTCTTTATGAGTTGCCTTTTTATATATCCATTTTGTTTTATTCCATATTACTTGAATTGAGTTTCTTAGTTGGTTTGTGATTTTTGTTTTTTCTGTTCCTTCCTCTTCGGATTCAGATTTTAATATGTCTTCAATGCCATCAATTTCCTGTTTTATTGGATATTCTCCAATTTTAACTAAAACTGAACTTTTTTCTGCGAAAACTTTAACTTTGATTTCTTTCCATTTATTTTTGTTGGTTATAAAAGCTTTTTTTGAAGATGCTTTGTAGCCGTGAAAAGATTTTATGAGAATTTCCTCACTGGTTTCACCTGGATCCAGAGGTGTTGTGTACATTGGAGTAATTCCATCACCCAATTGTCCTCCACCCTCTTTGTACAAGAAAACTCCAGAATACCGGACATTTTTTAATGGTTTTTTTCCAACATTTTTTATTTTAATGGTAATAGAAGGTACAATTGTTACCCCATAAGGACTTACTTTTTTGTTCACCCATTTTGAATTTTGAGAAACAATTTTTATCGATGCTTTTAGTTCTTCAGGATTTGTTGTGTTTTTTAATTCTCTCAGGAAAAGTATTAGAAAAAGAAGCACAAAAATTGCAAAAATTGATATAACCCAGAATTTGGATTGTTTATATATTTCAGGAAATTTCTTTTTTTTTGAATAATTTTCAAAAAAATTGTTATTTTCCATCATACCATCCTTAATATACTTATAATACAAACATTTTTTCCAATATATATTATAATTCTCTATATGATATATTATACATATTGCTTTTAAATAATTCAAGTTAGAAAGGAATATTTTTTTATTTTCTTGACAAAACATGAAAAAAAACTTATTTTTTAGTTTATGAATAAATATAAAATATATTTTTATATAAATAATTTTATAAATAAAGTTGGAGGAAGATAGTGTTGCAAAATCAGCTTAAAGGTAAGATTGATTCAAGAATAAAAATTCTTAATAAATTAAAAGAGAATAAAACAATTTTTAAAGCAATTGACTTGGTTAAATCTTTTTTAAAAAAGGGCAATAAAATATTAGTGTTTGGAAATGGAGGTTCAGCGACACAATCTTCACATTTTGCTTCAGAACTTGTTAATAAGTTTTACTTTGAAAGGGAGGGATTGCCTGCCATAGCTTTGACCTCAGATGTTGCCAATTTAACTTCAATTGCAAATGACTTTGACTTTAAATATGTATTTTCAAAGCAAGTACAGGCAATTGGTAATAAAGATGATATATCTTTTGGTATAACTACAAGCGGGAAATCAAAAAATGTAATTGAAGCACTTAAAGTTTCAAAAAAACTGAAATTAAACACAATTGTATTGTGTGGGAAAAATGTAGAACTTTTTGAAAAACTAGAGATAGATGTTATTATTTCAGTTGATTCAGATGATACTCCGGTAATACAAGAAGCTCATCTCTTTATATTACATACAATGGCTGAGAAGTTAGAAAAAGAGTTGTTTGGATAAGGTAATAATAAAATTTGTAAGTTAAAATGAGGTTTATTCTTTTATATGATTATTGATTACAAAGATATTTCTTTCTCATTTAAGAGAAAACGTAAAGAGAAATATTTCAGACGATTAAAATTTGTTTTTATAATTCTTATAATTCTTATATTTTATTTACTTTTTAATATATTTCAATCTTACAAAAAGATAAATATGATTGAGAATCTAGTATTACAAAATAATATAGAAAAAGCTTTAGAAATATTCAAAAAAGTTGAAAACACATTGTTTTTTAAAAATACTAAAAAAGAATTAAAAGCACTTATATATCTTTTTAAAAGAGATTATTTTTCAGCGAGAGATATTTTTAATAATTCAAAAGGTGAAAAAACTTTTGTTAAATTTGAGAAATTCCTGAATTATTTTTTAGATAATGCTGAATATGAGAAATTGAAAATATATGTGGATTATTTAACAAAAAAAGGGGAAGATGTGGTGTTTTTTAAAATGTTGTATATGACAGCATCTTTTAATTATTATAGATCATCAGAATTAATAGGTAAGATATCTGAAAAGAGTTTTGAAAAAAATAGAAAAGCTTTAAAAATAGTTAATAAAATAAATAATGAATTAAAATCTGGAAAAATAAATTATATTTTCGATATTAATGGAAAACCTATTGCTTATTATAACTTAAAAAACAAAAACACAGTTCCATTAATCCCAGGCATTGGTTTTGATAAATTCAATTTTTATTTTAAACATGGAATAAAATTTTACAAATTAACAATTAATGTAAAAGTTCAGAATAAGTTACATAAATTATTTAAGAATTTTTTTGGAACCTTTCTTTTATTCAATTTAAGTGATAATAGTATCGTTGCTGCTTATTCCAAGCCTTTTAATCCAAAAATAAAGGATGCTGTTTTTTCTCAGGAATATGAACCAGCTTCAATTGTAAAAGTTCTTACGCTTTTCTCTTATTTAAAATATCCTCATATAGAAATTTTCCCGTTTTTTTGTAATGGTAATATTAGACTTGATAATAGAATTTTTTATGATTGGAAAAAACATGAAAATGTAAAAACTTGTAGAAAGGCTCTTGCTGTTTCCTGCAATATTGCATTTTCTAAGATGGCTTTGTCTGTAGGGTTCAGTAAAGTTTCAGATATTTATAAAAAATTCTATTTTAATACAAATGGATTGAAAGATTTGTTTTTTTCTTTTAATTTAGGAAAATACAATGAGAAAATTTCAAATGATTTTCAGTTATCCAAGTTATCTGTTGGACTTGAAGAGATAAAGATCACTACTTTTCATGCTGCTTTAATATCAGCAATAATTTCTCAAAATGGTTCAATTCAGTCACCTTATTTAATAAAAAACATAAAGAACGTATTAAAACTTGGATTTTATAATCATAAGCCAAAAAAGATTGAAATTTCCAGTGATTATTCAGTTTTCCAAAATATAAAGGAAGCAATGATTGATGTAGTGGAAGACAAAAAAGGTACTGGGCATCGTTCAAAAGTTGATTTTGTTAAAGTTGCTTTAAAAACTGGAACTTCTGGGAAAAGAAAATTTGGGTTTGATTCAGTTTTGATTGGTTTTTTCCCAGCTGATAAGCCCCAATATGCATTTGCTTTTAGACTTGAAAGGGCAGGTAAGGCGGAATTAAAGGGCGCTTATTTTTTGAAAGATTTTTTAAACAGTTTTTATGAACATTAAAAAATGAAAAAGATATTTTTTATTATTTTTATTTTTTTTCTATATTCTTTTATCTCAGCTAAAATAATTGTTTTCCCTTTTAAAGCAAATTCCCCTGAGAAAAAAACGCATCAATGGTTAGGCAAAGCAATTTCATTTTATCTAACAACAAGTTTGCAATTGAATTCTTTTGAGACTCTTTCAGACAACAAAGTTAAATCTATCCTTGATTTAAAAAACATTAATTTTCCCTATAATATAACAAAGGCAAGTAAAATAAAGCTTGCAATGGATTTTGGTGCTAACATTATAGTCGGAGGTGAGATAATATCTTCAAATGTAGATAATCAGTCATTCTTGGAGGTGAATTCTTATATAATAGATTTAAAAAAATATACTCAAAGGTATTTACCTTTGATTAAAGGACATGTAAAAGATTTATTTAAAATACAAAAGGAGTTATTGAATTATGTTTTAAAGTACTTTAATAAAAACGAAAATGAGGTGTTTTATCCTGAATTAAATCTAAATAATCATGGATATGAAATCTTTATAAAAAGTTATCTTTTAGACGATATTTCACATAAGGTTAAATTATTGGAAAAAGCGTATAAATCAAATCTTTATTCTGATTTTTTAAATTTTGAATTAAGTAAGTGCTATTTAAATCAAGGTGAACTTGGTAAATCAGAAATATTTTTGGGTAAGATTTCGAATAAATTTGTTTTTAAATATGAGAAAATATTTTTAATTGCTCTTCTATATTATTATAAAAGAGATTTGAAAGGGGCGAATGTAGAGTTCAAAAAATTGTCAAAAGAGAACCAATTTGATTTTGAAGTTAATAATAATTTGGGGGTTTTATGTTTCAAAGAAAAAAAATATGAATCAGCAGAAAAACATTTTATATATTCTTTGAATTTGAGTAAGGACTCCATTGTATATTTAAATTATATAAAATTGTTGTTAATCACTAAATACAAGGAAAGGGCATCTGAAGTATTAAATAGTGCTCTTTTTTACTTTCCAGTAGAGAAAAAACTGATTGATTTGTTCTCATATTTTTTATCAAAAAATGATAAAAAAGATTTACTTTTTAATGTTTTTGGAAATTATATTCCCGATATTTATATGGATGATAATGAACCTGATATTCCTTTGAATTTGAAAAGTATATTCTATTTTGAATTTGAGAGTAATATAAATTATTCTTTAGAAGTAAGTAACATAAGAAATTTGTATAATTCAGGAAATATAGAAGAAACTTTTGAAAGGCTACAAGATTTGCTGGAAGTAAATCCTTTTGTGCCAGAGTTTCATTCATTAATGTCTAGAATATATTTCCTCAGGAAACAGTTATACAAAGCTGAGATGTATGCATTAAGTGCACTCTTTTTAAAAAAATCAGAAAAAAATTTTCTGGAGTTGATAAAGATATACAAATCTAAAAAAGACAAGGAAGACTTAATTCAAGTAGTATCTAAGGCTTTAGAATTGTTCCCTGGAAGTGAAAAAATAAAAAAGTTTACAAAATTTTGTAAGTGATAATATATTTTGTAATATTGATTGTAAAAGCTGGATGTATCCCTATTGCCTCATTTAAGAATCTATACGAAGTATAGATCGTTGACGCACGAAAAAATCTATATGAAAAATTTATCAGGAAGTGGTACCTTTTTTGATGTAATCTATCAGAAGAGGTGTAAAAATGGGGTTAACAATGA
>JAUWQW010000097.1 GCA_030610885.1 Candidatus Aminicenantota bacterium | reverse complement strand
GAAAAGTTTGAATGACTTTTCCAAAAGCATGTGGAAAATCTCCGATTTTCCTCATGCTTGTCATTTCAATTGCGATTACTTTTAACACCTTAACCTCAAATCTTACTTTCATAATCTTTCATTAAACTTTTGTCATTACCTAATATTGTTATATACAACTTTTATCTCAAATATCTCAAAAATTTAATTTAAGACAAATATTCTGAAAAAGAGATGTCTGTTCCCTCTATTTAGTCTAATTTTAATTTCCCAAAACCAAAGATATTGTCTTTTCCTGTAAATCCCCAATCTTCAGCCCTTTTTTCAAGAATTGTTCTTATTTGATCCAAAGTAAATGGGGTTTTGTTTAAGTAAAGAGCAATTGCTCCTGCAACGTGGGGAGCAGAAGCTGAAGTTCCGCCAAATGAACCGTAAGTTCCATTAGATACATGGGAAGCTGCTGCTATATCAGGTTTAATTCTATCATCAGTTGTAGGGCCTCTACTCGTGTAAGTGTAGTAATAGTCTTTGTATCCTTCCTCCCATGGAATTGCTCCTACTGCAATTGCCTGATAAGAGTCAGCAGGTATGGTTAAACTACCATTGGCAAAAGGCCCATACTCCATACTGCCACTGACAGTATAATTAAAATCAAAAAACAATTCTATTTTTTTAATCTCTGCATTGGGTTTCTTTTTAATCTTAAGACCCCATTTAGTATATGTTGGAGAATACCAACCATCGAAAGACTCTACAGGCCATTGGGAACCGGTTTGGAGGTTTTTGGAGTCATCTACAAAAACCCACTTATTATTACTTTCATCAAAAATATAAAGATAAAGGTCATAATCGTTTGATGAACCTGAATAGTTTACTCCATCCCAGGTCCCCCAGTCATTCCAATTCATAAAAATCCAGAATGGATATCCTTTTTGTATTGAGAATTCAAAAATTTCATCTGCTCCAAAATCCATAAAACCATTTTTATTATTATCTTTAAAAGTATCTTCCCAATGGGTATTAGCATCATTTCCAGCAGAATTTACCCATATGATTCCTTTATTTTTTGCATATTCCACCAGCTCACAAACAGAGCCTGTCCCATTACCTGCACCTGAATTATAATAACCCATTGAAAATGAAATAACATTCACATTCTCTTCAGCAAGCCAGTCAATTGCTTCATGTAACTCACTTAAAGAATCATAATTGACCAGATAGAGTTCAGCGTCAGGAGCCATATCGTGCACAATTTCAGCACATGCAGTTCCATGTTTTACACCGCCTCCTGTAATATCATTGTTCTGTTTGAATGATTTAGCAGTAACATTAGCAGGGAGTTCTGAGCCCAAGAGATTTTCATAACCCTCAAAACCGGAATCAAGTATACATACCTTAACTGTTCTGTTTGAACGAAAGGCCGAAAGATTATAAAATTTATTAGCCCCTGAAAATTCAACCCCTTCACTTACTATATCATACAGATGTGGCTTAATAGGTAATCTAATATACTTCACCTCATTTACACCTAATAGTTGTTCAATATTTGATATGGGAAGTTGAATCTGAATTGAGTTATTATATATTAATTCAATATGGCCACCTAGTTCCTTTATAAATTGTTGAACATCAGGTATGGCTGTTAAACTGAAAATAGATTTATTTGCTGCACAAGAATTGGTCTTTACAATTACTCTGATCATATTGATATCAAAATCTATTTGTCTCATTTTTGCATACTCTTCTGCTTTCTGAAGGCCAGAACTTTTAAAAACCTGTATTAACTTAAAAAGATCATATTCAAGCTTGGGATTATTATAATCCTGATTTTCTAAAAAAATAAACTTTTTATCATCTACATTTTGAGCAAAAAGAGAAAGAGCAAAAAACATAATTACTAAAACAAAAAAAATTATTTTAAATCTAAAATATTGTCTCATTATTTACTCCTTTTAAAAATATATTTTCAATCCAACACTTGCAATAATTAAATCTATATTAAGATCTTTAATTTCCTTGGTAACAGATATATCACTTTTAGTATCAAGAATAGCTGATTTAAGGTTAGTTTTGCTGAAAACATATCTACCATCTATATTTAATGCAATGTTGTTACTAATAAAAATATCAAACCCCAAACCTACATGAAATCCAATACCATTATCTACTTCCTCTGATATCTTAAAACCCATATTTTCCCATTCTGGCATGTCTACTGAATGATCATATAAAATGTAGTCCGCACCTGCGAGTATATAGGGAACAAACTTTGATTCTTTTGTGAATTGATACTTAATGCTAAGCTGAAGAGGAATTGATTTTAAAGCACCTTTACTTAGATCATTTTCTTCCGATTTAGTAACTTTAGTTGTGAACCTCAAACCTATCAGTTCAATTGAAAAATTTTCAATTAAAATAAAATTAAGGCTCACTCCATAGCAAATCCCTTTATCATAGTAATTTTTGCCCGGGAAAACCATTCCAAATTTAAGCCCAACATTTGTTCTTAAAGAAGAGAATGATGGCTCTTCAGAATCCCAATTGTCTTGTGCAGAAACTAGCATAAATGAACAAAACAGAATTAACATAAAAACAAATAATTTTCTCATTAAATAGTACCTCCAAAATTTATTAGTTTAATATTCATTATTTACACTAATATACTAACAAAGATCATATAAAAAAACAAATATCTCATACCCTACCCTCATCTTCCATGTAATTCGAATCCTGATTAAAATTCAACATATTCTCCAATTTATAAGTATAATTAAGATAAGTCTTATACCCGCCAGATAGATTACAAATATCTTTAAATCCGGCTTGTATCAAGAAGCGATAAGCAATATACGCTCTTATTCCAACCTGACAACAAATAACTATATTTCTGTCCTTAGGAAGCTCATTAATTCTTGATCTTAATTCATCAACTGGAATATTTACAGAATCAGGAATATTTCCGAGTTTAAACTCAATTGTAGTTCTCACATCAACAAGTAATGGATTCTTAATGTTTTTTATTTCATCATAAGTAATAGATTTAAAAATCTCTTTTATTATATTTGCCCCAATATATCCTGCCATATTAACAGGGTCTTTAGCAGAGCCAAAGGGGGGTGCATAAGCAAGTTCTAATTCTTCAAGATCAAAAACAGTCATTCCAGCTCTAATTGCTGTTGCAAATACATCTATTCTCTTATCAACTCCATCAGGTCCAATACCCTGAGCTCCATAAATCTTTCCTGAATCAATATCAAATAAAACCTTTAATGAAATCTGATGTGAATCTGGATAATAATTTGCATGATTGTCAGGATGAAGATGAATAGTTTTATAATTTATGCCTGTTTTTCTTGCCTGTTTCTCATTTATACCTGTAAATGCTACTTGAAGATTGAAAACTTTTAATATACCAGTTCCCTGAGTTCCTTTATATACAGAAGGCATACCACAGATGTTGTCCGCAGCAATACGACCTTGCTTATTTGCAGGGCCAGCCAAAGGGATCAACTCATAAGATCCAGTTACAAAGTGAGTAACTTCAATAGCATCACCTGCAGCATAAATATCAGGGTCACTCGTCCTCATATGCCCATCAACAATTATACCTCCTGTTTTCCCAAGTTTTAAGCCTGCTTCCTTTGCTAAACCTGTCTCAGGTCTAACACCAATTGCTCCAATCACAATACCTGCTTCTATTTCTTTTCCTGAATTAAGTACTACGCCTTGATTTGATATTTCTTTCACTCCATTGGAAAGATATAATTGTATACCTCTCTCCTGCAATTTATGATGAACAATATTAGCCATCTCTTTGTCTAAAGGCAGAAGAACTTGATCTAATAATTCAACAAGACTGGTTTTAATACCTAATTCTGAAAGATTTTCTGCAATTTCAACGCCAACAAATCCACCCCCTATTACAACTGCTCTTTTAACATTATTCTCTTTTATGTGAGAGATAATCCTATCCAGATCAGGTATATTTCTCAAATTCATAAACATATCCGAATCAACACCTTTTATAGGTGGAACAAAAGGTCCAGCACCTGGAGCCAGAATAAGCTTATCATATGTTTCATTGTAATTCTTGTTTTTTTTCAAATCCCTTACTTGAATAGTCTTCTCTTGTTTATCTATTGATAAAACCTCATTATTAACCCTGACATCTACATTAAAACGGGTCTCGAAACTCTCAGGAGTTAAAATCAATAGAGAGGATCTTTCCTTTATTTTTCCTGAAATATGATAGGGAAGACCACAATTTGCAAAAGAGATATACTTACCTCTTTCAAACATAACAATTTCAACCTTTTCATCCAAACGCCTTAATCTTGCAGCAGCAGAAGCCCCGCCTGCAACACCGCCAACAATACAAATTTTCATTATTTACTCCTTATCAATTTGATAATCCAACAGTTTACAATAAGGTTGACTCAGGCAATAGTTTAGCATTTTCTATACTATCAGTCAAAAACAAAAATTAAGACTTGACCTTTATTTTTTCTTAGCATAAAATCTACTACTTTATTATTGATATCTTTTCATATGATATTAAGGAGAAAAAATGAACTTATACTTGATCATAATATTAACAATTCTGATTGGGAAATATTTATTAAATATAATAATAGAACATTTCAACATTAAAAACTTAAATCCTGAACTTCCTGAAGAATTCAAGGATTATTATGATAAGATAAAGTACAAAAAATCACAACAATATACAAAGGAAAATTCAAAATTCGGATTAATACACAGTACAATCAGCATTTCTACCATTATTCCATTCATTATATTTGGCGGTTTTAATTTTTTTGATAAAATCGTAAGAAACTATAATTTCAGTGAAATTATTACAGGAATCATATATATTTTTATTTTAATATTGCTATCTCAAATCATTGAGATTCCATTTTCTATTTACAACACATTTGTTATTGAGGAAAAATACGGGTTTAATAAAACAACTGTAAAAACATTTATTTCAGACATAATCAAAGGTCTATTTCTACTAATCATCATAGGAGTACCTATTCTTGCATTAATCCTATGGTTCTTCTCAGAAACCGGAAAATTAGCTCCTTTATATCTGTGGATAGTAATAACATTGTTTCAGATTTTTCTAATGTTTATTGCTCCATATGTTATCATGCCACTTTTTAATAAGTTTTATCCAATTGAAGAGGGAGAACTAAAAGATGCTATTGAAAATTATGTAAAAAAAGAGAATTTCAAAATAAAAGGAATATTTACAATGGATGGATCGAAAAGATCAACCAAAACAAATGCTTTTTTTACGGGTTTTGGAAAATCACGTCGCATAGTTTTTTTTGATACACTTATAAAAAAAAATTCTGTTGATGAGATATTAACCATTCTTGCTCATGAAATGGGACATTATAAATTAAAACATATTTTCAAAACAATGATTGCATCGATTCTTGAAACAGGATTAGTTCTATTTATACTTTCTCTTTTTATAAATAACAGAGAACTGTTTAATGCTTTCAAAATGGACAATCTATCTATATATGCAAGCCTTATATTCTTTGGTTTTCTCTACTCTCCAATCTCAATGATTCTTTCAATATCAACAAATATATTTTCTCGCAAATATGAATATGAAGCAGACAAATATGTTTTAAAATCAACTGAAAAAGGAGATGCATTTATTTCTGCTCTAAAAAAGCTGAGCATTGACAACCTTTCTAATTTAACGCCGCATCCTCTAAAAGTTTTTATCACTTATAGCCACCCCCCCATTTTAAAGAGGATAAATGCAATAAAAAACATTGTTGTCCATTCATCTAATTGTAATCAGTAATTATTGTACTTCAAATTTTTAAAACTTCGCTTATTAGATGTTTATAATGTAATGCTCTTTATTGTTTCTTATTTTCACTTAACTTTTCTCTTACCATCTCACTTACGGTTCTGAAATCAACCTTACCGCTTCCCATTTCAGGAAGTTCTTCCATAAAAATAAACTGTTTTGGCATTTCTATATTTGATAATCTTTTTGACAATTTTTTCTTGAGTTGTCTTTCGTTAATTTCTTTTGTAATTACTACTATAATTTTTGCACCTTTTATAGAATCCGGGACTTCAACCACACAACAAACAACATCTACAGGCAACATCTCATAAACAACAGATTCAACTTTCACCAGTGAAACCATCTCCCCTCCAATCTTCACAAATCTCTTTAATCTCCCCCTATGCCATAAGTACCCATCTTTATCCATCATTCCCATATCACCTGTGTCATACCATCCATCTTTAATTCTCAATGAAGTTTCTTCTAAATCATCAAAATAACCTTTCATAACAAGGTCACCTTTCACATAAATTTTCCCCTCTTTTTCAGGCTCCAGTATTTTCTCTGAATTGATATCAACAATTTTAACCTGAACATCTGGAATAGGTTTCCCGATACTCCCGGGCCGATTACTTTCAACCGTATTAGCACTAATAACCGGGCTGGTTTCAGTTGTTCCATACCCTTCATAAAGCTCAAGATTATGCTTTTCTTTATACGAGTTTCTCAAAAAATCAGGTATCTTATCAGCCCCTGTTACAGCAAGCCTGACACTGGCAAAATCACCCGGTTCAGACTGCTTTAGATATCCATTGAAAAATACCGGGGTTGCAATCATTATTGTTGTTTTTTCTTCTCTTATAATAGTACATATTTTCTTATAATCAAGCGGATTTGCATATGTCACAACAGTCATTCCTATTATAAACGGGAGCCATAAATTTGTATTATGTCCGAAAACATGAAAAAAGGGCAAAATTCCAAGCATAATATCATCTTGTGTTAAATTGAAACTAATAAGACAGCTCCTCATATTTGACATAAGATTTTTATGTGTGATTTGAACAGCTTTTGGATTTTTTTCACTACCACTTGTAAAGAGAATCACAGCATTATCATTTTCCTCTCCTCTATGAATCTTCATTAATAAAAGCTTTACAGGCAATTTTGATGTCAATGCAGCTTGTATTTTCTCATATGTTGAAATACTATCCATGATATCCTCAATAAATACCATACCCTTTACAATACGGCAACCAATCTTTTCAAGTAATGCTCTTGATACAATGATGGTTTTAAAACCACATTTCTTTTGAGCATATTCAGAATTTTCTGCAGCACCAGTTGAATAATTTATCATAACAGGGACCTTTCCAGCCATAAGTATGCCAATTATTGTAAGAATTGACCCAGCAGAATTTGGAATCATTACCCCAATAAACCCATCTTTATACTTCTTCATCTTTTTAGATAAAATCAATGATGCAATAAGAGCTTTTGAATAGGTGATTCTTTTTTCAAGTGAGCGGTCAATGATTGCAAATTTCTTACCTGTTTTTTTTGCATTGATTATAAATTCCTGATGTAATAACATTTGAGAACCTCCCAAAATTATTTGAAATAATATAATAACATAAAATAAATTTTTTTTTAAATACCTTAAAAAAAACCTTTTACTCTATCTTTATATTCAGTCTTTTCTATTTTATGTCAGTAATATGCAATTCCCACTCCTCATCATCATTCTCAATCAATTGATAGAGCTTGCCATTTTTGATAGCTGCAGGATAGGGCTCCAATGCATTCTGGAAAACAAAAGGGATAAACAGATGTTTTAATAATTTGCCTTTCAAACCATATATAAAAAATTCAATTTTCTCATTTTCCCATTTCCATGTTGATATATAAATTTTATTATCTGCAATAAAAAAATTTAGAATTTCCGGGAAATAATCCGGAAAAGAGATTCGAGATTTAAACATATCATACTGGGCTTTAAATCGTGATTTTAGCACCTCTCTAAATTTCTTTTCATCCTCTGATGTGAATTTCCGCCTTTTATAATCTTTCTGATCAACTGAAAACAGTTTTTTCCCGGTATGGTCAAAAGAATTAAGCAAGAATCCTTTACCACAGGCAATAAATATTTTATTATTATGAGTTTGGTATAAAAAAGTTTCCTTTAATAACTCTATTTTACCAGCTTGCTGTGCAGGTGAAATCATTCTGTTAAGTTCTTTTCCTTTATTCAAGTTTGAGTCAAAAAAATTGACCGTAAGATAAACCTTTTTA
>JAUWQW010000030.1 GCA_030610885.1 Candidatus Aminicenantota bacterium | reverse complement strand
TGCTGTATATACAGAGCTATTTGCAGCACCTCTTCTTTGAACTCTACCTATAAGGTATTGAAACTGAGGATATGATGCCTCGACAAGATTATGGTTTATTCTTTGAACTCTACCTATAAGGTATTGAAACCTGATGATGGTAATTTCCTTATGGAGGGGCAGATAACTTTGAATAAAGATGGGGTGACGGTGCATGTATTCTTGTAAACTTGATACAATTTAGAAGTTTTAAGTTTTGAGTTTTAAGTGTTTAGTTAAAAAAAAACAAAAAAGTAGAATATCGAATAATGAATAATGAACAAGGAATGATGTAAAAGGAAAGGCAACGATAGGTTTTGTCAAGACTTTTTTATGCAGCATTAAAAAAACTCCCTTTTAAAAGAAAAATGAAAAAGACAGGTAATTTATTTTTTTATAGTGTGATAAGGATGAGACCCATTGGGAGTTAATTATCAATAGTATAGAATTATTTTTTTAGAAGTTGATAATTATTTAAAATTGAATTATAATATTATTGAAAGAAAAAAGGAGGATTGTATGAATATAAATAAAGAATACAAAAAATTTAATATTCCTGAAGAAAAAATCCCTTCTTATAATAACGATCCAAATGAATTTATCAATCAATATAAAAAATGTTCTCTTAGAAAATATGTAAATATCACTTATTCCAATTCTTCTGAAAAGGAATTAAAAGATTTATCTAAAAAAAAATAATGCCAAGTTGGAGCCAGGTCTTAGATGAAATAAAAAGTTCAAAAAGAATTGATGCTCTTGATTTTGTAAGAAGAAAATATTTGAAGTTGTTATTTGAAAAAGAAGGGCGAAATGTTATTGCATATTATTCCGGATGGCTTCAGAAACCCGAGATTGGAAATGCTGACATAAATGATGATGATAAAAACGGGCTTATGGCTACTATACATGGTCTTGATAGAAAAAGAGGGCTTGATTTAATACTACATACACCTGGCGGAGATACTACAGCAACAGAATCAATTGTTTATTATTTAAGAAAGATGTTTGGAACAAATATCAGGGCATTCATTCCTCAAATTGCTATGTCAGCTGGAACAATGATTGCTTGTGCATGTAAAGAAATTGTCATGGGAAAACAATCAAATATTGGTCCGATTGATCCTCAATTCCGTGGAATTCCTGCTCAAGGGGTTCTTGAAGAATTTAATAGAGCTTTAAAAGAAATTCAGGATAACCCGAAAACAATTCCAATATGGCAGAAAGTTGTTGAAAAGTATCATCCTACTTTTCTCGGAGAATGTCAAAATGCAATAGATCTATCTATGGAAATGGTAAGTTCCTGGTTAGCAACAGGAATGTTTAAAGATAAAAATAATGCTAAAGAAATCGCTAATAGAATTGCAAAAAAATTAAGTGATCATGAAAGAACAAAAACTCATTCTCGGCATATTCATATTGATGAAGCTACTAAGATTGGGTTGCTCATAAAATCATTAGAAAAGGATTTCAAACAAGAATTCCAGGATCTTGTATTAACAATACATCATTCATATATGCATACATTCTCAAATTCCTCTGCTATTAAAATCATTGAGAATCATTTAGGAAATGCAGTTGTTTATAATAATTTAGATAGACAGAGATAAAGGCAACGATAGGTTTTGTCAAGACTTTTTTATGTAGCATTAAAAAAACTCCCTTTTAAAAGTAAAAAGTAATGAGTAGATGGGTAAATGGGTAGATGAGGAAGAAGCATTCAGCTATCAGCGTTCAGCAAATACAGTTTTGAGTTTTGAGTTTTAAGTGTTTAGTTAAAATAAACCATTAAACTATTTAATTAATCAACTATTCAACTATTAGTCCATTTAACTATTAGTCCAGTCAACCAAGTGTAAGTAAAAAGGGAAAAGTAGGATCTGGGATTTGGGGGCTGGGATTTGGTAAAAAATTGACTATAAATTTTTTATAATTTAAAATTGGACAATGAAACTGGGATCATCTAAGTATTTCTTTTCTTTTAATAAGCATAGGGGTCAAATTTTTATTATTGACGAAGTGCTGAAAACGCCTATTGGAAGGGAATTGTTAAGTCAAATAAATCCTCATGCAACAAAATCATCTTACAGATTAATAGCTAAAATATGAGACAGCGCTCTAAACTTACCCCCTTGGTAGAAATTGACTGGAGATTTGTTTTTTGATAAATTGATAGTATACTGAATTTGTAAGGAGGTAAGAAGTGGGTAAAAAATCTTTAATCAAAAGACGGGATTTTCTTAAATTGTCATCAGCGGCAATGATAACCGGTTTAGCCGGGAAACTGCCTGGCAAACTCTTAACCGGTGAAGAGGATGGAATTACTGAAGCCGCACGGAAAGTGGGGAAACTGCCTCGCAGGAAGCTGGGCTACAGCGGGCGGAAGGTGTCGATTTTACTGGGAGCCGGTGATCTGGCCCAGGCACCCACTGAAGCCGGGATTTTATGTGGGATGAATTATTGGCATAAAGCCAACCGCTGGATGCGCAGCAAAACACCCGATTCAATCCTTAAGAACCGTGATGCTCACTATTGTCAGGTAACTGTTGACAGAGCCGGTGGTAGTCATCATACCGGCCGCTTTGACGAGGAGGCCCATTATACCTATGTAAAGGAGGCGTTAAAAAAAACGGAACTTGGGTACTTTGATGACATGCAGCTGCATTACGGATACCACAGTACAGAGGAGCTTAAAAAAGAAAGGGGTTTTGTCCGGGCTTTTGAGCGGCTGAAAAAAGAAGGATTGGTGAAGCATCTCTGCCTGTCCCAGCATGGGTATGCTGGTAATTCCAGGGTACCGGGAGGACAGAGTGCTGCTGAAATTCTAACCGCTGTGGTGGAAGATGGCCTCTATGAACATGCCCAATTCATCTATTCCTATGGTGCTGACCCGGAAATGGATCAATTTATCGAGTTTGCCCGTAAAAAAGGCTTTGGCACCATCGCCATGAAAACAGCACGTGGTATCGGTCGGATGAAGCAGGATCAGAAATTCATGGACAAACTGCCAGCTGGCACTTCCCCCCATCATGCGTTGACCCGTTGGCTGACTACGAGAACAAAACTGGACGCTGCTGTTATCCGGGTTAAAACCCTTGATGAATTCGTGGAAACCTATTCAGGAGCGGGAAAGAGCCTCCGTACCAACGACGAGCAGACTATCCAGATGCTAACCATTGAGGCGGATAAAACTACCTGCCGCTTGTGTACCATGTGTCAACCCCACTGTCCTCAGAAAGTACCGATTGCTGACATTCTGCGGTTTGAACGCTACGCAATGGATGACTATGACTGGGGAAAAGCCCAAGAGCTTTACACGAAGCTTCCCACCAAGGCCAATGCTTGTATTAATTGCCAAACCTGTATGCAGCACTGCCCTCAGGGTCTAAGGATTCCCCAACAGCTTTCGAGAGCTCATGCATTACTATATAAAGGGTGATCAACGGGGAACAGGGATTTGGTATGTAAGATTTGGGAACTGGGATTTAGTAATTTTAGTGTTGAGTTTTGAGTTAAAAAATTGACTATAATTTTTTTATACTTTAAAATTAGATAATGAAACTGGGATCATCTAAATATTTCTTTTCTTTTTTCGTTTTATTATTTTCTTTTCAAATACTGTTTTCTGCAAATATAAGAAAAAGTAAATATTCTGTTTTAAAGAATGAAATGAAGGTTTTTTTAGAGGAAAGGGATTCAATTCCTCTTATTAACATTGCTATTGCAATTAATGTTGGATCTAAAGATGAAAATTCACTAACAAAAGGTTTTGTTCATATACTTGAGCATTTAATCCTATTCAGGGGCACAAAAAATTATTCAGGAGCTCAAATTGCAGAGGAGATGAGAAAACATGGTGCTTATTTCAATGGTCATACAGATTATGATCTCACCACATTTGAGATTTCGGTTCCATCGGATAATATAGGTTTTGCTCTAAAAATTTTAAAAGAGGTTGTTTTCAATTTAAAGTTATCCCAGGAGGAACTTGATAAAGAAAAGGAGGTAATACTCGAAGAAATAAACCAGGAGAATGATAATCCCTATAATATGGGAACAATTTTAGCTCTTCAGAATCTATTTAAAAACCATGCATATGAGAGCCCTATATATGGAGATAAAGAAACAGTAAAAAATGCAACTTTAGAACAAATCAAGTCTTTTTATGAGCGTTTTTATACTCCTTCTAATTGTTCTTTATGTGTAGTTGGTGATTTTTATATTAATGAAATCAGGGAAAAAATAGGGCAGATTTTTGGAGTATTGAAAAAGGAAAAATTACAAAGTTCAAAGATTTGTTTAGTTTATAAGCTGAAAAAGAATATTGAAATAAAAAAGGCTATGGATATAAAAGAAGCACACTTAATAATTGGGTTTTTAGCACCTGAATTGAATAATAAAGATGAAATTGGGATGAGGGTATTAATACAAGTATTTGGAGGGGGTATTAATCCTCTACTCGGGACTGTTTTAAGAGGAAGAAGACGTTTGGTTGAGGATATTTCAATGCAATATATTTCTTTAAAATATGGAGCTGCTGCTTTAATCAAACTTAAATTAGAACAAAAAAATATAAAGATGGCAAAGATTGAGGTTTTAAAATTATTAAACAGGAGTACCTCATTTCTATATTCTTCTGAAGATTATTTACCTAAATATCGTTCACAGGCTTTTGATTTTCTTGAAACAGCAAAAAACCAGATTATATTCAGATCAGAATCATTAAAAGAAAAAGGATTAAATTCTGCTATTTCTTATGCAAGGTATATGCTTTTAGGGGATCCTTCGGAAAAGAAAAGCTATTATAAAAGAATAAAAATGGTGAATTCATCAAAATTGAGAAAGATAAGTTCTCGATATTTAATAGGAGAAAAATTCGTAGTAATTTCTATATTACCCTCAAATGAAGAAAATTAAAGAAATAGATTTAAAAATATCTGTTAAATTTTGCCTTTTTTTACTCTTTTTCTCTATTTGTTTGAGTCTTTTTTCAAATGAAGATATAGTTTGGCACTTAAGTTCAAAAAAACTCTTATTAAATAATAACCTTAAGCTTATTTATCAGGAAGATGATTCATCAAAAATCACGATTCTTCAAATTCTTATAAATGGAGGAAAAAAAGCCGAACCTGTTGGAAAGAAGGGACTTTGCTATTTAACAACCCGTATTGTCCTTGAATTACCGGACAGGAGTAAGATTCAGAGATTAATGGTTTCAGGCTCAAGCTTTGTGTTAAAAGTCGAAGGGGATTATTCTATTATTACACTTAGAAGTTTAAGTGAAAATTTTAATGAATCTTTAGAACTTATTTCAAAACTTATTATAAATCCCATTTTTTCAAGCCAAAGAGTATTTCTTATAAAAAAGCAAATGGAATTTCAACAAAAACAAGAAGAAGATAACACATTATTTTTAATGTCAAAGTCTAATTTTAATTCCTTTTTTGGAGAACAAGGATATGGGGGTTCAGTTTATGGTAGCAAAGAGACACTAAAATCAATTAAAAAAGAGGATATTGTTAGTTTTTATAAAAAACACTTTAATGTATCTAACATGATTATTTCAGTTGTAACTGATTTAGAGCAAAAAGAGATAAAAGATATGTTTGAGAAACATTTTAAGAAAATGCCCTTAAAAAGTTTTGTAAAAAATGGCTCTACAAAATTTCTGATAAAAGCAAAGGAGAATGATTCAAGAAAAAACAGATCAATTTCATTAAAAAGGGATAAGAAGCAAACCCTTATATCTTATACAGCTTTACTGCCAGGACTGGATAAAGAAAATTTTGTTCTGGCTCATATGCTTGAAAGCTTGATGGGAAAAGGAGTAAAATCTCGCTTATGGGTTTTAAGAGACCCTATGAATCTTGCATATACTGTGAATGCTTATGCAGTTCAAATGAAAGATTCGGGGCTTTTAAGTATGTATCTAAAAACAGATAGAAAGAAGAGAGAAAAAGCTATTAAAGAGATAAAAAAAATTATTGAAAATCTTTATAAAAATGGAGTGAACAAAGAAGAACTTAATGTTGCTAAGATTTACTCAAAAGCAGATTTTCTCAGAGAAAATGAAACAAAAGAGATTAGAGCTTTAAATCTTGTAAAATTTGAAGCTATGGGTCTTGGTTTTGAATTTTATGACAGATTTCCTTCTGCACTTGAAAGCATTACTCTTGAGAGATTTAACCAATATATAAAAAAGGTGTTATTTAGTAATAACTTGATTGAAGTACTTATTGGACCTGATTAGTCATTTTTAAAAAAATCTGTTTCAATATTGAATATTTTATAAAATTTATATATATTTAATTTATAAATGGAGGGATAAAATGGTTAGAGAGTCAGCAGTTGCAGGTATGTTTTATTCAGGAGATGAGAGAAGTCTTAAAAAAGAATTATCTAAATTTATTAGTTTTAATGAGAGTAAAAAAAGAGTAATTGGATTAATTTCTCCTCATGCAGGATATGTTTATTCAGGCGGGTGTGCAGGTAAAGGATTTAGTATGGTTGAGATCCCTGATACAGTAATTATACTTGGGGTAAATCATAGGGGAGTTGGATACTCTTTTGCTGTTGACGGAAATAATTTCTGGAGAACACCATTGGGTGATGTTGCTGTAAATATAGAGTTAAGGTCAAAATTGGTTGAGGATTCAGAAGTTTTTAAAGTAGATTCTATAGCAGGGAGAGATGAGCATTCTCTTGAAGTTCAGGTTCCATTTATTCAATATCAGAATCCTGACGCAAAAATTCTTCCTATTACGATTTCTTCAAACAATTTTAAGGACTTAAAAAACGGGGGAATGGAAATTGCAAAATTAATAAATTCAAATAAAGATATAATGATAGTTGCTTCAAGTGATATGAGTCATTATATAGATGCTGAAGAAGCAAAGATAATGGATAATAAGGCTATAGATAAAATATTAAATTTAGATCCTGAAGGTTTATTCAAAACTGTGTTTGAAAATAGAATTTCAATGTGTGGTGTATGCCCTGTTGTTATAATGCTTATAGCTGCAATTGAATCAGGAGCTAAAAAAGCTGAAATCATTGAATATACAAATTCCGGAAAAGTCACACACGATTTTTCAGAAGTTGTAGCTTACCTTAGTATGATGATTTATTAATTCATACTCTAATATAAGCTGGTTTTCTTAATGACATATTCTAATCTTTTTGGTAAAATAGAATGACATGATTTATGCAAATATTTTATATTTTATTATTGCAATTTCAGTTTTTTCAATTGGACCTTTATCTGAAAATGCATTTTCTATGTCTCAGAATTTTATAAGTATATTATTACTTCTCTTTCTTTTCTGGCAATTCAACAAACATACTTTTATGAAATTGAGGATAAATTATAATAAAGAAATAATTGATATAAATCAGGCAAAAAAAGAGTATTTTCATAGGATAAACATTAACACAATTATTTCAATACTTTTTTTTATAGTTGAAATATTTGTTTTTGATTTTAAGAAGTTTTTATATATGACTCCCTCTTTTGGTATTAGTGAAACCTATATTAATTTCATGGGCATTGGGTTTTTTATGCTTCACCTTTCATTTGTCTGGTACTGGGCTTTTGAATCAATGGGTAAAATACTGCAAAGGGGAGATTCTTCAAAAGGTTTTGTCTGGGCTAATATTAAGTTTAATCTTGTAATTGTAATTCCTTGGTTGATCTTATCATTTATCATTGATTTAAATAATGTGATTAATTTCCCTTTTAGTCCTGAAATGATGGATTCAGCTCTATTCCAAGTGGTTTTATTTGGGTTGTTCTTACTTATGTTTTCAGTTTTTGCCCCTGTTCTGATTACTTATTTGTGGGATTGCAAACAGTTTTTAGAAACAGAACTTAAAGATTCAATTTCAAATTTCTGTAATTCTAATAGAGTAAAATTTAAGAAAATCATGTCATGGAATGCATTAAATAAAGGATTAATTACAGCAGGCGTCATTGGGTTATTTCCTTCTTTTAGGTATCTTTTAATTACTCCGGGATTGATGAAATTACTTAATAGGGATGAGATTTTAGCTGTTGTCAGTCATGAAGTGGGCCATGTTAAGAAAAAACATCTTGCCTATTATTTGTTGTTTTTTGTTGGATTTATTGTGTTGAGTCTTGGAATAACAGATAGGTTAATTAAATTATTTCTTAATACTGAATTTGGATTTAATTCAATAATTAGGGCAGATGGTAGTTTGAATACAACTTTAATAAGTTTTTTGATAATTTTTATTTCTGTTTTTATGTTTATTGTATATTTCAGATTTATCTTTGGATACTTTATGAGGAATTTTGAGCGCCAGGCAGATCTCTATTGTTTTCAGTCTGGAATTGATCCTGTTCATATGATTTCAGCCTTTACAAAATTGGGATTTGGTATACATGATGATGAGAAAAAATCAAACTGGCATCACTTTAATATTTCAGAGAGAATTGATTTTATTAAGAAAAGTATAATAAATCCTGAAATGATAATAAGACATGACAAAAAGGTCAAAAATTCACTTTTCATTTTTATTGTTATAATGATTGTTTTTACTTTCCTCTCTTTTAATCCGTATGCAGGAAAACTGGAAAATAAATTGGATTTAAATTTAATGGTAAATGTTGTTGAGAATAAGATTAAAAACGGAGCTGAAAAACCTGAACTATACAGCCTTTTAGGTATGATCTGTTATGAGCAAGAAAAATGGGGTGAATCAAAAAGAGCTTATGAAAGATCTCTTCAATTGAATTACAATCAACCAGAAGTTTTAAATAACTTTGCATGGTTACTTTTAAAATGTCCTGATGAGAGATTTTTGAATAAGAAAAAAGCATTAGAATTTGCAAAACATGCTCTGAAATTAAAGAAAGAGGCCTATATTTTAGATACATTAGCAGAAGCATATTATGAAAACTCTATGTTTAATGAGGCTTTTATTGCTTCAAAATTTGCTTTAGAAATTGCTAGAAAAAACCGTAAATATTACAAAAAACAATTTGAAAAGATGAAAAAAGCTCACAGATTATTTAAATCAGTTATAAAAATTTAAATATAGAAAGAAGATGATTTATCTGTTATTCTAATTCAAGAGCAGCTAAAAATGCCTCTTGTGGAATGTCTACCTTGCCAATTCTTTTCATTCTTTTTTTGCCTTTTTTTTGCTTTTCAAGGAGCTTCATTTTCCTTGTAATATCTCCTCCATAACATTTTGCAAGCACATTTTTTCTTAAGGCTTTAACAACGGTTTTTGCAATAATTCTTTTATTTATTGCTGCTTGAATAACAACTTCAAAGAGCTGTTTCTGGATTACAGATTTCAGTTTGGATGCAATCTGATTGCCTATTGTGTATGCATTTTCTCTGTGTACAATTAGAGCTAAAGCATCCACAGGATTTTGATTTATAAGAATATCAAGTTTAACCAATGGTGATTCTTTATATTCTTTAATTTCATAGTCAAATGAGGCATATCCTTGAGAGATGGATTTTAGTTTATTGTAGAAGTCATATAAAATTTCCGCAAGTGGAAGTTCATAAGTTAAATATACTTTTTGAGCACCTATATATTCCATTTTTTTGTGAATTCCTCTTCTGTTTTGTAATAATTTTAAGATATTTCCTAAATAGGTTTCAGGAGTAAGAATAATTGCTTCAATATAAGGCTCTTCAATTTTATTTACTTTCTGTGGTGGGGGAAGTTGTGCCGGGGATTCAATTTCAAAGATATTATTCTTTGTATCTGTAACTCTATATTTAACTGAAGGAGTGGTGCTAACAATTGAAAGGTTATATTCTCTTTCAAGTCTCTCTTGAATGATTTCTTTGTGTAAGAGGCCTAAGAAACCGCATCTGAATCCTATTCCAAGAGCAGGGGATGATTCTGGTTCAAATGAAAGAGAAGAATCATTTAATGTCAGTTTTTCAATTGCCTCTCTTAACTCTTCATGGCTTGATCCTTCTCCAGGGTAAAATCCTGCAAAAACCATGGGTTGAGGCTCTTTAAACCCTGGTAATGGCTTTACCCTTTCCTCTTTTTCCAAGGTTAATGTATCTCCAATTTTTACTTCAGAAATATTCTTTATACTCCCTATTAAGTATCCTACTTCTCCAGCAGATAGTTTCGAAGTAGGTAAAGGTTTTGGTGTATGCACACCTAATTCATTAATGTCATGTTTTGTGTTGTTTGATAAAAATTTTATTCTGTCTCCCTTTTTTAAAACCCCATCAATGATTTTTACAAGTATGATTACACCTCTATATGAATCAAACCATGAATCAAATATTAAAGCTTTTAAAGGTTTTGACAGATCTCCTTTTGGAGGTGGGATATTTTCAATAATGGAAGGAATGATTTTATCCACACCTTCACCTGTTTTTGCACTTACAAGTAAAGCTTCATCTCTCCCTATTCCTATAACATTTTCCATTTGATTTAAAGATTTTTTTAATTCATTGTTTGGTAAATCAATTTTATTCATTACAGGAATAAGTGTAAGATCATTTTCAATTGCAAGATATGTGTTTGCAACAGTTTGAGCTTCAACACCCTGTGTGCAGTCAATTACAAGCAAAGCACCCTCACAAGCAGCAAGTGATCTGGAAACTTCGTAGCTAAAATCAATATGGCCTGGGGTGTCGATAAGATTCAATATGTATTCATTCCCATGTTTATCTTTATGTAATAATCTCACAAAATGAGATTTAATTGTTATTCCTCTCTCTCTTTCGAGCTCCATTGAATCAAGAATCTGATCTTGCATCTCTCTTTTAGGAATAGTATTTGTTATTTCCAATAGCCTATCTGATAGAGTTGTTTTCCCATGGTCTATATGAGCAATAATTGAAAAGTTTCTTATATTTTTCAAGCTTTTATTCCTTTAACTGCATACATTGGTGAAGCAAATAATATTTTATTTAATTTATCAATATTTGTGTTAAACTCTTTTGCAATTTGATTTTCAGGACAAATTTCTTCTAATTTCTCATCTTTTAGATCATCTGAGTATATGATTTTAACATCAGAAAATCCTGAACTTTCAAACAGATATCTCATGTACTCAGGATGAAGTGGTTTTTGGTGAGTAACATCAAGAAAATAGATATTACTTAATGCAAAAATAGATAAAGGGTTTATTGTTTCAAAGACTACAGGGGAATTCCTTTTTAGAACTCTGAACGATTCAATAACAACTTCTTTTAAATATTCAGGTTTAAAGTGTTCAATAACTTGAGATGAAAAAATTCCACCAATTGAGTTATCTTTATTTTCCCTTAAAAATTGGAGTGCTTCAATCTTTGAACATTCTATGCCTTTGGATTTTGCTATATTAAGCATTGATTCAGATATATCTATACCTTTAGCTGTTTTACCCTCATTTGTCAATAATTCAACAAATTCACCCCTTCCACACCCTATATCTAAAATATTGTCAGATTTAGAGAAGATTGAAAGGTATCTTTTTAATTTTTTCTTTACTTGATTTTCTTCTCCTCTGAATCTTTTCTCAAAATCAGAGTATTGATAAACAGATAATTCTCCTTTTATCCCTTTTAATTGATCTAAATATTTCTTGTCAGTTTTTTTATCAATGGAATTTATTAATTTTTGCAAAGATCTTTCAAGGCTAATAAAATTCATCAATATGGTTTTTACATTTGAATATTCTGCTTCAAGTTTTTCAATTTTCCATTGTAAGGATCTAAAAACAGAGGTGGAGTGATTATTTGAATATGCATCCCATTCTTTGTCCTGAATTGTAATCAATTCATTAAGATCAACATATAAATATGTTAGATTTTTTTTTATCTTGCCTTTTTTTTTATTAAAAAGAGTTTTACTCTCAATTAATTCTCCCAGTTCATTAAGAGTTTTTTTTAATTTTTCCTGTTTTTTTTTTCTCTTTTCTATTAGATCTTCAATTATCCTTTTCATTATCTGATTCTTTTGTTTCTTGTTCGTCTTGTTTATCTTTTTTTAAAGAATTTCTTAAATTTTTAATACCTTCTCCAAGGCCTTTGCCAAGTCCGGGTAATTTTTTCCCTCCAAAGAGCAAGGCAATTATAAGAAGTACTCCTAATATTTCCCAGAAAGAAACTGTTCCAAACATTTTATCTCCTCAAAGATATTTTATAGTTTTAACATAATTGTGTCAAGTTTATAAATCGATCTCTTTTTTTATTCTACTGTTACTGATTTTGCTAAATTTCGAGGTTTATCTATATTACATCCTCTTTGTTTTGCAATATAATACGCAAATAATTGAAGGGGAACTATATTGAGAATTGGCTGGAGAATGGGGATCGTTTTTGGAACAATAATTGAGTCATTTGATATATCTATAACTTTTTTTGCATCTTTATTTGTTATTGAAATGATCTTACCCTTTCTTGCTTTGATTTGTTGAATATTGCTTATCATCTTATCAATGGCTGAATCGTCAGGAGCAATTGCAACTGTTGGGAAATTTTCATCGATTAAAGAAATTGGTCCGTGTTTCATCTCACCCGCAGGATAACCTTCAGCATGGATATATGAAATTTCCTTTAGTTTTAATGCACCTTCCATTGCAGTTGGATAATTATAAAGCCTCCCTATATATAAAAAATCCCTGTATTTTGAGTATTTAAGAGCTATCTTTTTTATTTTATCTGCATCATTTAGAATTTCTCTTACCTTATCGGGGATATTCTTTAAAGCACATATAACTTGACTACCCTCATAATAGGATAATCCCTGATATCTTCCAATAAGCAATGCCATAAGAGTCAGTATCACAAGCTGAGATGTGTAAATTTTTGTTGATGCAACACCTATTTCAGGGCCAGCAAAATTGTAAACACCTGCATCTGTAATCTGTGCAATGGATGACCCAACAACATTTACAATTCCAAGAAGAAGAGCTCCTTTTCTTTTTGCTTCTTTTATTGCAGCAAGTGTATCAGCAGTTTCGCCTGATTGGGAAATTGCAAGAACTCCAATATTCTCATCCAGTTTTAAACGTCTATACCTGAATTCTGAAGCAAGTTCGCATTCAACATTTAATTCCGTGAGATTTTCAAGTATGTATCTTCCCAATAATCCAGCATAATAACTGGTTCCACATGATACAATAATTAATTTATTTATACTCTTCAATCTATCAAGAACAGGTATAAGCCCTCCTAATTTTGATACACCCTCATTCTCAATTATTCTTCCTCTAAATGCATTTTCAATTGTTTCAGGCTGTTCGAATATCTCTTTTAACATAAAGTGTTCATACCCTTTTTTGTCAGTTTTAAAACTTACTTCATCAAAAGTTTCAATTTCTTTTTCTAAAATTTCATTTTTGAAATTTTTTATATAATATCCATCAGAGTTAAGAACAGCCATCTCATCATCTCTGAGATAGATCATTTTTTTTGTAAAAGGAGAAATCGCATTAGAATCTGAGGCTGCAAAAAATTCATTTTCTCCAACACCAATAATTATTGGGCTTCCTCTTTTTGCAACTACTATTTTATGATCAATGTCAGAATGAATAACTGCAATCCCAAATGTCCCGATTAATCTTTCTATAGATTTTAAGACTGCATCTTCAAGATCTTCATTGAAATTTTCTTCAATTAGATGAGCTATTACCTCTGTATCTGTTTCAGATACAAATTTATGATCCTTTTTTATAAGTTCTTCTTTGAGTTCAAGGTAGTTTTCAATAATTCCATTGTGAACAACACTTATCTTTTTTGTACAATCTGTTTGTGGGTGGGCATTTATTTCAGATGGTTCTCCATGTGTTGCCCATCTTGTATGAGCAATGCCAAAGGTTGAGTCAATCTTTTTGCCTGCTTTTTTTTCTTCTAATTTAAGGACCTTGCCCTGGGATTTAACAATTATATTTTTTTTATTATCAATAACTGCAAAGCCTGCTGAGTCATATCCTCTATATTCAAGTCTTTTTAAACCTTCAATTAATATAGGAATAGCTTGTTTATTCCCACAATAACTTGTTATACCGCACATATATTGCTCCTTATTTAAAATGGGTTAATGATGTTTTGCCTAAAGGGTATACATTGAACCCAATTCCATGCAATTTCTTATGGTCTAATATATTTCTACCATCAAAGACAAAAGCTGGTTTTTTCATTGATGTGTAAATTTTTTTATAATTAAGTTTTTTAAATTCTTCCCATTCTGTTAAGATTGCAATTGCATTTGAGCCTTTTGCTGTTTTATATGGATCAATTTCATATTTAACATTAGAATCAATTCCATTTAAATCTATTTTAGCATTATCAAGAGCCTTTGGGTCAGTTATTGAGATAAAAGCCCTTTCTTCCAACAACTTTTTGGTTATATAAATAGCTGGGGATTCTCTTGTATCCCCTGTGTTTGCTTTAAATGCAAATCCAAAAATGGCAATTTTCTTTTCAGAGATAGTATTGAACATCTCTTTAACAATTCTCTGGACAAATCTTTTTTCCTGATATTGATTTATATTTACAACCATTTCCCAGTAATCTGCTACTTGTTCAAGTCCATAACTTCTTGAAATGTAAACCAGGTTAAGTATATCTTTCTTAAAGCATGATCCACCAAACCCAACCCCTGCATTTAAAAATTTAGAACCTATTCTTGAATCCCTTCCAACAGCATATGATATCTCTGAAATGTCTGCATCTGTTTTTTCACATAGAGCTGATATCGAATTTATTGAAGAAATTCGTTGTGCAAGGAATGCATTGGCAACAAGTTTTGAAAGCTCTGAAGACCAGAGGTTTGTCGAGATTATTCTTTTTTTTGGAATCCAATGAGTGTAAAGATCAATAATCTCCTGAGCTGCTTTTATTCCTCCTTCTGTTTGATGTGATCCAATAAGAATCCTATCAGGTTCAAGTAGATCTTTGATTGCAGTTCCTTCTGAAAGAAATTCAGGGTTTGATATTACTTCAAACTTAATGTTTTTTCTGTTTGATTTAAGGATTCTTTCCAGAGCTTGAGCGGTCCTTACTGGAAGAGTGCTTTTTTCAACGATGATTTTGTCTCTTTCAGAATATTTTATGATTTCATGAGCTGTTTTTTCCCAGTATTGCAGGTCAGAAGCCATACCTGCTCCTTCCCCAAAAGTTTTAGTTGGAGTATTTACAGAAACAAAAATAATATCAGCCTTTTTTATTCCATTTTTAATATCACTGGAAAAAAACAGATTTTTTCCCCTTACCTTTTTTACTACATCCATAAGACCAGGTTCAAATACAGGAAGATTGTCAGAATTCCATTGTTTAATTCTATTTTTATTTATATCAACAACGTTGATTTTGTATTCAGGACATTTTAGAGCAATAACTGACATTGTAGGACCACCAACATAACCTGCTCCTATACACAGTATATTTTTCTTAAATTTCATTTAATCTCCTTTTTTATTCCCATATTCAAATTATAGGATGTATCTTATCATAATGTATGTTATATTTAAACAATGTTGACAGGAAAAAAAATAAGTGTTATTTTTTTCTGTGTTACTTTTAAAAGGAGGAATTTTTATGAGGAAAAAGCTTTTTTTAATTTTATTTATTTTTTCTTTTGTTATATTTTTATCAAATTGTACTAAATCTGAAAAGAAGCTAAATGTAGAAGAGGTTAATATCCTTATAAGCAAAATAAATAATTCGCCCTTTGGTTTGAAATTAAAAGCAGAACCTGAAAATATTATAACTAAACTTGAGAAAAAGAGAGCAGAAGGTAAAGATAGATACCTTGTTACACTTGTACAACCCTCAGTTATTTTTGATACATCAGTCTATAAATCTATGGATACAAATTTAAAACCAACTAAAATTGCAATAGGAATGAAAGAATTGAATCTTATTTATGGACCTTCCGAAGAATATCTCAGTATAGTTTCAATTAAAGGTTTATTGTTTGATTGGAAGCCTATTAAAATGCTCAAACAGCCTGTAAAAGTCAGAAAGATCAGATCAAAAATAAAAATAAAAGTATCAGTCGAGAATATAGAATTAAAAGATTATGATTACAGTTGTTTGTTGAGGAAAGAGTCCAAGGATTTTATTGGAATAATAAGTGATCTCATAAATGATAACCCTTTATCAGAATCTATTGGTAATAATATTAAATTTGAAATGGAGTTTCTGGATAAGGATAAAAAAAAGGGAGTATTTGCATGTGAAATAGGGGAAGCAGAGGGAATGAGTAAGGTGAAATCTGATTTTTTTGCAATTTTCTTAAAAAAGAAGGAGGCAAAATTAAATCTTTCAAAGCTACTTTCAGAGGGCTCTTCGATTTTTGAGGTCAAAATGAAGTTATCAGATGTTTTCTTTAAAGCAAAAGAAGAAGATAAAGATATTTTTAAAGGTAAGATTGAGAATTCATCATTTTCATACTATTTGAGGCCAGATAATACAAAGAGCTTTTTTGAATATGGGAATTCATTTTCTATTAAAAATGTTAATGTTTCAGTTCCAGAAAATAAAGGGATAGAACTCGCAACAAAAATAGAGGGATTACAAATGGCTTTTTCTATGGAGCATCTGACTCCAGAATTTGTTCAATCCTATCTGGATTTAATAAAGACTGTTATGTCCAAAAAATACTCAGTTGAGAAAGAGAAACAAAAAGCAGTAGCAGCTCAAGGAATGAAAATTGGCGGTGAATTTATGAAATCAAAACCAATAATAAAGATATCTTTCCCAAAATTCATACATTACTTTGGAGAATTAAATGCAAATGCTGAATTTCAATTTTCAACAATAGGTCCTCCACAGGGGAAAGCAATTGTAAGGATCTTTAAGATAGATGAGGTTATAGAGAGGATAAAATCCGAGAAATTGCTTTCTTCAAAAATAATCCAAGGAATATTAAAGATTTTTAAAGATGCATTTATTAAGGATAAGGAAGATGATGGAGTTTTAACATTTGAAATAAAAAAAGAGGAACCTGGGGTATTTTACCTGAATAATAAACCATTAAATAGAAAAAATCAGAAATAATTTTATTAATGAATAAAGTACATAATAAACAAGAACTATTTCCGCATAATTTTTTGATTTTTACACATTCTTGGAGCGAAATCAAATGCTACTCTTTTGTTGTTCCGATAGTTTATGCAATTGTTAATGGGATTCATTATAAAAAAATTGATATTTAAAAAAGGGAGTAAAACATGGGAAAAATTAGGATTGCCATTATTGGACTTGGAAATTGTGCAAGTTCACTTATTCAAGGGATAAGCTACTACAAAAAAAAACAAAGTAAAGAAGCTATTGGGTTGATGCACCGGGAAATTGGTGGTTACAGACCATTTGATATAGAAGTTGTTGCTGCTTTTGATATTGATAAACGGAAGGTAGGCAAAGATATTTCAAAAGCAATTTTTGCAAAGCCCAATTGCACCAAGATATTTTGTAAGGAAATACCAAAAACTAATGTAAAGGTAAAAATGGGAAAGCTTTTGGACGGAGTTGCCAGCCACATGAAGAATCAAGATGAGGATAGGACTTTTATCCCAGCTAATGAAAAAGAAGCAGATAAAGAAAGTATTGTAAATACACTAAAAAAATCAAATACTGAAATTCTATTGAATTACCTACCTGTTGGGTCTGAAACTGCGGTGAAATTCTATGCAGAATGTGCTTTGGATGCAAATGTAGCTTTTATAAACAACATGCCAGTCTTTATTGCCAGTAATCCAGAATGGGCTCTAAAATTCAAAGAGAGAGGACTACCGATTATTGGAGATGATATAAAATCCCAACTTGGGGCGACCATTACTCATCGTGTTTTAGCCAGTTTATTTAAAGATAGAGGAGTAAAACTGGAAAGAACTTATCAGCTCAACTCAGGAGGAAATACAGATTTTTTAAACATGTTAGATATGGGCAGATTGGTTTCAAAGAGAGAGTCCAAAACTGATGCGGTGCAATCTGTATTAAAACAAAGGCTTAGCAAAAATAATATTCATATTGGACCCAGCGATTATATTCCATGGCTAAATGACAACAAGGTTTGTTTTCTGAGAATGGAAGGAAAACTTTTTGGAGATATACCTATGAATCTTGAAATGCGCCTTTCAGTAGAGGATTCACCCAATTCTGCTGGTGTTGTAATAGATGCCATACGCTGCTCTAAGTTAGCATTAATTCGAAAAAAAGGTGGAATACTCTATTCCCCTGCTGCTTACCTTATGAAACACCCACCCACTCAATATCCAGATGATGTAGCCAGACAAATGGTTGAAGATTTTATTTCGGGGAAACGAGAGGATTAAGCATTGAAATGCCTGATCATTGCTGCTGGTAGAGGAAGTCGTTTATCTCATAAAGGCGATTGTAAGCCATTAATAGAGGTGGGGGGGACTGCTCTTATTAAGAGGGTAATTTCTACAGCTAATAGAGTCGGAATAATTAACTTTTTAGTAGTCACTGGCCATAATAAAGAAAAGATAAGAAGTTATTTAGAGGGCGTTTCTCTGGGGGAAAAAATTGAAATTCATTTTGTTTACAATAATGAATGGAAAAAAGAGAATGGCCTTTCTGTATTGAAGGCAAAAGATTATATAAATGAAAAATTTATCCTGTTGATGGCAGATCACATATTTGACCCGAAGATACTGTTGAAACTTAAGAATCAAACAATTCACGATGATGAAATTATTTTGGCTGTGGATTCTAATACGATTAACAATCCTTATGTAGATATGGAAGATGTTACAAAGGTTCAGGTGAAAAACGGATTGATTGTAAATATTGGTAAAAATATTAAAAATTTTAATGCTTTTGATACTGGCATATTTCTTTGTACTAGTTCCATTTTTTGTGCGCTTCAAAAAAGTATTCAAGCAGGAGATTCAACCCTATCAGGTGGAATACGGATACTGGCTTCAAATCAAAAGGCAAGAGTCATAGACATAAATGATAATTTTTGGATTGATGTGGACGATGAAAAAGCTTTACAAAAAGCTAATTGCATTATAAAGAGCCTTGACAATGATAAATCAAATAGTTAAATCAAATATCTTTATGGGTTCATAAAAAATGAATAATTGGGGGTTAAAAAAAAATATAAAATTAATTTTAAGCTTGATTGGATTTATCTTTTTTTTCTACTTGATTTACCAGATAGGAATCGACACACTCATCTTTAATATTTCATTTTTTGGATTCTGGTTTATTCCGATCTTCTTTTTGGGGGGCATCTGGATTCTTTGCCAGGCAAAAGCATGGAATATCATCCAGAACCAATTCTTTCGGAGAGCATCCATATTTTTCTTTTTCCGCTTAAGAATTATTGGTGATGCACTAAACAATGTACTTCCCTCTGCTAACTTAGGAGGTGATGCAGCTCGAGCCTACTTGATCAGAAATAATATCCCGTTAAATGAGGGAATTGCTGGTGTGTTTGTGGACAAAACCATTGAATTTATTGGTGGGATGCTTTTTACAGCAACTGGACTCCTTGTTTCATTCCTGTTCTCCTATATTCCGGAATCCCTAATATTGCCAGGATTAATCTGCATGGGTATCACTTTTTTGGGAATAACCACATTGATTATTTTGCAACTCAATGGTCTTTACAAAATTCTTCTAAAAATAACCTCTTTCATTCCCTCAATCCAACGATTTTTAAAAAATCGAGAAACCCAGTTTAGAAGTCTGGATAATAATCTGAAGATGCTTTATACCCAGGCACTAGGGAAAATGGTTCTTGCACTGGCATTTCACTTTTTTGCTCGAATCTTAGGTGCAGTTGAAGTGTTGCTTATTTTAAGGGTTCTAGGAATCCAGACCAATTTTATTGAGGCCCTCTTTATTTCAGCAATGGTTACCATAATTAATACTATTTTTTTCCTTATGCCCGGTCAATGGGGAATCACAGAAGGGGCATTTGTGGTTGTATTAAAAAGTTTGGGATATCCAGCTGGCATCGGCCTTAGCATCGGGATTATCAGGCGAATAAGGAAACTTTTTTTTGTAGGGATTGGGTTATTTTTTTTAAACTTGGGAAAAGGAATTAAGTTAAGTAATAGGAGTCAAAATGCTGATTGATACAGCAGTAATAATATCAAATCAACGGAATTCCGAATCTTCCCAATCAAAATGGAATTCCCGGAGTAAAATTTTAGGTTTGCCTATGCTGAAGCGCACTATTTTAACTGCAAACCAAGCAGGAGTTAAAAATTTTATCTTAATTTCAAATAAAGAAGATAAGATTATATCTTCCCTTAAAAAGGATACTATACT
This sequence comes from Candidatus Aminicenantota bacterium, assembly GCA_030610885.1. Classification (GTDB taxonomy): domain Bacteria; phylum Acidobacteriota; class Aminicenantia; order UBA2199; family UBA2199; genus JAUWNT01. The sequence continues at coordinate 7,805 of JAUWQW010000030.1, read as the reverse complement.
GAAAGAAAAGGGAATAAAACTCCAGTTTCTATTTTTATCAGATCTTCTACATAATAAATATCCGGAAATAAAAAAAGATTTTTGGTTGCTAAATAGTACGTTAACCTTTGACCCAAAAATTTTAATAAATACTACTCACCTTAAGTCTGAGAATAATAAGAACTTATTGTTGGCTAACTCTAAACAGAATTTATCTGAGGAAAGAGTTGATAGTATCAGAATAAAATCCAATTTAAAGACTAAAAAGGTTAAGGTTATTAATGGGGATATAGACGAATACAATGCCCTTTATTCAGGTATAAGCTTATGTGCTCCCAGAACTTTTCAGGAGCTTGCTAATCTTTTAAAGAAAAGTCAAACTGCATCTCTTAGTACTGATATAATGAATACCCTGTTTACTTCAACTGATTTTGAGGTACTCGAAATCGGTCAGAACTTTTGTATTAATATAACATCTAAAAATACATTTAAAAAAGCTGAAAAATACTTGCTCAACACCGCACGTAAACCAACAGACGGTTTTATTTCCCGAAATTTTAACCGTTATATCTCTTTATTTTTAACTAAAAGATTAATTAAACTGAAATTAGCACCCATTCATATCAGTATTGCAAATTTAATTATAGGACTTGCTAGTGGGTGGTTTATTGGTAAGGGCGGATATGTTAATACTTTGATAGCCACAATCCTGTTTCAATTTGCCTCTATGTTTGACGGGTGTGACGGGGAAAATGCTAGGTTAACATTCAGAAGCTCAGGTTTAGGTGCTAATATTGACACAGTTTGTGATATCACAACTTTCCTGGTTTTCCTTGTGAACCTTCCTATTGGTTTATATGGTTTTACAGGTAAAGCGATTTATATAATTCTTGGAATAGTGACTATCATCTCAGTATTCAGTTTCTATCTTATAATGGCAAATTTTGTAAAAAAGGCTAAAATCAGAGGCCATCTTGTAAAAATAGTAAAATCTATTGAGCAAGGCTCAAATTCATCTGGAGTTATAGGAAAGATCGATAGACTTGTATCTAAATCTGCATTTATATACAGAAGAGATTTTTTCAGTTTTTCTTTTTTAGTATTCGGTATTTTAGGAGGAATATCAATCGCTATGTGGATTACTGCAATTCTGGCTCCGCTTGAAGCTATTTATTTTAATTTTTACTCCAACAGGCGATTAAAACAGGTAACTACAAAATAATTAAGAAATTTTTAGTTGTATTTTCTGTTAAAATATCGTATAATCTCAACTTATGAATCCATATTTAATACTTTTTTTATCCTGGTTATTCCCCGGAGCAGGGCATTTTATTCAAAAAAAGTACCTTAAAGGGTGTGTTTTTTTTGTAGGTATTGTACTTCTTCTGGTTTTGGGGATTATTATGCATGGTAAGTTTTATAATACCCATTCATTTCACCCTCTACTTATTCTTGGATTTTTAGGTGATTTGGGAAGTGGCGCCTTTTATTTTATAATAAAATTGCTTGGACTTGGTAATGGAAATATTAAAGCTATTACTTATAATTATGGGACTACATATATGGTTAGTGCTGGACTTTTAAATTATCTTGTTGCATTAAATGCTTTTGATATAGCAAGGGGAAAACGAAAATGATTTTTACAAGTCATTTTGTATCAATGTTGGTTTTTTCAATAATAGTCTCTACATTAATTGCATTTGTTAGATATGATGCAAAGAAAGATATTGTCAAATATACATTAAAGCTATTTCTCTATATGTGTGTAGGAGTTATAATTTTTAGCTGGGTTATGTATGTTTTATAATATTTAGAAAGTTACCCCAATTCCACCCATATAAGATATTCCACCTAATTGGATATCCGAACCTTCATCGTTTTTTATATTCAAAGAAATATACTTAAATTTTAGATCTATAAACAAAGGTTTTGTGACAAGAAATCTTATTCCTCCCTCAGCAAAGAATCCAGTTTTATTATCATCAATAGTTCCAATAAAGTTTTCTTCTTTATATGTATAGTATCCCATACCTGCTCCAATGTATGGTTTAATGATTTTATTACCCAGCATGTATCTTGCTCCAAGCTCAATCGGAGTTATTGTTAAGGTTGTATTTTCTTTTGAAAATGTCAATTTACCATCACATTTAAGATAATCAGTATGCAAAAAGAGCTCTAAAGATCCAAATATTTTTAAACCAATGTCAGCACTGTAAGTAATATTATTTTTCCCATAAACCTCTTCATATCTCTCTTCTGTAACATTTCTGATTCCAGCACCTAAATAAAATGAGAATTTTTCACCATTTAAAATATTTATTCCGAGTATAAAGATTAATAATATAAATAGGATTTTTTTCATCTTATCTCCTGACCTTGTAATTGCTACTTATAACAGTCTTAAAAAATAATGTCAAATATCATTGAGTGTCTAAATAATAAAAATCATTAAATTTTGTTGAATTTATATGTTAATTCTAATATATTATACTATAAAATAAAAAGGAGGATTTTTATGATAAATTATGAAAAGTTTTTTTCTTTGAATGCAAAGGGAATGAAAAAATCTGAGATCAGAGAGCTTTTAAAACTCACTAACAAGCCAGGTATAATCTCTTTTGCTGGGGGTCTTCCTGCTCCAGATTTATTCCCTGTTGAGGAAATTAAAGAACTGACACAGTATGTATTAGAAAAAGAGGGAAGAAAAGCACTTCAATATGGGGAAACAGAGGGTGTGTACTCTTTAAGAGAACAGCTTGTGAAATTATTAAAGGAAGATGGGATTGATATTCCTATTGAACAATTGATTGTTACAACTTCATCTCAGCAGGGACTGGATCTTATTGGTAAAATATTTGTAGACCATGGTGATATAATAATGACTGGAAATCCAACCTATTTAGGAGCTATTCAAGCTTTTAATGCTTATGGTGCTAAGATGAAAGGGGTTGAACTTGATAATAATGGGATGAATACAGAGCTGCTTGATAGAGAGATTAAAAAGTCTATTGATATAGGGAAAAAACCTAAGTTTATTTATGTTATTCCTGATTTTCAAAACCCCTCAGGTATTACAATGAATCTTGAAAGAAGAAAAAAAATAATTGAAATAGCAGAAAAGTATGACCTTATAATTCTTGAAGATTCACCATATAGACAGTTAAGATTTGAAGGAGAAGCAGAGCCCCCATTGATCAGCTTGAATTCAGAAAGAGTGATTTCAATTTATACATTCAGTAAGATTTTACTCCCTGGATTCAGACTTGGATGGATGGCTGGTCCAGATGAATTGATTCAGAAAGTGATAATTGCTAAACAAGCTACAGACCTTTGTTCACCTCCTTTTAATCAATATATTTTAGCAGAATTCATAAAAAGAGGATTACTCAAAAAACAGATAAGTAAAATTATTTCTGCTTATAGAGAAAAAAAGGATTTTATGCTTGATAAATTGCAGAAATATATGCCAAAATTGGAAAGTTTAACGTGGACAACTCCTGAAGGCGGACTTTTCCTGTGGGTAACGCTTCCAAAGTATATGGATATAACAGAGATGTTTGAACAAGCTGTTAAAAGGAATGTAGCATATGTGGTAGGTACTGCTTTCTATCCTAATGAGGGTGGTAATAATTCTTGCAGGCTTAATTTTTCATATGCATCTATAGAACAAATTGATGAGGGTATTAAAAGATTTGGGGAACTTGTCAGGGAGTGGAATAAATAATTATAGAAAGATATTGGAAAGGGGCGATCTTTTAAAGATCGCCCCTTATATTGTTTAAGTCTCTGTTTTTTGCTCCTCAGTTTTTTGTTCTTTTTGCTGAACTAGGTTTAATTTAATTGAAGATGTTACTGTACCTCCGTTGCTTGAAATCTTGAATTTTATCTCTATAGTATTACCAAGTTTTTTAATTGTGTTATTATCTATATTCCATTTTATCTCGCCCGTTTTCGAATCAAGGCTAATGCCTTCTTTTTTAGGAGAGATAATCTCGAATTTTAAGGTATCTTTTTCTTCATTAGTTAAGAAGAGATTATCTTCTAAATCTGGGTCCGATGCTTCGATTTTATAAGAAAATTTCCCCGGTACTTTGAATTCTTGAATCGGTTGGGGGTTCAATACAGGAGGTGTGCCAAGAATTTTAACATATTTACTTTTAATTGTTCTTGATTTCAGATTATCTTTTATAGCTGTAACTTTGCAAAACACCCAGTCATCTTTTTTAAATTCAGTTTTTGGGAGAGTGTTTGATTTTATACCCTCTATTTCTCTGTCATTTACAAACCACCTATATTCAAAATTAACTTTATCATCAGGTTTTTCAAGAGTTGCCTTAAGTGTAAGATCCTTTTTTGAAATAGCCTTTGATACAAATTTAGCATCTTTAATAACAAGAATATTATTAGAAATATTTTCCCGAGTGTTGTTTTTTACAATTTTACCTCTTTTAACTGAAGCTACGGGTTTCTTATACTTGTTTTTCAATTGCTGAGTCTCTGATTGTTTTTGCCCACACCAAACAACAGAGAGAGCCAAAAATAGGAGTATTAATTTTCTCATTATATCTTATTTTCCAGCCAGAAAAGTGGTCCAAATATACTGGTTAAATCAATTGTCTCCTGATTTGTGATATCCGGGCTTCCTGCCTCTCCAGTACCAAAGTATATTTTAAACTTTCCTCCAGAAAAAGAACCATACCCCTGTATTTTACCTGAAAACACATCAGTATCTCCGATTGAAATCGTTGATCCCGCACTTGAGAGTTTAAAGCTGTAAACAAACTGGTTTCCTGTACACATGCATGGATCTTCTTTGACTCCGCTATCTACTGGAGCATATGTGTTGAAGTATACAACACTATTTAAAAATATGGGATTTGGTTCAAACAATATTTCAGCATCTTCATTTACATAATCAAAATATAATCCCTTATATGAGGTGAGTGAGAATTCAGTATCAGTTCCAGGATTAGTAAAAGAGTTTGTTATATCTTTGAAATCAGAGTTTTCTAAAGGAGTTGATATTGTTCCATCATCAATAAAACCAATAAATTGTCCTGTTTCATTATCAGGATCCTTAGGTTTGGGTCTATGGCCTGTTCCGAACAAAACCCAGAGATTAAAGTTCTGATCAAATCCAAGTGTAGGAGGAATAAAGATTGTTTGTCCATTATCTGCCTGAAATATTTTTTTTGGTCTCCATGTAATAGGGTCACCATCCAAATTCACCTTCCAGATCCTTGCTCCTTCATTGTTGGTTCCTTTATAATCTCCTGTTTCACTTATATAAGCATAGTCCGCGAATCCGTCGTAATTATAATCCAGAACTGTTGGGGTTGATGTAAAAGCGTACTTAAATCCTGAATTCGTGTGAGTGTATATCCCACCTGCTAAAGTGTCTGGATCTGATGTTAAAGCACCATAAATGAACTTTTTAATAAGTGTACCATCATAAGCATGAAGAATAAAAAACGCTTTACCTTCCAGGCTGTAGGGGTCATTTTTTTTGGCAGGAACTGAGGGTAATTCTTCCATATCATAACCTCCTGATAAAATAACACCTGTAAAGTTATTTCCATTTCCATCATTGGAAATCTGAGCGATTATTGGTTTGGCTTCAGTATATCCCATTGTTGAATCTGAGAATTCCCATAAGAATATAGGGTTAGCCGGGTTAGTTATATCTAAGGCACAATATGTTTTACCACCAATTCCCATACCAAAAATAATAACTGTTCTCCAATCAGTCCAATCACCATTGTTTGAAATTTTTACATCTTTTACTATTGCTTTTCCATCTACAAAGTAATTGTGTCTGTTCAGGGAATCTGTTACATCTGGAACTGAATGTTTTAATTTGGGAAGTAGTGATGGAGGAATAAATGCCCAGAGCTCATCACCGTTTTCAACTTTTAAGCAATGCAGCATTCCATCATTTGCTCCTACATATACAACTTCTGTTCTTATAAATCCATCTCCTGAGTGTGCACCACTCTTAGTATAATAGTCATAGAAGTCCTGGTATGATGTGGAAAAAGCTCCTTTCCAGGGTAAAGGAGCGCCCACTACAACGGGATTAAAATGGAACACGTCACCGAATTTCCAGTTATAGCCATTGTCTCCTCTGATAAAATTTATGACTGCATCCCTATCTGCATCATCTTGAGCGGGTATGCCGCTGGTAAAATCCAGGTCAATTGCAGTTACATTAGTATTGTCAAAACCAACCAGGCTTCCATTTTTTATAGTCATTATTTCTCTTGGAGCTATTCTTGAATTTAAAACGAATCCTGCATCCCAGAGAAGTGCAGGGCCCGGTAAATCAAGATTGGGAGGAAAGTTTCCATCTTCGTCAAGTTGATAACATTTTAAATGACCGTCCCATATGGTTTGAGTGTTTTTTGGAACAAAAGTTGCAGCATAGCCTCTTCTCTCACCATAAGTCAATGAATATTTTGGTGCAGCAAAAGAAGAATATCCTCTAACTTTCTCATCAATACTTGCAAAAACTTCCTTCATTGCCTTAAGCAGTGTGTCGTAATCAGTTGCTGTATAATATTCTCCTTCACCATTTTTAGCAGTTGAAGAGAGTAAAACATTGTCAATAGTGAACCCAATTGCATATGTAAATATGAATTGTTTATTTTTCATCTGAAGTTCAAAACGAGAATCATTTTTTACAGCATCAATATCATCAGGCCAGATATCATTATGCTGAGCAAAATAGGCAAGATCATCCAGATAATTGGTTCCAGTACTTAGAAGATCTTCTCCATCATTGTCATCAGGGGGCACAACATCAGTGTCACCCCATGGTGCGCTGTTATCATCTGGTATAATATAAAATAGAGAATCACTTGACAGATTACGCAGTTGATCATCTCGTGTTGATTCTCCATCTGTCATTACAATTATAAAGTTCAACTGGCACCAGTTAGTTATTGGAGTGTTTGCAGATATGTTTTGAGCACCCGAGTCACTTAATGGTAGAAAATATTTATTATCTGTAATACTACACTCACCACCGTGTCTGAAGTATGCCCATATTTCTGCATAGGTTTCAGAAAGGGGTGTCCATGTGTCAGCTTTAATTCCATTGATCATAGCTTTATATGCATTGTAACTGCTCTCTGTTTGGCAGGGATGTTTTATTGTTCCCCCATTAGGGTCACCTCCTCCTGCGAAAATTGTAAGACCTATTCTTGGATATGCCTTCTTAGGGTCAGGGTCATCATCATAATCATCATAAATACTCTTGATTACTTCTTTTAGAACTCTTCTTGCAACCCTGATTCTTACTCGTGTGTCTTCATGATTAGTAGTATCCGAAGTATCAAATGTACCATAGTCTGTAAAATGAGAGACTTCAGCTCTTTGAGTATCTGTTGCATGATAAAAAATCCAATTAAGATAATTGCCCATATGTCGTATATACCCACCACCTCCTGTTTCCTTTCCACCTAAGAGTTTAGCAGTATGACCATTGTATGTACGATTTTTAGTCTGTGAAAATTCATATTGTCCTGTATCCGACCACCTGTTATTATAAGTTAGTCCAGGATTGAAGTCAGGATGAAATATTACATTGTTCATAGAACCTGAGTTGTCCATAAGTATCATCACATTTGGTTTTAATATTGTATAAGTTCCTCCTGAGAACAACACCTCGTCATTCCATGCATTCATAGAAGAACAGATAAATAAAATAATAGTAGATATCAAAATTAATTTTTTCATTTTTTCCTCCCTTAATATTCTGACGATAAGAGCACAACTGCAGTCTGGATTTGTTTTCTTGCTTCACCTCTTGTTGGTATTGATACATG
>JAUWQW010000103.1 GCA_030610885.1 Candidatus Aminicenantota bacterium | reverse complement strand
CTTAATGTTCTTTCCGCCCGTCTTTAAATTATAAAAAGGAGGTAATTTATTATGGCTCAGAATGATGATGTTAAAGTGTTAAAATTTGCTTTGATGATAGCGGCAATTGTATCATTAGTCTATGGATTGTGTTATTTACTCATTCCTAGTACATTAGTAAAACTATCAGGTGGTAACCTTGTTGAAGCTAGTTGGTTAAGGTGGTCAGGAGGAGTTATTATTGCATGGGCGATTGGTGCTCTAATGGTCTATAGTAATCCGGAAAAACAGAATATCTTTGTGACCTACTTAGCCTTAGCCCATTTACTCTCTGGTTTAGGATTATTGTACAGTTGGATTATGCAGGAATATAGTGGAGCAACCTGGTTTATTGCGATACCAACCTGCCTTATTTTAATCCTATCCGCTCTTCTCTTTTGGGGTCGCAATAAGGCTAAAGGGATTCTTTAATCAAAGCAGAAGTGGATATAGTAATGATAAGAAACGTATTTATATATACTTTAATTTTTTACTATTGAATTACTTTATCAAAAAATTAAACAATTAATCAATTTATAAGACGGGTTGAAAGAGCATCTAGATTTGTAATTCTATAAAAAGTGAATGATTCTAAAAATGGTAGTGTAATATTATAAGTAAAGAAGTTCATATTTCCCAAAGATAAATATTAAATAAATTTCTGATTTTAATTCTCAACAGATCCTAATTATTTCTTCTAACTTTTTATACACTTTTTCAGTCTCATCACTCATGCGAAAAGTTCTATAATCGTTCTGTCTGGGGAGCCTGACCATTTCCAGCCTCTTGGCATTTGCTGAAGGGCTTTTCTATTTTCTTGAAAAAAAATGATTTTAAAGAATAAATATTATATACTATTAAGAAAATAGAAATAACGCTTATCTATTCAGTATTAAGACAACATGTGATTTATTTCTAATCATTAAAATTGAACAGTTTAACCTGTATAAGCTCGATTTCATAAACAATTAGGAGGAATCTTTCAAGCTAAAGAGCATAGTAGGGGCGTAATCTGGTTTATGATCTTACTCTGTCTTTTTTTAAACTGTTAACATGACTGGAAATTACTGCAGATAAATAAATGGATTTTCTTAGTCTTTATGAAAATTCTTTTAAAAATATAAAAAGGAGGATTTTAACAAATGGAAAAAAGAAACGTATATCTGTTAATATCATTTTTATTGTTTATTTTTGTATTTTCAATTTCAAGTTCTGCAAGAATAATTACAATTGTAACGGATCCAATGGGAACTGGTACTTATGCTGCTACGGCAGGAGTTGCCAAAATTATCAATCAATATAATGATGTCGATTTAAATGTAAAAGTAAAGCCCATGACTGGTTCACTTGAAATTGCTGGACAGTTAGCTACAGGAGAAGGACAGTTAGGTGTACATAATAGTTTTGATGCGAAGTTTTCTTGGCTTACAAAAGGACCAGAGTTTGGCGTTTATGATGAAGTTAACAAAGTTACTCCTCTTAGATTGATATTTGGTGGTGCAATTACTTTTTCTACTGCGTTAACTCATGAACAAACAGGAATAAAAACAGGTGCGGATCTAAAGGGAAGAAAATTTGTTGGTGAAATTACCGGTGGTGCTATTGATACAGCTCAATCAATTGCTTTTTTGAAGTCTTGGGGATTAGAAAAAGAGGATGTAATTTGGATGAGAGTACCTGGTTTAACAGATGCAGTTTACTTGCTAATAGAGGGTATAGCTGAAGCGACAGGTTCTAATGGACCTGGTCCAGCAGTTGTCAATGAATTGGATGCAAAAAAAGGAGCTTTTTTCCTTAGTATAAATCCAACCCCAGAAGGAATACAAGCCTTTAGAGATAATTTTCCTTGGGATGTTGATATTGTTGAAGTTGACCCTGATCCCAGACTTACAGGAGTTAAAGAAAAAATATGGATGATTAAGTTTACCGATTATTATATGGCGAGAGTAGACCTGGTAAGCGACGATGAAGCATATGGGATAATTAAAGCTGTTTGGGAACATGTTGATGAACTAAGAGAACTTCATTCAACCTTGAATTTTATATTAGAACCGAAATATCTAATTATTAGAAATCAAACTGTTCCTTATCACCCAGGTGTCATTCAATTTTTCAAAGATCAGGGTGTATGGGATCAAGAACTTGAAGATCAGAACAACATGCTCCTTGATTTAGAAGCTGAAGAAATGTAGCAACTTGATTATTAAATGAATTTGTTTGTCAGCATTAATCTTTTGGATTAATGCTGACAAACAATAAATAATATAGCAAGTATACTATTAAAGGAGAATTATAGTTGAAGAAAAATTTGCAAAATAGCATTAGTAAGAAAGATAAATTATTAGCTGTTATCAGAATTGTTTTAGAAATATTAATCCCCTTAGTCGGAATATTTTTTATTTTAGACGTTCCCCTTATGTTGTTCAGAGTATCCCTTTTCAACCAGCAATATATTGGTTTGTTCTGGGCGTTAACAACTACTCTTTTATTTTTAACGATTCCTGCCAGAAAGAGTGCTCCAAAGAATAATCCTCAATGGTATGACCTGATATTGGCAGTTATTACTTTAAGTATAGGGTGTTACATATTCTTTTACTTTCCTGCAATAGTGATAAGACTAGGAATCATTTACCCGATTCAAATAATTTTAGGAATATTGGTTACTATTGTTGTAATTGAAAGTGTACGAAGAACTTCTGGAGCATCTGTTGTAGGTGTAGTTGTATTATTTTTAATTTATGCAAAATGGGGCTATTTACTTCCGGGTAAGCTGGGAACTTCAATGGTCCCTTGGTCCAGGCTTTTTCAACAACTATTATTAGGAGCTGATTTTATGCTTGGTACTGCTCTTAAGATTGCTAGTGGGACGGTTTTTGGGTTTATATTTTTTGGAGTAGTATTCTTAAAAGTCGGAGCAAGTGATTTTATAATGGATTTAGCATATGCTCTTATGGGAAGAGTTCGTGGAGGACCAGCTAAGGTTGCCATTGTTTCAAGCAGTCTCTTTGGCAGCATATCTGGAAGCGCGGTTGCAAATGTGGCAGCTACTGGAATGATAACTATTCCCCTTATGAAGAAAACAGGTTATCCTGCTTATTATGCAGGTGCAGTGGAAGCAGTTGCTTCAACAGGAGGCCAAATTATGCCTCCTATTATGGGAGCAGCGGCCTTTGTTATGGCAGAATTTTTGGGAGTTCCTTATGCGAGAGTAGTAGTTGTAGCCATAGTACCTGCTTTGCTTTACTATCTATGTCTCTTTATACAAGTTGATAATGAGGCTTTAAAAAATAACCTGAAAGGATTACCCAAAGAACAATTACCACGTATTGCAGAAACATTAAAAAAAGGATGGGTATATACTATCCCTGTATTAGTTTTAATTTATGCTCTTTTTGTTGCTTACCAAAATGCGGGTGTTTCTGCTCTATACGCTATTTTAACCGCAGTAATAATATCACTTTTCAATAAAACTACAAGAGCTTATTGGAAATCTTTAAGTAATGTATTAGACCTGTTTCAAAGTGTTAGTCGATCAATGTTTGAAATAATAGCTATATGTGCGGCAGCTGGATTTGTGATTGGTGTTATTTCTTATACAGGATTAGGGTTAAGCTTTTCTCAAATATTAACTATGGCAGCTGGAGGACGCATAATTGTTTTAGCCTTATTAACTGCTGTGGCAAGCGTTATTTTAGGAATGGGCATGCCTACAACCGCTTCTTATATAATGCTGGCCGTACTTGCAGCTCCTGCAATGATTCGTTTAGACGTAATTCCAATTGTTGCTCATTTTTTTGTTTTTTATTTTGGAACCTTATCAATGATTACTCCCCCCGTTTGTTTGTCAGTTTTTGCTGCATCTTCAATCTCAAAAGCACCTACTACACAAATTGCCTGGCAAGCAATAAAATTAGGCTTTGCCGGTTATATTGTTCCTTTTATTTTTTTATTTAATCCGAGCTTAGCTTTGGTAACAGGTACGATTTTAGATAAACTAGTCGTTATTATCTTTACCGTAATTGCGATTATTGTGATAGCTTCATCTTTTTCAGGTTATTTTATGGATATAAAATTAAATATTTTAGAGAGATTATTTGGAAGCTTATTTACTATAATTTTAGTATATCCCAATCCTGGGTTGGTAAATTTTAAATTGTTTGGCCTTAAGGGAATTGTGATAATAGTACTGTTTCTATTTTATTTATCTAAGAGAAAAAGAAAAACAAGTGTTGTTTAAATAAACAATACTTTGAGTTAAGCTTTAAAAAAACATAGAAATAAATTTGTTAGATCTACTTTTACCAAGAAAAATTGGAATAATTTAAAAGAGGAGGAAGAGATTAAAATGAAAGAGAATACAGTAAAACTAATTATGGAAAGTTTAAAGGAGGCAGGAATAAATACTATTATTGTTCTTCCGGACTCAAAATTTAAAGAGTTATATCCTGCATTAGCAAGTGATCCTTATTTTGAGAAACGAAAAGAAAACTTATTGTCAGAAAGGCAGCAGAGAATGTTCTGTTATCATACCAAAGAAAAAGAGTATCAGGTGAGACATCGGAAAAGGCTAAAACAGAGGGTGAGCTTTGAGCAAATTCAGAATCTGTTTTGTGTCAAAATCGCTGATTGACTCCGATATTTAATGAATATATTAAAAAATTTTCAGAAAATGAATAAAATTTACCAAAGAATGAAAGAAAAAATTAAAAATGATAATTTTTTGTTTATTGTTTTAAAAACTATTAGGAGTTATAGTTTTTATTTTCTAAATAAAATTTTTAATTATAAATTAGAAAAAATAAAATTTCATAAAGAAGTAGGATACCAATTAAATCTTAAAAATCCGCAATCTTTTAGCGAAAAAATCGTTTGGAAAAAAATTAATGATAGAAATCCCTTATTACCTATTACCACTGATAAATATAAAGTACGTTCTTATATCAAAGAGGTGTTAGGAGAAGAAAAGGCAAAAGAGATATTAATCCCTCTATTACATGTCACTGACCAACCTGAAACCATTCCCTTTGAAAGGCTTCCTTCTTCCTTTATTGTTAAACCCAATCATGCTTCCGGGTTAAAGATCATAGTAGAAAATGGTCATATTAATAAAAAAGATATTATAAAAACTTGCAGAAGATGGCTTAAAATTCCTTATGGACTGGAGAAGCTGGAATGGGCGAATCAATCAATAAAAAGAAAGATTATTATTGAAAAATTATTACTCGACGAGGATGGAAAGATTCCAAGGGATTTTAAATTTCATATGTTTCATGGAAAATGTAAATTAGTTTATGTCGTTTTTGATACAATGAATTATCATTCTATGAGTTATTTTGATGAAAAATGGAATTATTTATCAGTTAAAAAACCAACACGTCCTCAAGGGCCAAACATCAAAAAACCAAAAAACTATGAAATAATGCTAGAATTAGCAGAAAAACTATCTGAACCTTTTGATTATGTTCGTGTAGATTTTTATAATCTAAATGGAAAAATTTATTTTGGCGAGTTAACCCATTATCATTTAAGTGGAACAGGAAAATTTGAACCGAGTTCTTTTGATTTTGAATTGGGAAAACATTGGAAGATAGAACCAGAATATTGGGAAAACAAATAAAAAATTATAATACCAGTCTTTTTATATTTATCAACATACATTCATTATTATCCATACAGAAGTTACGGGATTTGCCTATTAGGGGAACTAGATAATAATTAACCATTTAGTTAAATATTAAAGAATTTGGTTTTATATAAATTCTAATCTTTAGATTCGGCTTTATTATTGAATAATTAACTTATTAATAAAATATTTTCCATTGCAATATTTCCCTTAAAAGTTCTGAACGTGTCCAATAGGGGGAGCTGACAATAATCAGCCCTTTGGCTTTTGCTGGAGGGCTTTTCTATTTTTAAAATATTTTTCAGAAAAAGAAGGATTTTTAAAAGATTTGTAGTATTATGAATATAAAAATATTAACTTCATTGGTGGGCTTAAGGATATTTCACTGAAAAAACCAAAAAAGAAAGAGGGTAAGCTAAATGCCACAAAGTTACGGAAAAATAAAAAAAGGAGTTTCAACAATCATTGAAAATATTCCCATTTTGATTGATTTTAAAATAGACCCAAGATCAAAGCTTTCAGAATGGCATGGTTCATTTACATTACTTATCAAAAAAAATATATCGCCAGCAGGTAATCCCTATTGATTAATCCTTGACGATGGTAGAGCGGGTGATATTATTATTACTGATCTTAAGATAAACAGCTCAGGCAGGTTTGTTGTCATTTTTCGAGGTAGCGGTCTATTGGCATAAAGAAAACACTTTCAAGTTGAAAGCAAATAAAACAAAAAAGAACATAAAGAGGGTCAGGTCTTGAAATGACACTAAAATAAAAAAATTATTCAAAGAATTTAAAAAAGAATATAAAGAAAGTTAGTTTATTTTACCTTTTTTCATGGCCAAATTATAAAAAGTAATATCTGAAAGAGTAAGAAAATCATAAAGTTAGAGGAGTCTGATAAATAACTTATAATGAAAAAATTATTAAATTACATTACTAAGAACGTTCAGCAAATTGTTTGTATTTTGCTATTATCTATATTTTTTGTGTTTCTGATTTTTCCTATATTTACTCAATTAGATATAGTAAAAAACTTTCCAATTAATCCTCCAACGGATGCTTTAATAGCTATTTCAGCCATGATTTTGCTTTTGCTTATACTCACATCAGGAAGAATGAAAAAATTGTTACACAGATGTAAAAATACTTATAATTTAGAATATCCATCCTCCTTATATCCACTTAATTTATTTTTGTTTTTCCTTATTTCTATTTTATTAATTATCCGCTTCCAAAACGAGTATATTTCAGTTTTGAATATTTCACTTAAATTTATAGTTTTTTTATCTGTTAATTTTATACTAGTAATTACTTGGTTCTTTTCGAGTTTTAATTGGAATCCCAAAAAAGAAAGAAAAAATATGTCGAACAAAGACAAATTTTCACTTTCTGAAGAGGCTATTGAATTCCCCGAACAAGATTTATTAGATAGAAAAAAATTTATTGAAGATTTACAGAGGGAGATTGAAAATATGCTTTTCAGTGATTCTTTTGTTTTTGGTCTTTATGGAAGTTGGGGGGCGGGCAAAACTTCAGTTATTAATTTGTTAAAGAATAAATTAAAAGAGAGTGAAGATTTTCTAATTGTAAATTTTGATCCTTGGAATTTTAAAGATGAAGAAGCAATTTTGTCGGCCTTTTATGATCAAATAGAAAAATCCTTTAGCCAAAAATTTATTCTTCCCGGTTTTAAAAAAACATTTATGAAATACCAAAATCTCATTTCTATGGGACTATCTCAAACAGGAATTAAAATTGATTTTTTGGATGCTAAAGAGTCCATAGAAGACATTAGACAAAGAAT
>JAUWQW010000118.1 GCA_030610885.1 Candidatus Aminicenantota bacterium | reverse complement strand
AAGATATAGTTCATGAACATGATAAAGTTTATAAGGTGTTAGAATAACAGAAAAACCTCTGTCTCCTTGCTCCCTACTTTACAAAATTGCATTTTTCTAATATAATTCAAGCAATCGTGAAAAAAAAAATAATATATATTGCTATTATATTGATCATTTGTATGTTTGTATTGTTTTGTTCTGACTTTTATAAAATATTTATAAAACCACTTGATATTGGAAAAAAGATTGATAACAATTATGGGGATGTAATTTTAGTTCTTGGCGGGGGATTAAGACCAAAAGTTAGAATTGGATATAGTACTGAAGAGAGGTTAAAACTTGCTGTAAGATTATTTAAGCAAAAAAAAAGAGTAATAATTATTTCTGATGGCTCTTTATACAAAGGAAGCCCAGCAATAAGAAAAATAAAGGATTATTTACTAAAGTATAATATAAAGTATAAATATATTCTTATTGAAGGAAAAAGTCAGACAACCTTTGATAATTGTATTAATGCAAAGAATATAATAGATAAAAATCATTTTAAAGAGCTTATTATATGCACATCTCCTTATCATCAGAAGAGAACAGAGATGATATTGAAATATTTAAATTTTAAAAGATTTAAAATCGCCAAAATGTATAACTCTGAGATTTACCAATCTAATAGTATAAAACAAAGGTTAAGGAATTTTAAATTAATTTTACGTGAATACTTTGCAATAGTAAAGTTAAAGATATTCAAAAAGTAGACTTCAAAAGGAGAAAGTATGGAGTGTAAGAAAGAAGAAAATATGAAAATGTGTAATTGTACATATCCATGTTCAAAAAAGGGCATGTGTTGTGAATGTGTTGCATATCATAGAAGACTCAATGAACTACCAGCCTGTTATTTTTCAAATGAGACAGAACGAACATATGACCGTTCAATTGAAAAATTCATTGAGGATTATAAAAATAGAACAGTATATTAAATTTAAAAATAAAAAAGTAATTAATTACTCTTCTTCAAAGAGTAATGTCTTCATTTTCCAGCCATAAAACTTATCAAATATATCTTTGAATTTTTTATATTCAGGTAGAGGTAGCACCAATGTTTTTATTTTTATACTTCTTTCAATAATAATGCTATTAGCTTCTGTTTTAACTTTTAAATAAAATGAATATTTTTCATTATCTATGTTTAAATTGTCAGGTAAATAAAGAGCTTTAATATTTTTGTCAAATTGTAAATTCCATTTTTCATAAACCTCAAATTTTTTCCCAAAATAAAGCGGATAATTTCTAATCTTAAGGCTAAGTCTAAATGGGAAATCAGCAAAAAAGTATGGAACTTCAGGTAATGTTAGAATAGAAACCTTACCCTGTTTAACAAAAAGAGTACTACCCTTGATTAAATGATGGATTTTTACATTTTCATTAGAATCCTCTAAATTTGATAAAGTGTATGAAATGGATTTGGATCCCTCAGAGAATACATTTGCTGACTTGGAGAAGAACTTTTCCTTTTCATTCTCACTCTTTAAAGAGATACCTTCTCTGGCTATCTTGTCGAAATAGCCATTTATATCCACATTTATATCAGCAGTATATGAACCATTTTGAGACATTTTAATTTTTATCTCTGCACATGCTCTGTTTTTAATATTTTTATAATAATTTATTTTTATCCATTCAGGCTTTCCTTGTTTTATTGCCAATCCCTCTGTACCTTCAGGAACACCCACATACCCTAATTGTTCATTCTCTCCATTTGGATTTAAAAAGATCAATTCTCCATTCAATGGTACTGCAACAAAGATGGTTTTAAACTGGTCCATAATAACAAGTTCTTTTTCAGGTGTTTTTGCATCAGGAACAAGAACTGGAAATGGCTTGAATTTAGCAGCCTTTAATAGAGATATGAGAAGAGAGGATTTGTCCCTTATATCTCCATAAAAATTCTTAAGTACTTTGGAAGCCTTGTGAGGATAGTATCCGTCTTGTCCAAGAGGCAAAGTAATCTTTTTTATATCTTTTGTAATGAATTTGTAGATTTTTAATATTTTGCCCCTGTCAGATTTTTCCTTTTTTATTAATTTTCTTACTTTTTTCTTTATTGATGAATCAGGTTCGGTTTTTTTATGGAACTCCTTGTATATTTTTGTTATAGTGTTTGACCAATCTTTTGAAGTTGAGAATATTAGATATGGAGATAGATAATTGGAAGGAGGTCTATATTCTTCAATCTTGAATTTAGGTATATCTTTCATTTCCCATGTATAAATTTTATAATTTTCATCTATATCAATTTTATGTTCTATCTTTTCAGAGCTTATCTTTTTGAAAAAAGAGAGATCATTCGGGACCTTTACTTTGAAATTCATTATGGATTTTGGATTCTCTCCCTGAAATAAGACTTTAGAGGCAATCAATCCATTTGCAACAGGACTTTCTTTAACATAATGCATGAAAACAGCATCATAAGGTTCTACATTCTGAAATGAATAGACTTTATCAAGTATATTTGAGTAAAGTGAAGTTCCTTCAAGTTCAGCAGGAGTAATAGTATTAATTGCTTTATTTTCAACAGGTATTTTTTTCAGATCTTTTTTTAAAGTTAATGCTTCCAAAACATTTATTTTATCTTTTTCCTCTTTAAATCTGATCCTGTAATCACTGAACATATCCCTGCCTGCACTGTTTATTATCTTATAAAAATCTAACACCTCATTTTTCAATATCTTTTTATCTTGATTGAGAGTCAGTGTTTTTGATGAATATAGTATATATGTGTAAGAGTCAGGAGGGATCATGGTCTGGGAATCTTTAAATTTCTTTATAAGATTATCATCTATTGAGAAGATGAAATTTATAAGAAAAAAAGTTAATAATAAAAATAAGATCTTTTTTTTCATTTTACAGCTCCTTTTTCTAAAATTACAAAACTTTTGTTAAATTTATCAATTAAAATAAATGCTTTTTTCAATTTTTTATAATCATCCGGGTACAGGATTGATGTTTCTATCTTAAAATCTCTTTTAAAAAATATTGTGCTATTCTTTACCTGAACATCAAATTTGACAAAAATAGGGGACTCATTAAATTCAAATGAATCTGGAAATGCTTTTATACTATATGCCTTGTCGATTTTTACCTCTTCTTTTATATAAGAACCTGATTTTGAAAATAAAAATAAAGGGTACTCTCTTTCAGGAAGTCGGGTAAGGTTATAAATTACAAGAGAGAGCAAAATGTCTGCAGAGGATTTGCCTTCAGGTATTTTCATGAGATAAAAATTACCAAGTTCTTTTATAAAATTTTGAGCTTCTATTTCAAGATTGATTTTATACTCTTTATCCAATTCTTCAGGTTTACCAAATTCAGATTTTTTTATTGATGTTCCCTGCTGTATTGACTGCAAGATTTTTGTAAATAAAAAATTTTGCATAGTGCCTGGGAACTGTTTTGCTATTTGTCTTAAAATAAAATCATAATATCCTTTACCTTTGATTGTTATTTTTGAAAACAGCTTCCCATTCTCTGAAATTTCACTTATGGCATTAATACAACCCATGCTCTTTTCAGCTGTGTAAGGTTTGTTTCTGACTATGCTCTTACCACCTTCTGAAAGATGGAGAACATATTTTCCACCTGTGTAAGATTCACCGAAATCTGAACTTAATTCAAGTGTGGGATCCATATAAATAAATTCATCTTTTGCAATTTCAACTGCAACTATTGCATGTTGAAAATAGATTGTTGGAATTTCAATATCTGTTTTATGACTGACATTGATTAAGACATCTTCTGAATGGATACCAGCAATTTTTAGCATGGATATCATTAAAACAGATTTGTCTCTACAAACTCCATACTTTTTCTCTAATGTATAGGTTGCTTTGTGAGGTTCTAAAAAAGCGCCTACATCCATAGAAGAGCCCATATATCTTATATTTTTAGAAATATATCTGAATATTGCAAGAATTCTTTCTTTTTTATCTTTTTTACCCTTTATAAGAGAGTTTACAAGTTTTATCATCTCAGGATTTTTATCAATCTTTCCTATATTCAGGTCAGCACCATATTTTGAAAGATCCTTCCATGTTTTGAATGTAGATACAATAAGCTTTAACCCAAGATCTATGGGAGAAATCATTCCCAATTCTCTTTCAAGAACTTTTATATTCTTTGCTTCCCATGTATATATTGTGAAATTTGTATCATCTTTTTTTATTTCTTTCATTTCACCATTCTTTACAATACTGTATAAAGGCATATTTTTTGGCATTTTGATTATGGTCCTGGTATTTATGACTGGATAAAAGGACTGGAAAAGAAGCAATTCTGTATAATTATTCTTCAATATAGGTTTTGATTCAACAGTTGTTTTATACTCAATTGTATCTCCAATCTTTGCAGAGGTAAGCTGAACTACCAGCTCCCTGAAATTTTCCTCAAATATATTCATTTGTTGGATTGCAGCTATTGTTTGATCCTTAATATTTGATTCAGGAACTGACATATAAGTTCCATCATCATGAATAACTCTGGCAATGTTTATCTTTACTTTACTGTACCTTTTGTGATATTGAAATTTTTGAGTTGAAAATCTCTTTTTACCTCTTTGTGTAAGTATTTTAATAAGAGAATAATCGGTTCTTACAAAAGATCCATCTTTTTCCACTTGAATTAAAACATTGTCATCAATAATTATAGCATCAGCATTTTTAAAAGTTTTAGAATCTCCTGCTTCTTTGATCTTGTTAAGTAAGTTTTTTGAAACATTCCCTTTTTCTTGACTGTTAAGAAAAGAGAATATAATAAAGATAGAAATTGTAAATATAAAGAATCTTCTCATATTTCACCTCTTGTTTTTGTTAAGTATACATACGAATAGCTTAGTTGTAAAGTTTTTTAAATCAAATAATCAACTAGGATATTTTATTGTTGACAAAATAATATTAAGAAACTATATTAATATTATTGTGAAGATAAAAATTATTTTGCTGATTTTTTTAATTTTTCCAAAAAGCCTGTATCCTGAAAAACAGAACATTAGATTCGAAAAATTATCATGCGAAGATGGATTGTCTCAAAGTAATGTTTTTTCCATTATTCAGGATAGGAAAGGATTTATGTGGTTTGCTACAGAAGATGGAATAAATAAATATGATGCTTACAGTTTTACGATTTATAAAAACAATCCAAATAATATAAATTCTTTATCTGATAATTGGGTTAATCGTATATATGAAGATAGTTCAGGCTATCTATGGATTGGAACAGATTCAAAAGGGCTTGATAAATTTGATACAGAAAAGGAGATATTTACCCATTACAAACATAATCCTGCTAATCCTAATAGTTTAAGCAGTAATCGTATAAATTCAATTTGTGAGGGAAAAGAGGGTGTACTATGGATTGGAACTGATGCAGGGTTGAATATATTTGAAACGGAATTGGAGATAAAAAACAATTACAATAATAAACCTGTTACTCCTAATAGCTTGA
>JAUWQW010000064.1 GCA_030610885.1 Candidatus Aminicenantota bacterium | reverse complement strand
TTTGTTTATAATTTAAAAAATCTTTGTCTTTAATATCATCTTTATTAACTAACTTTTCATTTATATAATACTCTTCCTTAAATTTTCCATTTCCTGGCATATAAATATACTTTTTCTCATTAACCTGAAAAGCCCTATATTTAGCTCTGATCACTACCTTTTCATACTTCTTTTTTATAATAACATCTCCTGTTCCCATATCAAAATCTAATATTTCCTTTATCCCAGGATAATAAATCCTTATTCTGTCATTTATATACGGTGTTGATGTTGAATACCATAATCCAGTTTCCATATAAACAGGATAACCTTCAAATTTTTCTCCCCGCATAACTGGAAGTAAAGACTTTCCCACAAAAGTTTCAGGAATATTAATCCCAATCAAATCAAGAATAGTAGGTGCAATATCAATTTCTCTCACAGTCTTACTTACTCTTAATCCATTATAATTTTCAAAAGGGTTATAAATTCCAAAAGTCATACTATTCGAATATTCACCACGAAGATGATCTCCATGCCCAGCCCCATACCCATGTTCATACAAATTCTCTCCATGGTCAGACATAACAATTACAATGGTATTTTTATCAACATTGCATTTTTTCATAAATTTCAATATCTCTCCCAAATTATCATCAAATAACTTCGTTGCATTATCATATAAACCAATTATCTGCTTTTTATCATCATCAGGAACATAATAACCTGAATAAGTCTTCATCATATCATCTTTACAATATTTATGTGCCTTAAAATATTTCTTATTTGTATAAAAATTATAATATGGATATTTTGTTGAATATGGAAAATGGTTATTTGAACTGAAAGCCAATACAAAAAAGGGTTTATTCTCTTTAATTGATTCTTTTATATATTTTTTTGTGTGTTCAGTTACATAGTAAGGATCTTCATATAATGGCATGCCCCACATCTCAGGAAATACAGCTCTACCCGTTCTATTTAATAAAAATCCAAGTAAAAAATAATGGATTTCAAGACTTGCTCCTTTAATAAAATTTTGAACCGCAAGATGTGGAGCCTTTACTTTTTTAAAGCCATAATCCACTCTTGCAAAAATATCACCAGCAAAATCACTTACAACAGATGTACTATAATTATTTTTATTTAAAACTGAAACTATATTTTTAATTTTTATACCACTTTTTAATTTCTTTTTTGTTGGAAACATATGCCTGATTTTATGATCTGGAGGTAAAATTGAGATCAGAACAGAAGTCCATGAGGAGAGAGTTCGAGCTAAAGATACTTTTGCATTTAAAAAATTTACTCCTTTGGAAAATAATTTATCTATACTTGGAGTTTTTCTAAAATAACCATTATAGGAAATACTTTTAGGTCTTAAAGAATCAGTTGCAAAAATAAGTACATTGGGCTTTATGTTACCTTTAGATTTTACTGGAGATACCTTAAATTTGACAATAAAAATCAATGAAAATAAAATTATTATAAAGAAAAAGGGTATTCTTTTATTTTTAATAGATATTGTTAATATCACAGAAACAAACAATAAATAAATCACAAAAAGAGGAATATAATCAGTAATAAACATCTGAAAATATTTTAAAAAAGTCCCTTTTAGATAAAGTTCCCCTTTATATAATTGAGGAAACAATTTAATTCCCCTAATCCAAAAGATTAACCAGAAAAAAATATTAAAGAGCAATATGTTTCTGGTTTTCCTTATTTTTAATAATATTGAGAAAAAACCAATCAAAATACCCAACAACAGATATACCAAAAGTATTTTTAAAGTACATAAAATAATAGTGGTCATGAAATTCTTTAAAATAACACTCTCAATATTTTTGTCAGAAACTCCCATGTAAGAAAGATTAAGGCATAACAATAACGAAAATAAAAATATTGAAAATGCAAATACAGAGCTTAATCTGATATTTTTTCTAAAATCATCCATATTCTATATAAACCTCTTTTTTGTAAAATTAAAATTCAAATTTTTTAAGTTTATTCAAAATTCTTAAATATTTATTTTCAATAACTTTCCATGAATAATTCTTTTCAAAAAACTTCTTACCATTTATTCCCATTTTTCTTTTTAACTCATCATTCTTGTACAAAAGTAAAATAATCTCTTTAAATTCATTATAATTAGTGTACCACAAACCAGCATTACTTCTTCTACACTGGCCCTTTAAAACCTCTGTTCTTCCATTTGCAACAACAGGTTTTCCAATTGCCCATGCCTCCAAAGAAACCATTGATAAAGATTCAAATTGTGAGGGTATTATAAGAAACTCAGAGCCTTTTAAAGCATCAAATTTTTCTTTGTCCTCTAAAAAGCCAATATATTGAATTTTTGGATGATCTGGAATCTCTATTAATGACTTACCGATTAGCACAAGAGTAAAATCTATTTTATTCTCTTCTATCAATTTCATAAAAAAGGATAGTAATTCAGGCACACCTTTATTTTCATCAAGTCTCCCTATATATACAAAATAATTACCTCTTATTTTAAATTTCTCTCTAAAATATTCAGGAAAGAAATTTTCAGCAATTTCAGAACCAACACCAACAACATCTCCAAGTACTGTATAATTGCCAGAAACTCTATTAATTATTTCCTTTTCCTCTAATGAATTATATATAATAGCCCCGGGTAAGTTAAATAAATCCTTAAAAAGCCTTAAATAAAGAACCTCATCATGTTCAGCTGTAGGTACAAGAATTGATTTTTTTCTAAATCTCTTTATTCCATAATAAGAGTGATAATATCTATATGAAAAGAAAATATAAAAATCAAATTCATCTTCTCTAATTTTCAACTTATCTATTAAATTCGGTAGATAAGGACCCTCTTGTTCAAGCCATTCTATTTCATCTTCAAATGTGTGTTCATTATTAAAAACATTGTGTTGAATTCTTCCAAATTTCTCAGGTTCTCTCTCCTTTTTAACCTTAAATCTATTTACTTTAACTGTGTTAATTATCTCCTGTGTCTCTGGATAATAATGCTTCCATGTAATATAATCAAGAGCAGTTGAAGTAAATACCTCTACTTCAAAATATTTGGATATCTTTTCAGCTATTAATCTTGCATGATACTCAGCGCCTCCATTTATCTCAAGGCCATATCTCTGAACAATAATACCTATTTTTATTCCCATTTTTTTTGTAATTATATCACAAAAAAAACAATTTGACATTTTAACTTTTTTAGGATATATAAATTCCTTTTAAGATTAATTTATCCAATTCATTTTAAAAAAAGGAGACTTTGATGAATATTTTTGTATGCATTAAACAGGTTCCTGATACAGAAGCAACTCTTTCTGTAAAAGATGGAAAAACCATAAATGAAAATAATATTAAATGGATCATAAGTCCTTACGATGAATATGCAATTGAAGAGGCCTTAAAAGTAAAAGAGAAAATCCCTGAGTCAAAAGTAACATTGATTACGCTTGGACCAAAGAGATGTGAAAGTGTTTTGAGAAGTGGACTCGCAATGGGAGCTGAAAATGCAATCCACATTGAAACAGAAGAATATATAGACAATAAAACAATTGCAAGAGCCATTGCTTATGCCATTAAACAGGAAGGTAATTACAACTTAATCTTTATTGGTAAACAAGCAATAGATGATGACGCATTTCTCACCCATATTTACATTGCTGAATATCTTGGAATACCAGTTGCTACAAATGTGACTCTATTTAAGTACGAATCTGAAAAAGTATTTGTTGAAAGAGAAATCGATGGAGGAGAAAAAGAGAAAATAGAAATGACAACTCCATGTG
Source organism: Candidatus Aminicenantota bacterium (assembly GCA_030610885.1). Classification (GTDB taxonomy): domain Bacteria; phylum Acidobacteriota; class Aminicenantia; order UBA2199; family UBA2199; genus JAUWNT01. The sequence goes on along the minus strand of JAUWQW010000064.1, from coordinate 12,653 downwards.
TGATTGGAGCAGCAAAAGGTCTAAATACTCCAAGATATCCCTCACTTATGGGCATGATGAAAGCCAAAAAAATTCCAATCAAGAAGTTGTCTCTACAGGATTTAGAAATTGAAGAAATAGATAATAAAATTATTATTGAAAAATTATTTGCTCCTGCTGAAAAGCCTCAAGGCAAAATTATTGAGGGTGAAATTGAAAACGCAGTTAAAGAACTTGTAAGAGTTTTAAAAGACGAAGTCAAAGTATTATAGGAGGGTATAATGGCAAATATAGGAGTTTACGTAGAATTAAAAGAAGATAAATTAAAAAAATCAAACAAAGAAGCAATCAGTCTTGCAAAAAGAAGTGAGAAAGATGTACATGTTATAATATTTACAAACAATTTAGATCAACATTTAGATGAATTAAAGGGCATAAAGAATATTATCCAAATAAAAGATCAAGATCTGACTTATCAGCCTGATTATTATTCAGATACAATTGCAAATATAATAAAAGATTATGATTTAAATGACTTTATAGGAATTTGTTCAGCACAGTGTAAAGACCTGTTCCCAAGAGTTGCTGCTAAAATAGATGCCAGCTTAGTAAATGATTGTATTGAAATAGATTTTAAAAATAATTCAATAACAAAGCCCGTTTTTGCTGGAAGATTACTTGCAAAATACAGGGTAGAAAACGAATTTAAAATGTATACAATTAGACCAAATATCTTTCCTGTTCAAGCATTTGGCTCAGAAGGGAACCCAGAAATTATTACAAAAGAGTTGAATAAAAAAGAATTAAAAACCAAAATAATTGATATTATTAAAAGTGATTCAAAAAAAATCGATTTAACCGAAGCTGATGCAATAGTATCTGGGGGAAGAGGAATGAAAGAAAAAGAGAATTTCAAAATTCTCGAAGAGATTGCCCAACTTCTAAATGCAGGAGTTGGAGCATCTCGTGCAGCTGTTGATGCAGGATTTGCAACATCAGATATGCAAGTAGGGCAAACAGGAAAGGTTGTGAATCCAAAGCTCTATATTGCATGCGGTATTTCAGGTGCTATTCAACATTTTGCTGGAATGAAAACATCTAAAGTAATAGTAGCAATAAATAAAGACTCAGAAGCGCCTATATTCAAAAAAGCAGATTATGGAATTGTAGGAGACCTGTTTAAAATTGTTCCTCTATTAAAAAAAGAATTAGAAAAGATCTACACGTAAAAATAAAAATAAGAGGGACGATAGGTTTTGTCAAGGCTTTTTTAGGCAGCATTAAAAGGTCAAGAAGTATGAACAGCAACATAAATTCGCTGGGGATATGCTTAGGGGCGTCTACAGTATCACTTGTCTGGATGGAACTTGAGCAGGGCAGGGATGGGGAAAACAAAACAAAGCCCCGTCTTGTTAAATATTCACTTCATTCACATGAAGGGAATCCAAAGCAGACACTGCTTTCAGCTCTCAAGTCTCTGGATATGAATTCATACGACAGGATTGCCGTGACCGGCAGGAGATTGCACAAATTTGTAAACCTGTCATCCATATCTGAACCAGAAGCCGTGGAATATGCATACCGTTTTGTCAAACCGGCTGATGTTACATGTCCGGCAGTTGTTTCTGCAGGCGGGGAGACCTTCATGATATATGTTATGGATGATCAGGGGCAGATATCTAATGTTTTGACAGGCAACAAGTGCGCATCCGGAACCGGTGAATTCTTTCTTCAGCAACTTCGCAGGATGAAAGTAACGCTGGAAGAGGCAGCTGAGTGGGCGGCTACGGAAGAGCCGCACCAGCTTTCGGGGCGTTGTTCAGTTTTTTGCAAATCGGACTGCACCCATGCAACCAACAAAGGCATCCCCAAATCAAAGGTAACAGCCGGGCTTTGCAAAATGATGGCGGAGAAAATACTTGAGCTGTTAAAAAAGGTGCAAAGGAAAAACATTATGATTGCCGGGGGCGCCGCGCTCAACCAGATGATGATTGAGTATCTGCGTAAAGATATTGCCGGTCTTATTGTTCCTGAGGAAGCCCCGTATTTCGAAGCTCTTGGAGTTGCTCTCTGGGCGATGGAAAATGAGACCGCTAAATTTCCTGGAATGTCGGATTTATTAAGGACAGAGGCCACATTATTTGACACACTTATGCCCCTTATCGATTTTAAAGAAATGGTTGAATTCAAGACTGTCGCAATGGAGGATGTCCAACAGGGAGATGAATGCATACTGGGGCTTGACGTCGGTTCAACAACAACAAAGGCAGTTCTTATGCGGATCGAGGATGATGCAATCCTTGCGTCTATTTACCTGCGTACTGACGGCGATCCTGTTGGAGCTTCTCGTAAATGTTATGGTTCGATTCTTGACCAGATAAGCGAAAAGGTAAATCCTGATGAGATAAGTATAACAGGGCTGGGCGTTACCGGCTCCGGCCGTCAGATAGCCGGTCTCCATGCTCTTACAAAAGTGGTTATCAACGAGATAATCGCTCACGCGACCGCTGCAGTATATTTTGATAAAAAAGTAGACACAATATTTGAGATAGGCGGACAGGATGCAAAATATACATATATTACAAATTCCGTACCATCCGATTATGCGATGAACGAAGCCTGTTCTGCCGGCACAGGCTCTTTTCTGGAAGAGTCCGCACACGAGACCCTGGGAGTGAAAATGGAGGATATTGCCGACATCGCTTTTAAAGGCAAGAATCCGCCTAATTTTAATGATCAGTGCGCTGCATTTATCGCTTCCGATATAAAGAATGCAATTCACGAAGGTGTGAAGCACGAGGATATTCTTGCGGGTCTGGTGTATTCCATCTGCATGAACTATTCAAACAGGGTCAAGGGAAATAAGCCGGTGGGTGAGAAGGTGTTTATGCAGGGAGGTGTCTGCTATAACAGGGCGGTTCCCTTTGCTATGGCCGCGCTTGTGGGCAAGCCGATAGTTGTTCCTCCTGAACCGGGGCTTATGGGCGCTTTTGGTGTTGCCCTTGAGGTCAAAAAAAGAATTGAAACAGGATTAATGGAAAAGAAGATCGTTGACCTAAATGCTCTGCTTAACCGTGACGTGAAATACGGAAAATCGTTTATATGCAAAGGCGGAAAGGAAAAATGTGACCGGCGCTGTGAAATAGCGATGATCGAACTTGAAGAAAAGAAATATCCTTTTGGCGGTGCCTGCAACCGGTATTACAATCTGCTACATAATGTAAGCTACAACATTGAAAAGCTTGATCTTGTCCGTATAAGGCAGCAACTCATATTTGAGAAATATGGCGCAAAACTACCGGAAAAAACAGACAAAATTTACAGGGGAAAGGTCGGGATAAACAGGAGTTTCCTTGTTAACACTTTTTACCCCCTTTACTCCACATTTTTCACTGAACTGGGGTTTGAGCCGGTTGTGCCTGAGTTCCCTTCTAAAGAAGGAATGGATCAGAAAGAGGCGGCTTTTTGCTATTCTGCAGAACTTACTCACGGTTTTTTCCATTCCCTTATTTATATAGAAAATCCTCCGGAGTTCATATTTTTGCCGCACTTTAAAGCTGTTCCAGCCCAAAACGGTTGCACAAGCTCACAGGTTTGTCCTTTTGTGCAGGGTGAAACCTTTTTTCTCAGGGCTACATTCAGAGAAAAACTTGATGAACTGAAAGCCAGGGGCACAAAAGTATTGACCCCGCTGCTTGATTTGACAGAAGGGCTGGAAACGGCAGAGAAGCCTTTAGTCGAAACCGGTATAAAGATGGGTGTTAGTAGAAAAGAGGCCAAAAAGGCTTTTCAAAAGGCCATAAAGAAACAGACAGAATGCATGGCCGAAATGAAAAAGATCGGGAACAAAGCCATTGAAGAGCTGGAAAAAGATCCGGACAGGACAGCGGTGGTGATATTTGCCAGGTCTTATAATGGATTTGTTAAAGAAGCGCATATGGGTATTCCAGGCAAGCTTGCATCAAGGGGCATTCTGGTAATGCCGTTTGATTTTCTTACATTTGATGATGAGAAAACAAAGCGTCATATGTACTGGGGAATGGGCCAGCTTATATTAAAGGCGGCCAGAACCGTTAAAAGGCATCCTCAACTGTTTGGAACTTATATAACAAACTTTTCCTGCGGGCCTGATTCATTCATAGTCGGATATTTCAGGAGTCTTATGGGTCAAAAACCATCGCTGACCCTCGAGCTGGACAGCCACACGGCTGACGCCGGTCTGGAAACCAGGATCGAAGCGTTTCTTGATATTATCACTGCATACAGACAGCTTGAAGCCGGCAAACAGATCCATGCAAAAAAGAAAATATTCAGCCCGGCACGGATGGTGCTTGATAATGGTACTGCAAAAATAATCACATCCTCCGGCGATTCCAGACCCCTTACAGATCCTCGTGTAACATTGCTCCTTCCTTCCATGGGCAAAATTGCCACACAATTAATGGAACCAGTATTTCACGGAATCGGTATCAATGCAAAGGGACATATGCCTGCAGATGAAACAATATTAAAAATCGGCAGGGGGAACACTTCATGCAAGGAGTGCCTCCCGCTGATACTTACAACAGGAATCCTGATTAACTATATCAACAATGGAAAAAAAGACGATGAAGTTTTGGTTTATTTCATGGCTACAGGTTCTGGCCCCTGCCGGTTTGGCCAGTATGCGGTCTTTATGGAAGATCTGATAAAAAGACTTGAGATTCCGGATGTTGCACTCCTCTCTCTGTCATCGGAAAACTCATATATGGGAATGGACAATGGTTACGAAAGAAAAGCATGGTGGGCACTCACTATATCGGACGTAATGGAAGACATCCGTTCGATGATCCTGACAAATTCAAGTGACACAGATACGGCAATGAGGATATTTGACGATGAGTTGTGTTTAATAGCCCATGAACTCGAAAAAGGAACTTTTCCACCTCTAAAAAAACAACTTGCCAGGGCAGCCGATATCCTCGGCAAAATCCCCATGAAGCGTTCACCAAAGGAGATTCCCACGATCCTCCTGACCGGTGAAATATTTGTTAGAAGAGACTCTCTATCTCGCCAATTTATAACCGAACGACTTGCAGAAAAAGGGTTTGCCACAATTTGCTCACCAATTGTTGAATGGATTCATTATTCCGATTACCTTTTAGAAAATGGGCTTTCCGACTATCAAATGTCAATAACGGAGAAGCTGTGGTTCTTTGTAAGAAAAAAGTTCATGGCAAGGGATGAAAAACGTATAAAGTCTTTATTATCCAGATCCGGATTAGTTGACTCTCAGCCGATCAACGCCACATCAATAATTAATAATGGTAAACCATACATATCCCCGAACCTGACCGGTGAAGCCATACTTACAGTTGGAAGCTCCCTGTCGGATATAGCTACCCATTCCTGTGGTGTGATCGCCATCGGACCTTTTGGTTGCATGCCAAATCGACTTTCTGAAGCAATTTTAAACGAAACAATGACAAAGGAAGGAAAGCTGAAAACGGACCCGAAAAATAAATGGCTTCGTTCAGTCCTGACAGAGGTCGAAGACCTGCCTTTTCTTGCTATCGAAAGCGACGGCTCCCCCTTCCCCCAATTGATAACTGCAAAACTCGAAGCCTTCTGCCTGCGAGCAGAGCGATTGCACAAAAGAATGCTTGATGCGAATAATAAGTAATATAATAAGTCTTAACATATGCGATCTTTAGAAAAATAGGGACACATCCCATAAAAAATGGAGCATGTTCTTTCATTATCACATTTTAAGGTAAAAAGGGAGAAGTTATTAATTTTGAGTGTTAAGTTTTGAGTTGAAAAAAGGACTTATAAACCAATCAACCATTCAACCAATAAACTATTCAACTATTGTATGTGTGCAAGAAACAAGACCTGACCCTACATTTTTCATTATATGTAACAAGAAGAATCTTTCTTTCACTTCCAACACCAGGATCTACAACAACTAAAAAGATTGTCTCAGCCGGGAAATACTTGAAACTTTTTTCAATAACAAAGGATGCTGATAAAATATTGTAAGATGGTATATCATTAGAAATATCTAATATTTCAACTTCAGGGTTGATCTTTTTAATTACTCCCTTTAATACACCAACAAAGTAATCTTTATTCCCAAAATCTGTAATTAAGGCAATTGTTTTCATATTTTACTTCTTAATTCCAGATTTTTCTCCCAGGATTAGAATTGTCAATTTATTGAGAAATTAAAGAAATACAGTGTTTATTACTTTATACTTATATTTTTCATTATTATATAAAAATCCATTATTATATAAATGCAAAGTTCTCAATATATCACCACATGCAATTTTATAATACTGTTTAAGTATTTTTAAACCCAATTCTATATTGTAATCTATTTCAAAAATTCGCTTTGGATCTATCTTGAGCTCATTTTTCCACACACTATAGTTTACCTGCATCAATCCATATGCTCCACGAGATGAAATTGCGTCAGGCTTAAAATTACTCTCAATTTGGATTAACCCCATAATTAAATTCGGATCAAAATTGTATTCCTTACTTTTTGTATATACAGTTTCAACAATTTTTGCAAAAACAGGATATTTCTTTCTGATAACCTCATCCTGATATCTTAATATATCAACCCTGTTCAATACCTTTCTTGATATTTCCAGCTCTTTATCAGCTTTATCCAATTTGGTTTGAAGAGAACTAATTTTTTTTAAATTATTGTAATTATTTATTGAAACATCATATAATGCAGAAAACAGAACAACACAAACAAATATAATTGGCATAGCTATTAAAAGAAACTTTCTATTCCTCATTCTCCCCTCCATACTTCCTTTCTTAATCTTATAGTGTGTATTGTATCAGAAAACACTATATATGTCAAGGAAAAAATAATTTAGTTTCATTTAAATTTTACCATTATACTTGAAAAAAGCATATTTAAGTGAAATAATATTAATTGACTTTACTTAAATACCATGTACAAGAAAAGGAGTAAACATGCAAGTAAAAGAAAAGCTTCTAAAGAGGGCTCTAATCAGCGTATATCATAAATATAATATAGAAATAATTGCTAAAAAATTACAGGATAATGGATGGAAGATAGTATCAACAGGAGGAACTGCTAAATATTTAGAAGAAAATAATATAAAGGTTATTGAAGTAGCTGATATAACAAAATTTCCAGAAATCCTTGATGGAAGGGTTAAAACACTTCACCCTTTGATCTTTGGACCTATTCTTGCAAAAAAGAACAAAGAACATATTGAGCAATTAGAAAAGATAAAAGCTTTTAAAATTGAGCTTGTAATAGTTAATTTCTACCCTTTTGAAGATGCTCTTGATAAAAAAGAAAAAGGTCTTGATTTTATGATAGAAAATATAGATATTGGTGGCCCCTCAATGGTGAGGGCAGCTGCAAAAAATTTTAAAGATACAATAGTTATTGTTGACAAAAAAGATTATCTCCCTGTTGTTGAAAATCTTATAATAAATAAAGACATAAGTATTGAAAAAAGAAAAGAATTAGCTCAAAAAGCTTTTTCATACACATCTTTTTATGATTCCTTAATTGCAGATTATCTTTTGGAAGATAACCAAAAAGAACCGGATTTTATAAATATATCAGGCAGGAAATATCTTGATCTAAGATATGGCGAGAATCCTCATCAGAAAGCTTCTCTATACATAAGAGACAAAAATTCCCCTCTATTTAACTTTAAACAGTTACAGGGCAAAAAACTTTCCTTTAACAATATACTTGATCTTTCCATGGTGTATGAAGTCATAAATAATTTTGATAAAAATGAGAATTTTTCAATAATTGTAAAACACCAAAACCCATGTGGAGCTGCAATATCAAATTCACAAAAAGAGGCATTTGAAAAAGCCCTATCCTGTGACCCAAAATCAGCTTTTGGAGGAATAGTTGGATTTAACAAACCTTTAGATAAAGAAACAGCTGAGAAAATGAGAAAAATATTTTTCGAAGTCATCATTGCACCCGATTATGACAAAGAAGCTTTGAAAATCTTTAATAAAAAGAAAAATCTAAGAATTATAAAAATGTCAATGGGCTACATTGAAAACACAGATATAAAGACAATTCCAGGAGGTTTCCTTTTACAGAAAAGAGATAACATACAAGCTAATTATGATAAATTTGATTTAAAAACATCAAGAACTCTTAAACCTATTGAGAAAGATGACGCTGAATTTGGATGGAAACTAATAAAATTTGTAAAATCTAATGGAATTATTATTGTAAAGAATAAAATGTTAATAGGAGTTGGCGCAGGTCAGATGAGTAGAGTCGATTCAGTTGAAATTGCAATTAAAAAAAGTCAATTTTCATTAGAAGGTTCTACACTCTTATCTGATGCATTTTTCCCATTTGCAGATTCAATAGAAATCGCTGCGAAATATAAAATATCTGTTATCGTTGAACCAGGTGGCTCAATTCGTGATAAAGAAGTCATAAAAGAGGCAGAAAATAATAAAATATCTCTATTATTTACAGGAATAAGACATTTTAAACATTAACTGCATATTTCTCATATAAAAAAAAGATAAAAACTATTTCTTTTTAAGATCTTTCCTCTTTTCATTAAAGTACATAGGGGTCAAGTTTTGGCCATCATCCATTTTTACTTCACCATGAAAATAAGCTCCCTCTTCAATTGCAATACGTTTGCATATAACCTGACCATTAAAATTTGCAGTTGCTCTCAGTTCAATCATATTTTTAGCAAATATATCTCCTTCCAATTTCCCTTCAATTACTACATTGTTAGCCTCTACTTTACCCTTTAATTTTGCATTCTTACCTAAAAATAACAATGTATCCAATTTCACATTCCCCTGTAATTCACCTTCAATATAAACTTCATTACTCCCGCTAATATCACCCTTTATTTTAGTTCCAGCTTTGATAATTGTCTTCAAATCATCCTCACATTTCTCATCTGTAATCCTTTTATCATACATACTTCCTCCAAACATTTAATATTTAAATGGATAAATTTTATTTAACACAAATCTATTCTATATAAAATAAATTTATATTTCAATAAAAAAAATTTCTTTGCATTATAAACTTAAAAATTTCTCTCTTTACCAGAAAATTAATTTAATCGTGTCTGAGTGCTTCTATTGGATCAAGCTTTGATGCCTGGATTGCAGGATATATTCCAAATATTAATCCAATAATCGTACATACTCCAACAGAAAGAAGAATAGCGCTAAATGACCATCCTACTGCCCATCCTGCAAAAGATGATATTGTAAATGACAGAAAAAATCCAAACACAATGCCCAATACTCCTCCTACTGCAGAAATAGCTACAGTTTCCATTATAAATTGCCTTTTTATATCTTTTTGCCTTGCACCAACTGCCCGCCTCAACCCAATTTCTCTTGTTCTTTCCAGAACAGTTGCAAGCATTATGTTCATTATTCCTATTCCGCCTACAAGAAGGGATATTCCTGCAATACATGCCATTACAATCGTAAATATCCTCTGTGTATCTCTGTGCTGTTTCATCAAAGCTTCAGGCACAATAAGTTCAAAATCATCAGCATTTTTGTGACGTCTTTTTAATAGATGATTTAAAGTTACAGCAGCGATATCAGCGGAAAATCCTTTTTTTAGCCTGATCCTGAATTCATCTATCTCATTTTCAACAGGTTTAAATCGGAACAACTTAATGCCTGTCTGAATTGGTATATATATATTATTTTGTTCTCCTTTTAATCGGACCCCTTCAAATTCACTCTTGATTAACACCTTATCTTTTAATATACCAATTACAGTAAACCACAGATGATTTATTTTAATGTCATTCCCCATTGGATTCTCCTGAGGGAAAAGAACCTGTGCTACTCTGCTCCCTATCACACATACCCTTGAATATAAAAGATCATCTATAGGTAGAATAAATCTTCCATTTTTTAATTTCAGGTTTGCCATTTTTAAATGTGAAGGAGTGACACCAATAACATTTGCCTCGCTATTTCCTATATGAGAAAAAATTGAGTAAGTATTTATCTTTTTAATTGCACTATATGAAGAGAGAAACGGAAGAGTTTCTTTTGAAGAATCAAGATCTCTAAGAGAAAGCCCCCTTGATTTTTCTCTTATCTCTTTCAATTTATTGTCATCAAAAGTTCTTGCTTTTACAATAATATTTCTTAACCCCATAGAATCAATTAATTCCAGAGCCTCTTTTTCTGCACCTTTCCCAATATTCAGCATTGCAATAACTGCCCCAACTCCAAAAATCATTCCCAATAATGTCAGAATTGTCCTTAATTTATGATGAAGAAGAGATTCAATTGCCTGAAAAAATTCTACTTTTAATTTCATTATTTATCTTCCTGATCAGGATTCCCAAGCGAAATCTGCTCGCCAACACTTAGTCCATTATCTATTATTGTCCTTGAAAAGCTCCTAATTCCAGTTTTTATGTTTCTTGGTTCAAAACCTTTCTTGTTCTTTACAAAAACATATGAATTTTTGTTATTATAGAATATTGCCTGATTTGGAACTGCTATTATATCTGTATATCTATGGACAAATATCAATGCCTTAACCTGGTTCCCAGGTTTCATGATTTCTGAATCTGTTTTATCTAAACTGATCCTGGTTTCAAAATATTTAAAAGTACTATCTTTTTCAATTGCTTTTGCAATTGCATCAATTACTTTGATCTTTCCCATAAAGGTTTTCTGGGGATGAGAATCAAGAACTATTGAACATACAAGATCATTTTTTAATCCCGATGCTTCAGATTCAAGAATAAATATTTTAGCTTCCATTATGCTGAGATCTGGCAGTTTTCCAAGCTTCATTCCAGTCCATACTCTTGACCCGACTCTTGGTTTTTCTCCTCTCCAATTTTTTTGATACACAAAAAGTCCATCATGAGGTGCTTTTACTTCCAAAGCATCAAGTGTGTCTTTATACTGCTGCAGTTTTACTAAAATAGTCTTTTTCTTCAATCTCAATAACTGTAACTCAGCCTCTGCTTTTTTTTTGAATTTTAAGGCTTTATCTCTTAAGTGAGTCATTTTTGTATTAAGGAATTTCAGGTTTACTTCAGCATCAATTATTTCATTCTTTGAAAAAATACTCTCATCTTTAGCTCCGTAGTTTTTTGCTATCTTCCTTTCAATAGCAATAACTTTCAGTTCTCCCTCAAGATTACTCTTCTCCTTTTCAAGTTCTATCTCTTGTTTTTTTAGTTCCAGCTCAAGTTTAGCTAAGTTGAAGTTCTCAGTTTTAATTCTTTCTCTGTAATTGGTTCCATCAAAACAAATAAGAACATTTCCTTTTTTAACTACTGAATTTTCAGAAGCAAGCCATACAATAATCTGACTTCCTCTCGCTTTTGTAGGAACCTTGATTTGAGTTGCCTTTACTGCATTCAATTCACCAAAGCCATTAATAGTGATTTCAAATATTCCCTTTTTAATAGTTAATACAGCAACCTTTTTTTTATCTGCAGATTGACACCCAAAATTGATAAGCAATATAATGAGAACTGAAAAAAAGGAAATAGTATTTTTCATTCAGAATCACCATTACTATCTGATAGAATAATCAATTTATCATTCTGCTTAACACCACCAAGAATTTCAACCTTTCCTGAAGATCTCATCCCGATTTTTATTTGTACAAGTTTTTTCTTGCCCAGAAGAGCTCTTTTCATAACATACAGGCCATCATCATTATAAATAATGGCTGATTCAGGTATTTGAAGTATATTATCTTTTGAAGAGATTATTATATCTACTGAGGCAGCCATGCCAGGTCTCATAATTTCTGCATCAGGATTGTTTATAGATATAATAGTATCAAATACAATGGCTGGTTTTTCATTCGATTTGGTCCTGAATATTCGTCCCAATGACTTAACTTTTCCTTTAAACAGAATATCAGGGTTTGAGTCCAGTCTTATTTCAACATCCAACCCTTTTTTGATCTTTCCAGCTTGAGATTCTGGGATTACTGCAGCTACAAGCATATGTTTTAAATCCGGAAGTTCCATTATTGTATCTCCCTTCCAGATAGTTTCTCCTACGGAACGCTTATTTCCCCTCCAGTCTGTTGAATAAACAACAATTCCATTTTTAAGGGCTTTTACTTTCATTTTTATTATAGATTCTTTAAGTATCTTAACTTCTTTTGCTAGTTTTTTTACCAAAATCTCTTTTGAATGGATTTTTGCCCTCATTCCTCTGACCTGACTTTTAATCCTGCCTTTACTTAAATTATACTCCAGATTTACAAGTTCAAGATCCATTCTTGCTTTTTTTACTTCATTCATTGCTGTAAATTGCTCAGGCTGATTTGCCTTTCTTTCAACCTTATTTATCTTAACTTCAATTTCTGCAAGTTGAAGTTTTAATGATTCTAATGTCTCCTCTTCAAGAATCCTGATTTTCTCCAATTCCTTTTTTTCAGTTTCAAGTTCTGATTCCCTTAACATGAGTTTTTCCCTGATCTCTTTTGTGTCAAGTTCAGTAATAGTATCTCCAGCCTTTACTGGTTTTCCCTCAGGAGCAAGGTATGTTATTGTATATCTCCAGATTCTCCTTACAGAAGGACAAAATATGTATGATGATTTCTCAGATTTTAATTCACCCATTGCATGTACAGTGATAAGAAAAGGTGCTTGAATTACTTTAACTGTTCT
>JAUWQW010000027.1 GCA_030610885.1 Candidatus Aminicenantota bacterium | reverse complement strand
TAAAAAGTGAACTTAAAGCTATCTATAAAGAATTAAATCCATTCGAATCGAAAAGAAATATAGAAAAAATTCAAAATAAATTATTTAAAATGGTTTACTTGAAAAGAAAAAAAATATATAGTAATAGGAAGAATTATGAATACAATATATCAACATTTTAGTATAATTTCGTGTAGATTTTCTAATGAGGCAACGATACCTGTTTCATATAGATTTTTAATGAGTCAATTCGTTTAATTGCTTTTCTTTAACCTTTTTGATAATATAAAAAAGTGAGAAATATAAGAATAATTTTTTTATCTATAATCTTTATTGTTGTTCTTATTTCTTTTTATTTTATTAATAAATACAATTGTTTACTAAATTCACAAATTAATAAAATTTCTGAATTTCAGGTAACTAAAATTTCTGTAAAAGGAAAAGTTTATAAAGATTCAGCAATGACAGTTCCAATCAGTGTTAAAAATATGAAATATTTCAGTGAATTTACCTTAATATCAGATTCTAAAACATCGTTTGAATTCTTTTTTTCTGATACGCGTTTTATTGCTTTACCTAACTCTAAAATATCTTATAGACCGAAAATAAAGGAATGCTATTTACAAAAAGGTGAATTTTATTGGGAAAAACAAATAAATAAAAAGAAAATCGAAGTTTTAGTTTTATCGCCAAAAAACATAATGACTTTATCAAATTCTGGAAAAATTAGTAGTACGGATAATTTTTTAAAAATATGGAATTATTCCGGGAAATTAGACTTTTTTTATAAAAATGAGGCTTATAGTTTGCGTTCAAACCAATTGTTGATATTTAGAAAAAATCAAAAAGCTGAGAAATATGGGTTTTTATCTTTTCCTGAGCATATATCTCCTGAAAAGAAGATATTGTTTGTAGGTGAAATTGGAGATTCTATTGTGAGGTTTAGATGGAAAAATGTGATGGGTGCATCTAACTATATATTTAGGTTATATTCATCAAATTTAAAAGAAGATGTATTATATGAAAAAATCACAACCACTAATAAGATTACACTGGATTTCCTCAGATTTAGAGATTTAAAAGAGTTTTTCTGGCAAGTATTCCCCTATGATATTGAAAGAAAAATAGAGGGCAACCCATCAAAGGTTGGAAATATAAAGATAACAGGTAGATTAGTGGACAAAAAAGCAGCTTTAATGCCACCAAAATTAAATATAGATCCTTTAAGTGTTAGTGGAAATGTTGTTTTAATAAAAGGCGAAGCTGATGTAAATTCTCAATTATTTATAAATGATGAATCTGTATCAATTGATAGTGACGGGAAATTTTTTTATAGCTTGTTTTTTAAATCTATTGGTAAAAAAGTTATTGTTTTTAAACTTATTTCTCCATCTGAGGTTGAAACAGTTAAAGAAAAAGGGGTAATTATTTTTGAAGAGTGAATTTGATTTAAAATACAGAATAAATAAGGTTATAAACAAAGATAATCAAAATATGAAATTTTGAAGGAGATAGGTTATGGGGCTTTTTTCAAAAATGTACAATTTGTTTGGTTCTGATTTAGCTATTGATCTGGGTACAGCAAACACATTGGTTTTTGCAAAGGGGAGAGGTATTGTGATTAGAGAGCCTTCTATTGTGGCTTTAGATAGTAACACTGAGAGAATTCAGGCTATTGGTAGAGAAGCAAAAGAAATGTTAGGTAAAACCCCATCCAATATCGTTGCTATAAGACCAATGAAAGATGGAGTTATAGCTAACTTTGAAGTAACAGAAAAAATGTTGGAATTTTTTATAAAGAAGTCAAGAGCAGGTAGCCAGATTCTGAAGCCAAGAATTGTTATTGGAATTCCTTCTGAAATCACTCAGGTTGAAAGAAGAGCTGTAAGAGATGCTGCCTTGAGAGCAAAAGCAAATGAGGTTGTTTTAATAGAGCAGGCAATAGCCTCAGCTATTGGTGTTGGATTACCTATTACTGAAGCAGGTGGGAATATGATTGTAGATATTGGTGGAGGAACAACAGATGTTGCTGTGATTTCTCTTTCAGGGATTGTGGTTGCTAAATCTATAAGAATTGCAAGTAATGAAATGGATGAAGCAATAACTCAATATGTTAAAAAGAAATATAATTTATTAATAGGCGAGAGAACAGCGGAGTGTATAAAAATTGAAATCGGATCTGCATATCCTCTTGATGAGAGTGTTGAAATGGAAATAAAAGGTAGGGATCTTGCACATGGGATCCCTAAAACAATAACAGTGAATGATAATGAAATTAGGGAAGCTCTTGAGGATGTTGTACATACAATCATTGAAGCAATTAGAGTTACACTTGAAAAAACGCCGCCAGAACTTTCTGCGGATATTGTAGACAGAGGGATTATCCTATCTGGTGGTGGAGCATTGCTGAGAAATTTTGATATTAGATTAAGGGAGGAAACTTTACTTCCAGTATTTCTTGCAGAAGACCCGCTTTCATCAGTAGTACTTGGGGCTGGTCAAATACTTGAAAATGTTGACCTTTTGAAAAAATTTGGTCAGATTTTTTAATTATGTTCCAAAAAGAAAGACAAAAGGAACAAAAGATAACTGTTCTGATTGTAGCTCTATTTTTTAATTTATTCTTAATGTCTTCAAATATTATTTTAAAAAACAAGCAGTCTCTTTTTCATAATATTATTAGCTCTATTACATCACCATTTCAAATTGGTTTTCAAAAAGCTATTGATTTTATATCTTTTGAAATAAAACACTATATTTTTCTAAAAAATACATTTAATAAATATCATGTTTTAAAGAAAAAGATTACAAAACTAAAATATGAAAATTATATCTTGAGGAAAAAAATAGAAGAATTGGGTTTTTTGGAAAGTGTAGAAAAAAAGTATGATTCTTTTATAGTAGCAGAGGTCATTTCAATTGATAGTAGTATCCCGTTTAATAGTGTTTTTATAAATAAGGGTTCAAAAGATGGAATGAAAAAGAATATGGTTGTGTTGAACAAAAAAGCGGAGTTGGTTGGAAAAGTTGTTGAACCAATAACCTGGTTTACTTCAAAAGTAAGGCTAATTACGAGTAATATTAGTGGTGTTGGGGCTTATATTAAAGATAATAAGTTAGAGGGTTTGTTAACTGGGAATAATAATAAATTATGCAATTTTAATTATTTGATAGAGACCATGCCTGTAAAAATAGATGATCTTGTTATTACTTCTGGTACTGATAAAATTTTCCCTTCATATATTTCTATAGGGAAAGTTATTAAGATTATTAAAGGTCATCTAATGCAAGAAGTTTATGTTAAACCCTTTTTTACAAAAGAGTCTATTAAGCAGTTAATAATTATTAAAGATGAAGAATAGAATTAGGGTATTACTTTTTATCATACTAATTTTTGCTCAAATAATAATTAATAGATATATTGATACTTTAAAGTTGAATATTGATTTACTTTATTTAATTATTGTATATATATCAATAAAGAAAGGAGTTGTAAAAACAGTTATTTTTTCCAGCCTAATTGGATGGGCAACGGATTTTTTTACTTGTGGAGTTATTGGAGTATTTGGTTTCTCAAGAGTAGTAATTGCTTTTTTAATAAATGAAGTGTTCAAATACATTGATCTGAGCAAGAATATTTTTGTTTTTTTATTTATAGCTATTTCTTTGGCTATTTCAAATCTTATTGCAAATATTTTCCTCTATTTTATATTTGATTACAAAATTATACTAAGTTTAATTGTATACCAGCCCGTTATAACAGGATTTGTTGGAATGATATTTAGTATTTTTCCTAAAATGAAAAAAGTTTTAAATGTATATTGAAAAGAAAAAGTTGTCAATAAAAGATGTACAAAGGATATCAACTTTTACAAGTATAATATTATTTTTTTTATTTGTAGTTCTTATGTTTGCTTTCTGGAATGTTCAGGTATTAAAAAATGACTATTATAAGTCTCTAGCAATTAAGAATATTTATAGAGAAATTGAGATAAAAGCTCAGAGAGGTTTAATTGTTGATAGAAATAATGATATAATTGCTGAAAATAAGTTAGATTTTAGTTTGTTTTTAATAAGAAAGAACATTAAAAATTTAGAAAAGACAATTAAATTTATAAATATTATTACTAATATTGATAAAAAAAAGATTTTAAATAGAATTAAGAAATATAAAGAATATCCAGAATCTTATTCAATCCCAATAAAGAGAAATTTATCTCTTGAGAAAGTTATTTATATAAAAAGTCGTTTTGACGAATTTCCTGAATTTAAAATTGCAATAGAACCAACAAGGTTATATCCTTATAAAAAGATAGGTTCTCATATATTGGGATATCTGGGAGAAGTAACCTTTAAAGAGTTAAACCAGAAAAAATCCGGAATATACAATTTAGGTGAAGATATTGGGAAAATTGGTGTAGAAAAGCAATATGAAAAATCACTCAGAGGCACTAAAGGTGCTCAAATAGTTCTTAAAGATAACCTTGGTAGAATTCAAAAGGTATTGAGTGAAAAAAATCCAAAAATAGGCAACAAAATCGTTCTTACAATTGATTGGGAAATTCAGAAATATATTGAAGAAATTTTTAAAGATTATATAGGAACAATTGGGGTTGTTGACTTAAGGACTGGAGGGATACTCGCTCTTGTTAGTAAACCTAATTTTAATCCTGAGTCTTTTTCTGGTTTTTTAGGTAGAGATGAGTGGAACGCTCTTGTTAATAACCCGAATAAGCCTTTGACTAATAGATTTTTACAGGGTTTGTATTTACCTGGCTCAGTATTTAAAATAGTGATGGCATTAACTGGTTTGCAGGAAAAGATTATTAGCCCATCAACTGTGGCTAATTGTTATGGCTCTGTGAAAATATATGACCGCATTTTTCATTGTTGGAATACTTCTGGACATGGATCTATGAATTTATATAATGGATTAAAGAATTCTTGTAATGTGTTTTTCTATACTTTAGGAAAAAAACTTGATATTGATATAATAGCAAAATATGCAAAGATGCTTGGGTTTGGCTCAAGAACAAATATGGGTCTTCCAAATGAAAAAGTTGGGTTAATCCCAACAAAATCCTGGAAACTAAAACATCTACATCAAAAATGGTTTCCAGGAGAAACGATTTCTGTTTCAATTGGTGGAGGCATGCTGAATGTAACTCCTGCTCAAGTTTTATTGATGATTAGTACAGTGGCTTTGAGGGGGAATATGCCACAACTTCATATATTAAAGAGAATAGAATATAATGGAAAGGTTATAAGAAAATTTAAACCAATTTTCAATCAAGTTTCAATTAGTAAAAAGAATTTTGAGATTGTAATTGAAGGACTTTTCAGAGCTGTAAATGATGAAGGAACTGGAAAAGCTGCTAAGGTTGAAGGCCTTGATATATGCGGGAAAACTGGAACTCAGCCGATAATTTCTAAAGAAAACCCAAGTTATGAAAGATTGATAAAGATATATAGGTTTAAAGCACATTCGTGGTTTGCTTCATTTGCCCCTAGAAATCGCCCGGAAATTGCTGTTGTTGTTTTTGTTGAGCATGGAGGAGATGCTGGAATTGTAGCAGCTCCCTTAGTTGCAAAAATTTATAAGAAACTATTTGAATAATGAATGACTATTTAAAATATTTTGATAAATTTACTTTCATAATTATTATTATAATCTCTCTGTTTGGAATTTTATTGATTTGTAGTGTATCTCAAAGCTTGGATCAACCGTATTACCTTAAACAATTATTATGGCTGAGTGTTTCATTAATTGTTTTTTTTATTGTTCTTAGGATAAAAACTGAGTTTGTTTTTAGGTCTAGTTTGTTTTTGTGTATTGTGTTGAGTATTATACTTGTCATACAGCTTGTTGCTGGTCAAATTATTGGGGGAACAAAAAGTTGGATAAAGTTTGGTTTTATAGCCATTCAAGTTTCAGAATTTATAAAAATACCAATTGCTCTATATGTTGCAAATATTTTGTCAAAAACTAAAATTATTGGTTGGTTCATTTTTTGTAAATTGATGTTTTTATTAGGGATACCTTTTTTGTTAATCGCTATGCAGCCTGATTTAGGCACAGCTTTTATATTAACTTCATTTGTTATTATTTCAATATTTTTGAAAAGAATAAAACTTTCTATTATTTTTATTTCAATAATGTTTGTTATTATTGGGTCTTTTCTTTCATGGAATTATGTTTTAAAGCCCTATCAAAAAAATAGAATAGTCTCCTTTTTTAATCCAGAAAAATATAGCCAATCTTCTGGATATCAGATTATTCAGTCAAAAATTGCTATTGGCTCAGGAGGGCTCAGTGGGAAGGGCTTTTTAAAAGGTTCACAGTCTCAGTATAAATTTCTTCCTACAAGGCATACAGATTTTGTGGTTTCAGTTTTAGGTGAAGAATTTGGATTTATTGGTATAAGTTTTTTATTTTTGTTTTTTTTCATTCTGTTTTATAGGCAATTTAATTTTAAATCTCAAACTGATAGGGAATTTTATTTTGTATATTTATTTAATTTTTTAATATTATTTCAATTTTCCATTAACATCTTGATGTCAATTGGATTATTCCCAATTCTTGGGGTGCCGCTCCCTTTTGTTTCATATGGAGGTTCATCTCTTTTATCTTTTTTTATAGGAGAAGCTATAATTTTTAAAATCAAAATCAATAATTATTTGAATATTTAAATGAATGTAAATAAATTTTTATTTAAATTGAAAAACCCACAAGCTTATACTGGGAAAGAGATAAATGTTGTAAAAAAGAATTTCAATAAAGATTCAATAAATATATGTCTTGTTTTCCCTGATAAATATGAAATAGGAATGAGTAATTATGGTATTAAAATTTTATATCATATTTTGAACAAAAAAAAGAATGTGAATGCTGAGAGGTGTTTCCTTCCTGAAAAAGAGTCAATTGAAGTCTTTAAAAAATTAAATTTTCCATTATTTTCAATAGAAAATAAAATATCTTTAAAGGATTTTGATTTGATTGGGTTTTCTATTTTAAGTGAAATGAACTATACAAACATTTTGCAGATTTTAGAACTCTCTCAAATTCCTTTAAAAACAAAAGATAGAAACAAAGACTATCCTTTTATTACTGCTGGAGGGATTTCGGTTATTAATCCTGAGCCTTTGAGAGAATTTATTGATTTTTTTTGTATTGGAGATGGCGAACTACTTTTTCCTGATATAATTAAAATTCTTTTTAAAATCAAAAGAAAGGAATCAAACAGGAAGAGTTGTTTAAAGATGTTTGATAAAGTTGATGGTATTTATGTTCCTTCATCATTTCCCCTTAAAAAAGAGGGAAGATTTTACAAACCTGATCTGAAAGCAAGAAAAATAAGTAAGAGGGTTTTGTATAAAATAGATAATTCATTCCCATTTGAAAAAATAATTGTTCCAATAACAAATGTTGTTTTTAATCGTCTTGATGTTGAAATTGCAAGAGGATGCCCGCAGACATGCCGATTCTGTCAGGCTAGATCTTATTATGCTCCCTTTAGAGTTAAGTCTCTTGAGAGAAATATAGATTTCATTAAACATGCTCTTAATAGAACCGGGTTTGAATCTTTTTCTTTATCATCTTTGAGCTCAGGTGATTATCCATATTTAAAAGAATTACTTGAATTGATTCCATGTATTATAAACTCTCGTATATCTTTTTCTATTTCTTCTCTAAGGCCTTCTGCAATATCTGATGATTTACTTTCTACTATTTCTTGTTTTAGAAGAACAGGTATTACAATTGTACCAGAAGCAGGTACGCAACGACTGAGAAATGTTATAAATAAAAATGTTACAGATGATGAAATTTTCAAAGCAGTGGAATTGGCTCTGAAGTATAATTGGAAGAGAATAAAACTTTACTTTATGATTGGACTTCCAACAGAAACAATTGAAGATATTGATTCAATTGTAAAATTAATTGAAAAAATAAATTTTATTATTAAATCAAAAAATAAAAAGATGAAAATTCATGTATCATTTTCATCTTTTGTCCCTAAGCCTCATACTCCTTTACAATGGACTAAACTGGAAAGTTTAGATGTTATTAAAAAGAGAATAAATTATATTAAACAGGGGCTAAAAAAGTATAAAAATGTTGACCTTGATTTTCATTTACCTCTGAAAGGTGTAGTTGAAACAATACTTACAAGGGGTGATTTTAGAGTTGGAGAATTAATTTTAAAGGCTTTTAAGAAAGGTGAGATTTATTCTGCCTGGGATTCGGATTTTAATTACTCTGTTTGGGATAAATTAATAAATGAATGTGATTGCAATGATTTTCTTTCTGAAACAGACCTTGATGAAGATTTACCATGGGATTTTATTGAGGTTAATTTCAAAAAAGGCTTTTTAAAAAAGGAGTACAAGAGAGCTTTGTCATGTACTCCATCTCCATCATGCGTTGATTTAAAGTGTGAAACTTGTAAGGCATGTTTTTTTGAAATGAAAAAGCATGAAGGTTTGAAATTCCAATACGAGAACATTGAGAATAACAGGAAGGAGTCTATATGTGATTTCAATAAAGTTAGAATTTTTTATGAAAAAAAAGGGGATTTCAGGTTTTTTTCACATTTGTCTTTAATGAAATATATCGAAAGATTGATAAGAATATCCGGCATAGATTTCAAAATCACTGAAGGTTTTCATCCCAGGATCAAAATGGTATGCTTGCCTCCTCTTCCAGTTTTTGCTGTTGGTCTAAATGAAGTGATTGAACTGTATATTGATTCAAGATTGAATGGGCAAATGATCTTGAAATTGCTAAATTCAGTATCCGGGGATCTTAAATTCAAAAAAGTGGTTATTTGTAATGAATCTAAAAAATTGATGAAGGATATTCATTTCGCTGAATATGAAATAAAAATTAGGGATTATAAAAAACAAAAAGATAAAATAAAAGAATTTATAATTGATACTGATTCTATATCTTATTCTGAGAATAAATTATTATTGAGAATTGATTATTCAAAAGATGGACTTGAAAGGTTTTCTAAGATTTATAAAAGTATTGACCCTGAAAGAAAATTCTGTTTTAATTTGACAAGAAGAGATGTGATATTTATGAGAGAGAATGTTTAATAGTAGAAAGTTGTATGAGAGGAGAATATAGAATGATTTTTAGAATTAGTTCTTGCTCAAATGAAAGGGTAAAATCCCTGTTAAAAGAAAAGGATGACTATTATTTTTTTGAGGGTAAAAAATTAGTGAATGATATTTTAGAAAGAAACATTGAAATTTCCAAGTTGATTGTCAATTGTAAAAAAGAGGGTGAATTAGAAATTTCAGAAGATAGGATTAAAGAGATTTGGTTTGTAAGTGAAACAGTTATGAAAAAGATATCATCTTTAAAAGAAAAACCTGATTTTATTGCTCTAAAAAAGGTAAAAAAAAATAGAATTAATTTTAGTAAATCTCAATTGGTTTTTGTTATGGATAATATTCAGGATCCAGCTAATACCGGAACTATATTTAGATGTGCTGCGGCTTTTGGTTATAATTCGATTGCTTTTACAGGATCAAGTGTTAAGGTGAATAATAATAAATTTTTAAGGGCAGCTCAAACCTCAATATTTGACATAAATTTTCAGAGTTTTATTAATTTGGAAACATTGTTAAAAAAATCTGAGATACGAAATTTTAATGTTTATTTAACCTCTTCTATGATAGTTGAAAAAATGGCTGAAATAAGTGAAATAAAATTTCCGAGTTTGATCATTTTTGGAAATGAAGGGAAAGGTTTAAGCAAGAGCTTATTTAAAAGATTTCCAACCATAAGGATTGCTCAAACTAAAAAGATTGAATCATTGAATGTAGGTATGAGTGCATGCATAATCATGCATGAGATTTTCAAAACCTTTAAGTTAAAAAATTAATTAAAATTGCTAAGTTCATTAAGTAGTTTGATTTTTTTTAATTATTTTAATATCTGGTATAATCTTGTCTTATAAAGTTATTATGAAAAAGAAATTATTGCTCCATATTTGTTGTGCTCCATGTGCTGTTTATGTTTTTAAAAAACTAAAAGAGGATTATGATGTAACTGGTTTTTTTTATAATCCCAACATACATCTATTTAAAGAGTATGAATTTAGAAGAAAAGAGCTTGTGAAGATTTCGGAAAAGTATGATTGGGAAGTGGTTTATGCTGATTATGATATGAAAAAGTGGTTTCAGCTTACAAGAGGATATGAAAGAGAACCTGAGAGAGGTTTAAGATGTTCTATATGTTTTTATGTCAGGTTTAAAAGAACTTTTGAGTATGCAAAAGAACATGGGTTTGATATAGTTTCTTCAACACTTTCAATAAGCCCCTATAAATCTACTAGCCAGATAAATAAACAGGGATTTAAATTAAGTAAAGAGTTTGATATGAATTTTTTACCGGAAAATTTTAAGAAAAAAGATGGATATAATATTGGAAAAAGAATGGCTATAAAAATTGGTGTAAAACATCAAAATTATTGTGGTTGTATATATTCAAAAGTTGAAAAAAAACTAAAAGAGAGAAATAAGTCTCCTCTAATATAGCTATGAGTTTGTTTCAGAATTTTGCTATTATCATTATTGGTTTTTTACTTTCTAGAATTATTATAGAAAGAGATATTCATTATTTACTAATTAATAATATATTAAAAACACAAGGATCAACAATATCATATTTTGTTTCCAGTATACTCTATATATCATATTTTATGTCCTTGTTTTTCCCAAACACAATAGTTGTTATATCATTAATACCACTTATAAAATCAATTTTGGAGAAAATAAAAGATGAAAGTGTAAAGAGAAGATCAATAACAAATTTTGTGTTGGCACTGATTTATGGTTCCAATATAGGTGGAATGGGATCTATGATTGGCGCATATTCTAATTTGTTTTTTTTAGGGTTTATTGAAATGAAAAATATACCAGGGAAAGAGAATATAACCTTTTTTTCCTGGTTAATAATTGGATTACCTGCTTCATTTATACTTGTTATGATAAGTAGTTTTATATTAAAAATAGGGGAAAAAGATGTTCCTATTTCAGGAGTTGTTAATAACAAAGAGAAATTGAAAATTGAATTTTCATATAAGAAATATTCATTTTTTTTTGCTGTAAATATTGTTTTAATAATTGTGTTAAGTGCCATTCAATTTTTTTATAAGCCTGAAAGTGTTTTTTCAGGTATGAATATTATAGATATGATTTTTTTCTTTTATCTTATTTTTTTCATATTTATTGCATTTATTTTTCCAAAAGGGAAGTTTAATGCAAATAAATTAATAGAGAATTTTTCTTATGTAATAATATCTTTGATTTTTTCTCCACTTATTTTTATAAGTGAGTTTATAAATGAATTGAAATCAAGATATGGCTTTAAGAATTTGAATAATTTAATTGAAAAATTTTTAAACTTTATATTCAGCTCAATATGGTTTTTTCTTTTCAAAGAAAGGGTTAAATGTATAAAAGATAAAAATAATTTTTCTTTGATTTCAATAAATAGACTTATCTATGATTTACCCTTTTTTGGGCTTGCATTTATGAGTATTGTTATATTTTTTGTTTATTTGATTTTAAAAATTGGAGATAACCCTTTAACACCCGGGCTTGATGGTTATGTTTATTCTTTTATTAAGGATTTAAGTAAAAACATGGTGCAGGGTAGATATAGTTTGTTTTTAATTCTATTGGTATTGAACTGTGTAACTGTTTTTTTTACAGAGATAGTTAGTAATACCACGGTTATTATTATTATGTTTTCATTAATAATAAGTTTATATCCAATATTGGGACTAAATCCATTGTATCTTATGCTTGCTGTTTCTGTTTCATCAACAGCTGCTTTCATGAGTCCAATTGCATCCCCAGTTAATGCAGTTGCTTTTGCAAGTATAAAAGGAGTATCCTTAAGAAGGATGATTTTAAAAGGGTTTGTTTTGAATATTGTCAGTAGTCTATGGATAACTATTGTTTTCTACTCTATATACAAATTTTAAAGTTTATTTAATAGAAAATCTTTTTCTAATAACAGAAAAGGTTCCCTTTACTTTTTTATATTTATTAAATATTTTTTTTAGTTGATCTATGTTTTTAACTTCAAATGTAATTTTTATTTTGGTTATATTTTGACCCGCTTTTTCACTTTCAATTTTTCTTATATTTGAATTAAACTCAGCATTAACACCTGAAATGATACTTAACAAACCAGGCTTGTCGTGAACAATTAAATCATATTTTACCAAGTATAGATGATCATCAAATTCATTCCATTCAACTTTATTCAGTCTGGGGGAAATTACATTTCTTAAGTTAATACACTCTTCTTTATGTATAACTAAGCCTCTATGTTTTGTGATATAGCCAATTATTTTTTCTCCCTTTATTGGATTGCAGCATTTTGCAAATGTGATGTCAATATCTTGATACCCTTCTACATTTATAAGTTTATGAATTTGTGAGATTTTTTTAGAAACCTTTTTTGAAGGCGTTATATCATGGACACTTATCTCTGGAAATAGAGTTTTTAAAGCCTTTTTATCGAGTGTTTTTTTACCAGAGCCAATGTCTTTAAAAAAAACTTCTAAATCTGTATAATGCAGTTTTTCTATTCTTTTTTTCACATCATCTTCTTTGAGTTTTAATTTGTATTTTTTTTTGGATTCTCTTAGAGTTTTCAGCCAGACTCTTTTACCTTTTGTAATATTTAAAAGATTCTCTTTTTTTTGTATATAATTTGCTATTTTTTTTCTTGCTCTGTTAGTAATAACATATTTTAACCAATCTATCTTGGGATTGACATTTTTTGAAGTTATAATTTCCACAACATCACTAGAGTTTAATTTGGTTTTTAAAGGTACTAATTTTTCATTTACAATTGCTCCCTTACAATGATCTCCTATTTCACTGTGAATAGCATAAGCAAAATCTATTGTTGTAGCACCTGATTTTAGGCTTATCACTTTTCCCTTTGGTGTGAAAAGATAAATCTCATCTGGAGTTAAATCTTGTTTAACATGTGTGAGAAAATCTTCTGGGTTTGGGTTGTTTCTGTGGGCTTCTATCATTTCTCTAAACCAATTTAATCTTGTATCATTTTCAATAAAAGAGATTCCCTCTTTATATTTCCAATGAGCTGCAATCCCTTCTATTGCAATTTTATGCATTTCTTTTGTTCTTATTTGAATTTCAAATTTTATTCCTTTTTTTGTAATAATTGTTGTTTGTATTGATTGATATCCATTGATTTTGGGATTTGCTATAAAATCTCTCCATCTAGATGGGATGTGCCTCCATTTTTGATGGATTTCGCCCATTATTGCATAGCAATGCTCAATTGAATCTGTTATTATTCTTAAGGCTAAGAGATCGTAAACTTTATCTAAAGAAATGTTTTGCTTTTTTAGCTTTCTATATATAGATATCTCTCTTTTTATTCTAAAAAAGACTTTACCCGGGATTTTATATTTTTTTAGAATTGTTTTTATCTCTTTTTTAATGCTTTCAAGTTGATTAATTCCCCATTCTTTTTTATCGCTTACCTCTTTTTTTATTCTTTCATACTCTTCCGGAAATGCATATTTAAATGAAATGTTTTCAAGTTCTTTTCTTATTTTTCCTATACCTAATCTATAAGCGATTGGAGCATAGATTTCGAGTGTTTCATTTGCAATTCTTTTTCTTTTATCTTCTCTAAAGGCATCAAGAGTTCTTATGTTATGAAGCCTATCAGCAAGTTTTATTAATATGACTCTAACATCGTTTGTCATTGCAATTATCATTTTTTTTAGAGTTTCTGCTTTTGCATTGTCAGCATCAAAATCAGAAATTTTTGAAATTTTTGTCACACTCCATACTATTTCAGCAATTTCATTTCCAAATAGTTTTGCTATATCTTCTTTTGTATATTCTGTATCT
Source organism: Candidatus Aminicenantota bacterium (assembly GCA_030610885.1). Lineage (GTDB taxonomy): Bacteria > Acidobacteriota > Aminicenantia > UBA2199 > UBA2199 > JAUWNT01. The sequence continues at coordinate 16,348 of JAUWQW010000027.1, read as the reverse complement.
TCGATTATATCATGTAGTAAGCCTGCAGAAATCGAAATTTCATCAAGATGTAAATCTGCAAGTATACTTGCAACTGCAAGAGGGTGAGTTATATATGGTTCATTTGTAGCCCTTTTTTGATTTAGATGTGCTTTTGCAGAAACAGAATAGGCCTTTTTCAATAATTCTGTGTTTGCTTTTTTATGATAGTCCAAAACCTTTTCTTGAAGTTCAAAAAATCTTTTTATCATTTTAAATATATATAGTATATTTTTTATATATTATCAAATTAAAATATATGAGAGTTTGAACTAAAAAAGGGTTGAAATAAGCGATTTTATGTGATAAATTTAGGTTTTATGAAAAAGAAACTTTTGTTTATTTTAAAGATATTTGGCTTTGTATTTTTATATTCCGTTATTTTTATTGCATCGGTTTTTTTTACAATGAGCATTTTAATTAAAGGAAAAGAAATAAAAGCCCCAAATTTTACAGGAAAAACTTTAGATGAGTCCTATAAACTGGCATCTCAAAAGGGCGTGCGGTTGAAAAAGATAGCTGGGAACTATAACAAAAATTATAAGCCGTTAACTGTTATTGATCAGTTTCCTTGTTCTGGGGTCAACATTAAAGAGAAATCATTTGTAAAAGTATTTGTGAATTCAGAAATATCTGAAGTGATTGTCCCAGATCTTACTGGCTACACTTTAAAAAAGTGCAAGAGCTTACTAAAAGAAAATGATTTAAGAAAAGGGTATGTTTCTTATATAGATGCAGATTATGTTCCTGTTGATTTTATTATAGCTCAATCCTATTCACCTGAAACCAGGATACCCGAAGCCAGTAAGGTTGATTTGCTTGTAAGTAAAGGGAGAAAAAACAGGTCTTATATTATGCCTGATTTGATTGGGAGACAAGTAGAAAAAGTGGTATTTTTTTTTGAACGTAAAGGTTTAAGAATATCAAAGATTACTCAAGTACTTTATCATGGACTGGAACCAGGAATTATAATCAAACAGTTTCCTTCTTCTGGATTTAGAATAAATTCAAAAAATTTAATAAGCATCCAGGTGAGTGAATGAACCCTATTTTCCCTTCAATATTGTCAACAAATTATTTTAATCTTGAATCAAGGTTGAATGAGTTTTATTCAAATGCAATTGATTTTATACATCTTGATGTTATGGATGGACATTTTGTTGATAATATTTCTTTTGGCCACATGGTTGTATCTGCAATTAAATCTAAATTTAAATTTAAAATTGATTCTCACTTAATGGTAAATAACCCTGAAAAAATGATCTCAAAATTTATTCATGCTGGTTCTGATTGGATCTCTTTTCATGTTGAGACTAAGAATAAAATTAGAGAAAATATTTCGAATATAAAGGCTCATAATCTAAAGGCCGGGATTGTAATAAATCCTGATACTGCAATAGATACGCTTTTTCCTTATATAAATGATGCTGATTACATTTTGTTGATGAGTGTTTTCCCTGGATATGGAGGACAAGAGTTTATTGATTCAACAGTTGATAGGGTTTTTAAAATAAAAGAGAGAATAAAATATGAGGGAAGTAGTTGTCTTATTCAAGTGGACGGAGGTATTAATACTTCAAATATTGGGATATTAAAGGATGCTGGAGTTGATGTATTTGTGATTGGTACATTTTTATACAATTCAGATAATATAAAAAAAACACTTATGAGTACTTTAAGTAGAATAAATGGAGTTTAAAATGAAGAGAAAATTTTTTATTATTTTAACACTTGTGTTATTGATTTTTTCAGGATGTAAATCTAAAAAAGAGGTAAATGTTTTACCGGTTGAAAAGGGTTCGGATAAGGAGATATATGAAAAAGCGAAAAAATATGTTGGGAAAAATTCAGATAAGGCAAGATTGCTATTCAAGCAAGTTGTACAAATGTTTTCAGAAAGCATATATGCAAAGAAATCTAAAATAGGAATTGCTGATTCATATTTTAAACAAAAAGACTCTGCATCTTTAATGATTGCTGCAGCAGAATACCAGGAATATGTAAATCTTTATCCAAATTCACCCGATGCTATATATGCAAAATATCAAATTGGAATGTGTTACTTTAAGCAGGTAAGAAAACCAGGAAGAGATCAAGCGAATACTTTGGAGGCGATTAGAGCTTTTGAAGGTTTAATTAAACAATACCCAGACACCAATGAAGCTGGAGAGGCTAAAAAAAAGATTAAAGAAATGAGGGAAAATCTTGCAACTCATTATTTTCGTATCGGATATTATAATTATAAGTTTAAAGCATATAAAGGTGCAATAGCACGTTTTAAACAAATAATAGATGAATACCCTGATTTCAAACATAATGACAAATTGTTCTTTTTTGCAGGAAAAGGTTATCTGGCAATGAGAAAATTTGACACAGCGATTTCTTTCTTTCAGAAGATTATTAATAGTTTTCCAAAATCAAAATACTTTAAAAAATCTCATAAAATGATTAAAAAGATAAATAAAATAGATAGAGATGCATTGGAGAGAAAGAGATTAAAGAATATAGAAAAACAAAAGAGAAGATTTGAAAAAAGACATCCAAAAAAATAAAACAATTCTTTTTGACTCAAGTTCTATAATACAAGATCAGGAATAGTAGATTTATCGTATAACTTTTGCTTTGATTTGTGAGCTGATTTCAGAATATTTGGAATTGCAATAGCTGCCATTATGCCTGCTGATGCAATTGCTGGTAGAATCACTATGTATTCTATATTTGAATTGTGGTTGAATGTAAAAATCGTTCCCTCTTCTGTATTCTGTAAAACTCCATAAAAGTACCAATTTTTCTGAAAAGATTTGAAAAAGTTAAAAGCAATCTTATCTTCAGTTTTAACATTTTTGTATGTACCAATAGCTTTTTGTTGAATCTTCCAGATGAGTTGAAATAGCCTGGGGCTAACAAATCTAAAACCATTCCCTTTATTGGGAATGTTTGTTGCTATTTTTTTGAATTCTTCAGTGGATGTCAAACCATTTCCTTTTTCATTTGCAGATAACATTGCATCTACAACTTTACTATGGGAAGCTAAGATTAGAATGTCATCTTTTTGTACAATTTCTGGTTTTACAGGTATTGGAATTGGAGGTACTGGGATTATCAGTTTTTTAATACCATTTTTCTCTGATTTTTGTTCAAGGTGAAGCTTTGTTTTTATAAAGTTGAAAATTGTGTCATCCTTTACAGAGAATACAATAGCTATTCCCGGCTCCGGAATATTTATTGGGGTTTTCCCAATTGGAATGGAAAGTTTTTTTTCTCTATCAAAAGTCAAAATATAGCCAATTTTCCCTTTTAGAGAGTCCAGTAATTTCTTAAGATCAATTCCTTGTTTTTGTAAAGCAGGCTCAACAGAATTAATGGATTTTTTTACATTTTGTAAATCTGAGTTCTCTATTTCTGTTTTAATCCAGTTCCATAAATAGTTTAAGCGAAGGTTTATGAAACCAGCCATTACTGTATCTGCAGGCAGGAGTTTCAATTCTTTCAGTTCCTGTGGTTTTTCTTCCATAATTCGCCATATCAAGCCATTGCCATTCTTTTTATAGTGATGTACAATTATTTTACTGTTATTGAGATTTTTCTCAATTTTAATAGAACTTATTCCTATTCCACTTATTTCTGTTAAACCGCTATTTTTGAACATTTTGAAGACAAAATCAAAGATTTTTAATGCATCATTATTCTCTATATTAGGTTTAAAAACCTGTAATTCAATTATTTTACGTAGTTTTTTAGCAAATTCTTCTATAGATTTAACAACTCTCTCTGTGCTGTAATATAGGTAGAGATTGCCTCCTTGATCCAATTTGGAAGTAACTTCAGAAAAACTGTTCTTTACAGCAGGTTCAATCTTAGGAGTAGGACTCTTGTGCATAACAAGATATATAACTGCTCCTCCAATGAGTATCCCAACAAGTAAACAAATAATAATTTTTTTCATATTCACACCTCCTTCTATTTTTTAATTATATACTATTTATATTATTAATTTAATACCATTCCATTAAAGTTTGTGTTAGGAGAATGCACTATGAACGGAGATATTACAGCTCACAGATAAAAATTCAATAAAAACTGGAGTTTGACAATATAGAACAGGTCTTGATTTCCCTGTGAAAGGAAATCAAGACAATGTTCTTAGAAATAATTCTATAATTTGACTACATTTGTAGCCTGATCGCCTTTTGGTCCCTGGCGAATTTCAAATTCAACTTCTTCGCCTTCGTCTAAAGACTTATAGCCCTGACCTTGAATTTCATTATGATGGACAAAAATATCTTTTCCATTTTCCATTGTAATGAATCCGAAACCTTTTTGGGAATTAAACCATTTAACTTTTCCTTTAGCCATTGTTATCTCCCTCCTTTTTAAAATTTAACGCAAATAGAGGAAGAAATTTATAATTACAATGAAAGTTATTTTTATTGGGTATTATTTGATCTCTCACCTTTACTTACTAAGAAATAGAATTATATTCTACAACTATGCAGATGTCAAGTGATATAAATAGGAAAATTTATTAAAATTTTTATAATTGCCTCTCATTACAAAAAAATATTTAGATAAAAATGGAAAGAATGGTATAATAAATCTAAAAAAATATAGTGATAAAGAAAAGAAATGATTTTCCAGAAAAACCCGGAGTATATTTATTTAAATCAAAAAAAAATAAAATTTTGTATATAGGTAAGGCTAAAAATATAAAAAAAAGAGTTTCTCAGTACTTTAAGAAAAAAAATGATTTAATTGTAAAAAATCTTTTAAATAAATCACATAAAATTGATTTTATTGTCACTGATGATGAAAAAGATGCTTTACATCTGGAATATAATCTTATTCATAGCTATAAACCTCCCTTTAACATAAGATTAAAAGACGATAAGAGTTATCCTTTAGTTGAGATAAAACTTAAGGATGAATTCCCAGGTATTTATTATTCTAGAAAGGTTGATGAAAAGAATTTTTACATAGGTCCAATACCTGACTCTAAAAAGACTAAATTTATAATTGATATAGTAACAAGGATTTTTAAACTTAGAACATGCACAAATAGTATATTCAAAAGGTCATGTGTGTGCCTTTATTATTATATAGGGAGATGTTCTGCACCATGCGTAAAAAAAATAGATAAAAATGAATATAATGAAAATGTAAAAGAGGCAATTGAATTTCTTAGAAATAAAAAGACAAAAGTCATTAAAAGACTTTATAAAGAGATGGAACAATGTTCTGATGAATTAAGATTTGAGGAAGCACAAAAGAAAAAAGAGGAAATAGAATTAATTAATGAATTCAATCTTGAATCTTATATCTCTACAATTATGAAAGTTGATTATGATGTGATAGCAATTAATTATAAGAATAATGAAAGTTCAATTATTCTATTTTCAGTTATTCAGGGTAAGGTTAAAAAGAGAGAATTTTTTTCTTTGAGTAATTTAGATACGAGCAGAGAAGATATTTTAAAGAGCTTTATTATCTCTTTTTATAGTGAAAATAACATTCCAGAAGAGATAATTGTTCAATTTCTTCCATTAGACCATGAACATATTGAAGATATGTTTTCAAAGTTTGTAAAAAAGAGGGTGAAAATTAAAGTTCCCCATCAAGGTAATAAAAAAAAGATGCTTGAATTAGCAGAAAAAAATTTAGAGTTTCATGCAAGAAAAAATGATTATAATGTTATTGTTGAGAGTATAAAAAGTAAATTAAATCTAAGAAATTTACCTTTTTTGATAGAAGGTTATGATGTGTCTCATCTTTCAGAGAGGGATAGAGTAGGTGCTGTAGTTGTTTTTAAAGATGGAAGGGCATCAGGTTCAATGTATAGAAATTATATAATTAAAAATGCAAAATCGGGTGATACTGAAGCTATAAAAGAGGTTTTAAAGAGAAGGTTTAAGGAAATTAAAAAGTATCCTGATCTTATTGTTATTGATGGTGGTAAACCTCAATTGAGTGTTGCTAAGATTGTGAAGAAAAACCTTAATATAAGTTCTGATATTATTTCAATTGCAAAAAGAGAGGAGAGAATCTTTTTAGAAAAAGGGGGTTCTTTTTTATTTCAAAAGGATTCCCCTGAAATGTTGTTATTTCAGAAAATTAGGGATGAAGCACATAGGCGGGCTATAACACATCACAGAAAGAGAAGGGAGAAAATTTGAAAAATAGATAAAATATAAGAATATTTTATTTGAAAATAAATTGAGGTTGTTCTATTATTTGTTATTATTTGTGAATAGGTTGTAAATTAGTTGATGTTTAAATTGGAGGATGAATGAAATTAAAGCTTCATTGGCAGGTTTTTATTGCAATGTTTTTTGGAGTTGTTGTTGGTATTATTTTTCAACTGATTTATAAAACAAATCCTTCTGGTTGGCTATATACCCTGATAATATCTTTAGGGACAATTTTCATGAGACTTCTTAGAATGGTAATTGTTCCTTTAATTTTTACCTCAATTGTAAGTGGTGTTTCAAGTATTGGGGAGGGGAAAAATATTGGAAGATTGGGATTAAAGACATTTTTATATTATATAAGCACGAGTATTTTTGCAATATTGGTTGGTTTGATTTTAACAAACTTAATACATCCTGGATATGGCGCTAATATACCAGTTAGCCATGATTTTAATCCAGGAGATTTAAAAACTCCAGGTTCTCCTGGCCAAATTTTAATAAGAATGATACCTTTGAACCCAATAAAAGCTGCATCAAGTGGAGATATGCTTGGTATTATTTTCTTTTCGATCTTTCTTGGAGTTGTATTAATTAAAGTGAGACCTCAAACACGAGATTTTTTAAAAAAATTTTTTGATTCCTCATTTGAGGTTATGATGAAGATAACAGAATTTGTTATAAAGCTTCTTCCTATTGGTGTTTTTGGATTGATAGTTAAAACAGTTTCAACTGCTGGTTTTGATTTATTTAAAGCTGTTGGTAAGTATATGCTAACAATATGTGCAGGATTGTCAATACACTTGATAATAACCCTACCTTTGATTTTTTATCTTTTTACTAGAATTAATCCCATCTATCATTTTAAGGCAATGGCGTCTACAATGATAACAGCTTTTTCGACCAGTTCATCAAATGCAACATTACCTTTAACAATGAGAAGTGTTGAAAAAAATGTTGGTGTTTCAAATAAGATATCAAGCTTTGTTTTACCTTTAGGTGCTACTGTTAATATGGATGGCACTGCTTTATATGAGTGTGCAGGAGTGATATTTATCAGCCAGGTTTTAGGTTTACATCTTGGTTTTACTCAACAATTTATAATTGTTCTAACTGCTCTACTTGCTTCAATTGGTTGTGCTGGAATTCCAAGTGCTGGTCTGGTTGTGATATTTATAGTTACACAAGCAGTGGGATTTACGGATGCGGCTGTTGGAGTGATTATAGGGACAATGTTAGCTGTTGATAGACCGCTTGATATGTTTAGAACAATGGTCAATGTTTTTAGTGACAGTGTTGGAACTGCTATAATTGCAAAAAGTGAAGGAGAAACAAACCTGTATTCGGGATTAAAGAAATAATTTTTGTATTTCAATAAAATATAGGCCTGTGATATAATTTTTTTAAAATTTAAGGAGTCAAAATGAAGGATTGTGCTTTTTTGTTTCCAGGGCAAGGATCCCAGACCATAGGAATGGGTAAAGATCTGTATGATAAAACAGAATTTGGTAAAAAGATATTTAAAATGGCTGATGATGTCTTGGGGTATCATTTGTCTAAGATTTGTTTTGAAGGGCCTGAACAGGAGCTTAAATTAACATATAATACACAACCTGCTTTATTAACAGTTTCATATATTTTGTATGACTTGTTTGGAAAAGAACCTCTTATAGCTGCTGGACATAGCCTTGGAGAGTATTCAGCTCTTTTGTGTGCTGAATCAATTAAATTTGAAGATGCAGTTACCCTTGTTCATAAGAGAGGTAATTATATGCAGGATGCAGTTCCTGTTGGAAAGGGTGCAATGGCTGCAATAATTGGAGCTAATATTGAAATGGTAAGGAAGACTGTCTCAGAAGTTAATGGAATTGTCAATCTGGCGAACTGGAATAGTTCTTCTCAAATTGTAATATCCGGTGAAAAAGAGGCAGTGGAAGAAGCTGTTGAAAAAATATCAGCTCCAAAATCTATTTTTCTTCCAGTTTCAGCCCCTTTTCACTCAGAGCTTATGCTTCCAGCGCAAAGAAAATTAGCACATGATCTGAGGAATATTGAATTTAAGAGCCTCAAGTTCCCAGTTGTCAATAATGTTGAGGCAAAGGAAACCATAGATGGTGAAGAAACAAGAGAAGCATTAATAAAACAGGTGACAAGCCCTGTTTTATGGCACTCTACAATGATTAAATTTCTTCAAGAAATGAAAATATATAAGTATGTTGAAATTGGTACTGGTAAAGTACTTACAGGTCTTTTAAAAAGAACTGCGAGGGAGCTTCAAATAGAGGTTGAAATAATGAATATTCAAGCCTTAGATGATATAAAAAATATACAGATTACCTAACAAAAATATAAACTAAGATTGTTTAGGAGTAGATTTGATGATTAATCTACGAATTTGACATTTATTGCTTGAGGTCCCTTATCTCCATCTGTGATTTCAAATGTAACTTCTTGATCTTCTTGTAATGTTTTAAATCCTTCATTAGTTATGTTTGTGTAATGTACAAATACGTCTTCTCCGTCTTCTCTTGAAATAAAGCCGAAGCCTTTTTTTGAATCAAACCATTTAACTTTTCCTTTTAACATAAAAATTCCTTCCTTTAAATTAAAATTTAGATTTTAGATTATCATAATTTTTTTGAAATTGCAAGAAAATAAAACTTAAATTGGAACAAATATAAAAAAATAGGATTAAAAGAGTTAACTTTTAATAAATGCGTTGACATTGATTTAGATTCTTTTATAATATAATAACTCTATTTTTTATCTCTTATTAGATTATTAAGGAGGAATAACATGGCAAGAGTTGAGCCTTTTAAAGGGTTAAGACCTAGAAAAGACATAGTAGATGAAGTGGCATCACCACCGTATGATGTACTGAATTCTCAGGAAGCAAGAGAATTTGCTAAGGGGAATGATTTCTCTTTTTTACACATTGTTAAACCTGAGATAGATTTGCCTGAAGAAACCGACCTTTATTCATATGAGGTTTATGCAAGAGCAAAAGAAAATTTTGAAAGATTTCAGAATGAAAAAATCCTGATTAAAGATAATAAAAAAAATTTTTATATTTATAAACAAGTTTGGAAAGAAAATATTCAAATAGGTCTTGTTGCTGGATCTTCTGCTCAGGATTATCAAGATGATGTTATAAAAAAACATGAACAAACAAGAGAGGATAAGGAAAAAGATAGGATGAGGCATATTGAAACTTTAAACGCCAATACTGGTCCAGTATTTTTGACTTTTAAACAGAAAAGGGAGATTGATGATCTTTTTGAGAAAGCAATGCAAGAAGAACCTGAATATGATTTTGTTTCTAAAGATGAAGTACGTCATGTTTTTTATGTGGTTAGGAATGAAAATTTGATTAAATCCATAAAAGAGGAATTTTCTAAATTGGATCATCTTTATGTGGCTGACGGGCATCATCGCTCTGCTTCGGCAACGAAAATAAAGATAAAAAGAGAAAAACAGAACCAAAACCACACTGGGAATGAGGAGTATAATTTTTTCCTTTCTGTAATATTCCCCCACAATCAGATGAACATTCTTGCTTACAACAGAGTTGTTAAAGACCTTAGAGGTTTATGTAAAGCTGAATTGTTTTACAAAATATCAGAGAATTTTGAATATAAGGAAACAGAAAAAAGGGTTCCTGATTCTTGCCATGAGTTTTGTATGTATATTGAAGGTAAATGGTATTTGTTAAGAGCAAAAAAGAGAAGTTTTGATGAAAAGGATGTTGTTAAGTCTCTTGATGTGTCAATCCTACATAACAATCTTCTTGACCCAGTCCTTGGAATAAAAGATCCAAGAAAAGATGGAAGAATTAATTTTGTTGGTGGTATAAGGGGTTATGAAGAATTAGAAAAGCTGGTTGATAAAGGGGGGTATAAGCTTGCTTTTTCCCTTTTCCCAACAACCATAGACCAATTGTTCCAGGTTGCTGATTCTGGTAGAAATATGCCTCCTAAATCAACTTGGTTTGAGCCCAAATTAAAGAGTGGTTTAGTTACTCATTTGTTAGAAGACTAAATAGAGATAAGTATCAAATGGAGATATAAATGGCAATACTTGAGGGTAAGAGAGTTTCATCTGAAATCAAACTTCAGATAATTGAAGAGATAAATATACTAAAAAAAACAACAGGTAAAGTGCCTGGTTTATCAGTTGTGATTGTTGGAGAAAATGAAGCATCTAAAGCTTATGTCAAATCTAAAGATAGGATGGCTTCTGAACTTGGAATTAAATCAAATGTAATTGAATTTGATGAAAATATTTCTTCTGATAAGTTGATTCAGAAGATAATAGAGCTAAATGAAAATGATGAAGTCAATGGTATCCTTATTCAACTTCCTTTACCTAAAAAGTTTAATACATGGGAAATATTGGATAACATAAATCCTGACAAGGATGTTGATTGTCTTCTTCCAATAAATCTTGGTATGATTTTTTTGAACAGAACAACAATTTTTCCATGTACTCCTGCTGGTATTTTAAAAATCCTTGATTTTTATAACATCAATGTTTCCGGAATGAATGCAGTAGTTGTTGGGAGAAGCTTTATTGTAGGTAAACCAATAGCTACTATGTTAACGAACAAAAATGCTACTGTTACTATATGTCACTCAAAAACAAAGAATTTAGCAGACCATTTAAGAAGAGCAAATTTGCTTATATCTGCTATTGGTAGACCTGGTTTTATTTCAGAGGATATGGTTAAAGAGGGCTCTATTTTAATTGATATTGGTATAAATTATATAAACAAAAAAGATGATGTGAATGAGTATTGTGTAGAATCACAAATTAAAAAATTTGATAGAAAAGGGTATGCAATAACTGGAGATATTCATAAAAAGGCGTATAAAAAGGCATCATATTACACACCAGTTCCAGGAGGAGTTGGCCCTATGACAGTTACAATGTTAATGTATAATACATTACAATTATTTAAGAAAAAACAGAATTTATTGAAATAATTTATAGAAACAGCAAAACAGGAAATATGGAGAAAAATTTAAAAGGAAAAATTTTAATAACAGGAGCTTCTGGCTTGTTAGGAAAAGAACTTGTTAATGTTTTTTTAAAAAATGATTTTTTTGTATTTGCTCAGTATCATAATAAGAAGCTAGAGCAAAAGAAGAATTTGGAGTGTTTGTGTGCAGATTTTTCAAGTTTAAAGGGTATAAGAGATTTTCTGGGAAAAAATAAAAATAGGTTTAAACCATGTGAATATCTAATTAATAATTATGGACCAATAACATATAAAGACATTGTTGATTTAGAGTCAGAAGATTTTTTAAATGATTTTCATAACAATGTTGTTACAACATTTGAAATAACTGATTTTTTTGTAAAAAATACAAGTATAAAATCAGTTGTGAATTTAGGTTTTGATTCTATTGGAAAGATAAAAGCATATAAAAAAATTTTAACTTATGCATGTGCAAAAAATTCTGTTCTTTTGTTAACAAAATCTTTCGCAAAACAATATGTAAATATATGTTTCAATATGGTGTCTCCCAGAATACTTGAAGGTGCATCAGTAGAACTAAAAAAAGAGAGGAAAATTTCTCCGGAGAAGGTTGCTATTGGAATATACAACAAAATAGTAGGTTTAGATAAAGATGTTTTTTAAGATAGAAAATAAAGAAAGAAAAAATTTAGAGAGAAATGGGATATTATATACAAAAAGAGGTAGAATAGAGACTCCGTTTTTTATGCCAGTTGGAACCTTTGGAAGCGTTAAAGCATTGACAATGAAACACCTTTACGACTCAGGTGCGCAAATCATTCTGTCAAATACCTATCATTTGTTTTTGAGACCTGGTATTGAAGTTATTAAAAGATTTGGATCTCTTCATAATTTTATTTCCTGGGATAAACCCATACTTACAGATAGCGGAGGATTCCAGATTTTTTCTATTAAAGGTAATTCAAAAGTTTCTGTTGAAGGAGTGAAATTTAAGTCTCACATTGATGGTTCTGGATTTTTTTTGACACCTGAGAGTGTTGTTGATATTCAGAATGTATTTGATTCAGATATGCAAATGGTGCTTGATAATTTTGCATCTTATCCTGCTTCAAAAGAAGAAGATAAAAAGGCTTTGAAAATAACTCATGAATGGGCAAATAGAGCAAGAAACAGATTTCTTGAAACAAACAAGAATAATTTTCAATTTGGGATTATTCAGGGAGGATTGTTCAAAGATTTAAGAGAAGAATCTATAGAAACTTTATCAAATCTAAACTTTGATGGTTATGCAATCGGGGGTTTGAGTGTTGGTGAGACCAGGGAGGAATTCGAGGAGATGATTTCTTTTGTGGTTCCCAAAATGCCTTTTAAAAAACCGAGATACCTTATGGGTTCTGGAACCCCTGAGGAAATTTTATTTGCTGTTGAGAATGGGATTGATATGTTTGATTGTGTTCTGCCTACAAGAAATGCAAGAAATGGCACACTTTTTACTTCAAGGGGAAAACTTGTTATAAAGAATGAGAGGTTTAAGCTTGACAAAAATCCAGTTGATGCTGATTGCAATTGTTATACTTGCAAGAATTTTTCAAGAGCTTATCTTAGACATCTATATATAACAAAAGAGATAGCATCTTCAATACTAAATACGATTCATAACATTCAATTTTACCTTGATTTTATGTCTAAAATAAGGTATGCTATAAAACTTAATAAATTTAATAAATTTAAAGAGAATTTTTTATCTCTTTATAAAAAAGGAGTGTAAGATGTTTTTATATGGTCAGAGTTCTTGTGCTGGTGCAGGTTCAGGCGGAGCAGGTCAGCCAAATATGCTTGGTGCGTTAATCCCTTTTGTATTAATTTTTGTAATTTTTTATTTGCTTATTATATTACCGCAGAGGAAAAAACAGAAGAAACATCAGGAGATGGTTCAGGATTTAAAAGGTGGAGAAAGAATAGTTACCGCTGGTGGTATTTATGGGACAGTTACAAGGGTTATGGATGATAGGATTGAAGTTGAGGTTGGTAAAAACATAAAGATACAAATAACAAAGTCTTCTGTTTCCGGGGTGATAAAACCTGGAGGAACAGAAGCAAAAAGTAAATAGATTATACATAAATTCCTAAATATTTGTTGATTTATTTAAATCGGAGGAAAATATGAAGAAATCAATGGGCTGGAAAGTTGGATTGATTTTAGCAGTTATTGTGTTTTCTGTGTGGATGTTTTATCCCCCAAAGGATAAGATTAACCTTGGTCTGGATTTAAAAGGTGGTATGCATTTAATCTTGGAGGTTCAAACGGATGAAGCTATTAGAATACAAACTGATCAAAGTATAGAACAACTAAAGAGTTCTTTAAAAGAAGATGGTATTAAATTTGAGAAGGTAAAGAGAGTGGGAGTTAATAAGATTGAAATCATTGGGACTTCTTTTGATGATGAAAGGACCATAAAAGATATACTTGAAGATGATTTTAGAGATTGGAGAATAACTTATTCAAGCAATAGGATTATTTTGTCATTAAGACCAAATATTGAGATGAAAATGAGGGATCAATCTGTTGATCAGGCTCTTCAAACAATAAGAAACAGAGTTGATGAATTCGGTGTAGCAGAACCAGTAATTCAAAAGGAAGGACTATCTGGTGACCGTTTACTTGTGCAATTGCCAGGTGTTGATGATCCTGCTAGGGTTAAATCCTTAATTAAGAGTACTGCAATGCTTGAGTGGAAGCATGTTGTTGCAGGATCTTTTCCATCTAAAGAAGATGCTTTAGAAAAATATGGGGGTAATTTACCTGATGATTTAGTTATATTAAAAGAAAAAGGAAGTAAGAGTTGTTATGTTTTGAGAGCAGCATCAGTTGTGACTGGTAAAGATTTGAAAACAGCAAGAAGTTCCGTAGATGAATATGGAGCTCCAGCAATTGGATTTTCATTAAATTCACGTGGAGCAAGGAAGTTTGAAAAATACACATCTAAGAATATAGGGCAAAGATGCGCAATTATTCTGGATAATAGGGTTTTATTGGCTCCTTCAATATCTACTGTTATATCTGGTGATGGAATTATTACTGGAAGATATACTTCAGATGAAGTAAGTGATATGGTACTTATGCTTCGCTCAGGCGCACTCCCTGCTCCAATGAAATATCTTGAAGAGAGGACCATTGGACCTTCTCTTGGTGCTGATTCAATAAGAAAGGGACTTTATGCTTGTATTACAGGTTTGATACTTGTATTGATTTTTATGCTTGTTTTTTATAAAGGTGCTGGAATAAATTCTAATGTTGCACTCATACTCAATATAATTATTTTGATGGGGATTTTATCATATTTTAAGGCAACTTTAACGCTTCCAGGTATTGCTGGTGTTATATTGACTATTGGTATGGCTGTTGATGCTAATGTTCTGATATTTGAAAGGATTAAAGAGGAGATAAGATTTGGAAAATCACCGAAATCTGCAATAGAGTCAGGTTTTAAAAAGGCTTTTTTAACAATTTTTGATGCGAATTTAACAACAATTATAGCTGCAATATTTTTATACCAATTTGGTACAGGGCCTATAAAGGGATTTTCTGTAACCTTAATTATTGGTATTGTTGCAAGTATGTTTACAGCGGTTTTTGTGTCAAGAGTTATATTTGATCTGATTTATGGTAAAAGGAAAAAGCTGAAAAAAATAAGCATTTAACAGGAGTAGAAAATGAGAATATTTAAAAAAGAGCCTGATTTTAATTTTATGGGAAAGAGGTTTTTAGCTTTTGCTCTATCCGGTTTAATAATAGTTGCTGGTGCTATTGCTCTTACAACAAAGGGATTTAATCTTGGTATAGATTTTTCAGGTGGAACTCTAATTGAGGTGAGTTTCAAGAATTATACAAATGAAAACAATCTAAGAAAAGTCTTAAAAAAAGTTGGTTTTGGAAAATCTGAGATTCAGAGGGTTGGAAGGAAAGAAAATAAATTTTTTATAAAAACTATAAAAAGTATTGAAGAAGAAAATAAAAGTCAACACAAATCTGAAAGTGTAATAGAAAACCAGGATTTGGGAGAGCATGAAAAGGTTGCTGAAATGATAAAATCATCCTTTATTTCAGAAAAAGAGAGAGCTAGTTTAAAGGGTGGAAAAATAGACATAAATAATGCTTCAGAGAATAAAATTAAAAATTTTTTGATTACAAAGGGAGCATCTGAAGAAGATGCAATGGAGAGCTCTTTAAAGATAAATGATTTGAAAAAGAATGAAACAGGATTAATAAATAGCTTTAAAGATCTTGAAGAATTGAAATTAAGAAGAAGAGTGATGACTATATTAAAAGATAATACTTTTTTAGGAAATTTTACTTTTTTAAGTACAGAGATTGTAGGTCCAAAGGTTGGTAGTGATTTAAGAAGTAAGGCAATACTTGCAACTTTTTGGGCTTTGCTTGGGATGCTTATTTATATTGCTTTTAGATTTAAATTTGTATATGCATTTGCTGCAGTTATAACTCTTTTTCATGATATTTTAGTAATATTATCATTTATTGTATTTTTTAATGTTGAAATGTCACTCACAGTTGTTGCTGCTATTCTAACTTTAGTTGGATATTCATTAAATGATACTATTGTGGTATTTGATAGAGTGAGAGATAATGTAAAGCTAATGAGAAGGGAAAAAGTAGAAAGTATAATTAATAGAAGTATAAATCAAACCTTAACTAGAACAATTGTAACTTCTGGAACAACTCTTTTAACAGTACTTGCACTTTTCTTTTTTGGAGGAGAGATTATTCATACTTTTTCTCTTATACTTATAGTTGGGATTCTTATTGGAACTTACTCTTCTATCTTTCAATCTTGTGCATGGTTAAAGGTTTGGGAAAAATATTTTATTAGACGAAAAAAAATATAAATAATACTTGAATTTTTATTTAAATTAGTATATATATAAATTTGTTTTTTTAATAGGGAGGTTTTATATGTTTGAAGATTCTATGATAGAGTCAGGTGGCAAAAGGAAAGCAACAAAAAGATGGTTAACTTTCCCTTTATCTTTACTCTTACATTCTATATTAATTGGAGCATTTATTGTAGTCCCCTTAATGAACGCAGATTCAGATTTACCAGATGTAAAAGTTATTAATGTGTTCTTGGGCTCGGGCGCCCCCCCCCCCCCC
>JAUWQW010000026.1 GCA_030610885.1 Candidatus Aminicenantota bacterium | reverse complement strand
AAAACAAATATATAGTAATAGGAAGAATTATGAATACAATATATCAACATTTTAGTATAATTTCGTGTAGATTTTCTAATGAGGCAACGATACCTGTTTCATATAGATTTTTAATGAGTCAATTCGAGATCTTGACAGATTGGGAAAATTTTGATAATCTTTAAACCTAATATTTTTATGACATTAATATTATGAAAAGTGATTTTTTATTTGTTAAAGAGTTAGAGATAAATAATTCTGATAAGGAGATATAGTTTTTGAAATTATATATTAGGAGAATATCATTTGATTAGAGTATTGTTGGCAGATAAACTAACTCCAAAGGTTGTTGATTCACTTAAAGAAATACCTGAATTTGATATTATTGAAAAAACAGGAATGAATTATAAAGAATTGAGAGAGGAGATAAAAAATCACGAAGCTGTTGTTATAAGAAATGTAACAAAGTTGAATAAAAAAATACTTGAAAATGCCAAGAATTTAAAGCTTATTGTTAAGGAAAGTATAGGCCTTGACAATCTTGATATTGAATTTGCAAGATCAAAAAATATTGAAATCAGAAATATCCCTTATTCAGTTTCAATAAAAATTGCAGAACATACATTAGCTCTTATGTTTGGTATTTGCAAGTCTATTGGACCTTCATATAAGATTATTAAAGAGCATAAATGGGATATGAAATTGTTTTCAGAAGGGATAGAACTTTTTGGGAAAACAGCAGGAATTATTGGGTTTGAAGGAGTTGGAAGAGAGCTTGCAAAGAGGGAGTTAGTTCTGGGAATGAGAGTGTTGTTTTATGATTTTTATAATATTAAAACACATATTGATGCAAAGCAGGCTTCACTTAAAGAACTATTAAAAACTTCTGATTTTATCTCTATTCACCTTCCTTTGAATGATTTAACTAAAAATTTAATATCAACAAAAGAATTTGAGTTGATGAAAAATAATGTTGTATTAATCAACCTTGCTTGTGCGGGTGTAGTTGATGAGCATGCATTATTGGAAGCCTTGAATGAAAATAAAATAAAAGCTGCGGCAATCCAGATATCTAAAAAAGAGGTTTCAGAAAAAGTTGACCTGATTGATAATAAAAAGATTTTTCCTTTTCCTTTTTTAAATAATTTTGATTTTGAAAACAATGAAAAAGTTGGATTGGATGTTGTTTCTATTTTAAAGGATTTTTTTAATGTATAAAAATTTATTGAGATTTAAGAAATAAAAAATGATTAAAATTGTTAGTGATTCATTAAATTCTTGTAACAAAAAAATTCTAGATAAAATGAATAAGATGGATTTTGAGTTTATTAAAAAGGAAGTCAGATCTCAACTTGAGCATGGTGCTGAGTATATCCAATTAAATGCAAATTCTCTTCTTGATAATGAGATGCCTTTTTATAATAAGGTTATACCAATAATTGAAAATTTAGGTGGAAAAGTTTTAATTAGAAGCAATAAAATTGAAACATTGAGTAAAGTAATTGATATTGCAAAAAAAGAAGTTATAATAGGTGGCATTGAATTTGACAAAGAAAAGATTGATTTTATAATTGATGGTATTAAAAGGGATAATGTTAAAATTATAGCTTTAATTAAGGAAAATAATCCAAATAAAGAGATTTATCCTGAGAAATCTCTTTTAATTGCGCAGATGTATGTTGATTATCTATTGGATAAAGGTATAAAAAGAAGTGACATTTTATTGGATCCGGTTGTAAAGCCATTGGAAATGAATTTTTTAAACGGGAAATTATTTTTAAATACTCTTGAATTATTTAAGATTGATTTTCCTCAAGTTAGAACTATAGCTAATTTAACAACTTTATCTGATGGTTTACCAAGACGATATTTAATCACATCTCATTTTCTCTCTCTTGCAATTAATAATGGGTTAGATTTTGTAGTATTAAATATACTTGAGAAATCAATAATTGAATCTATTATTTCAACAATGTGTATAATTGGAAAGGATAGAAATTTGAAATCCTATTTAAATTTTTGTAGAAATAATAGAGATATTAAAGAATATAATATTTAAAAAAGTTAAATAAAAAAAATGGCTAAGATAATTAATAATAAAAGGAATATAAGAAAAAAGGGAAGGAGAAAAAGGTTTAAGAGTGTTAGTATCTCAAAACTAACAAGATTTTCATTTTTACCTTCAGTTTTTACAATTTTTAATTTATTTTTAGGTTATATGGCAATTTTACAAATAATAAAAAATAACTTTATAACTGCATGTTATCTTATTACATTAGGTGTTATTATGGATGGATTTGATGGCACAATAGCAAGAATTACAAAAACAGAATCAAATTTTGGTATGCAATTGGATTCCCTTGTTGATGCTATAACTTTTGGTTTTGTACCATCAGTTTTTATTTATATTTGGGGATTTCAGTCAGTACATCCTCAAAATGGGAAGATATTGGGCTTTATATTCTTAAGTGCAGGAATTATAAGATTAGCAAGGTTTAATGTCCTAAAAGAGGCTGATGCTTTTCCTGCAAATGTTTTTATTGGATTACCTATTCCTGTGGGTGCTATTTCTATATTATCTGTAGTATTGATTCTTAAAGATCCTATTCAAGAACAATCACATTTAATACTTTTTTCTTTATATATTATTCTTATTGCTTTTTTAATGATTTCAAATGTGAAATACAGGACATTGAAGAAAATTAACTCAAAACATAACCTGTTAGTCTTATTTATAGTTGCAATTTCAATAGCATTATTAATTATGTATCCCTCCTATGCAATACCAATCTTTACTCTTGTTTATATGGTATCTCCAATATTTTTTTTTATTTCAAATAAGTTAAAAAAAAATAGAGCTAAAAGCAAAGTAAAGGAATCAGCTGATAAATTAACAGAAAATTTATGATTGATGAAAATAGTCTCTTATATCATGTAAAACCATATACAAAGAGATTTATACTTGCTCTATTTTTTATGACAATGGTTGCTTTTTTTACTGCCTTTTTCGCTATCATTATTCAACCTATTATGGATGAATTATTCATCCAGAGAGCAGGGAATTTGACTGAAAAAGCAAACTATCTCTCAGGGAAATCTGTATATATAAGAAATTTAATTCAGAACATCTTTAATACAGATAAAGAGGGAATGAAAATAATACTTCCAATAGTTCTTTTTTTTTCTTTTTTAGGACAAGCTGTTTTTACTTTTTTTTCTCTTTATATAATGAAAACTCTTGGATTAAAAGTAGTTAGAAATATAAGAGATAAATTATATAAGAATTTGATAAATCAATCTATTGATTTTTTGTCAAAATCAAAAACGGGAGATCTTATTTCAAGAATTACAAATGATATTGAAAAGATAAAATTTGCTGTTTCTGAGACTTTGTCTGTGTATGTAAGAGAAACTTTAACACTCATTGCACTTTTATTTGTGGTTTTTTATCAAGATTGGTATATGGCTCTAATTTCATTAATCACAGTTCCTGTTGCAATTTTACTATTAGTACTATTTGGGAAAAGAATTAAAAAAGCAGGGATTCAATCTCAGGTTGCAATAGGTAAGCTTTCAAATTTTTTGAGTGAAACTATTATTGGAAATAAGATTGTTAAAGCTTACAATATGGAGGATTATGAAACTGAAAAATTTTCAATATTAAATCAAAGTCATTATAAAATAAATACAAAAATAGCATTAGTATATTCTTTTTCCGCACCAATAATGCACACAATAGGCGGGCTGGTAGCAGCTGTAATTTTTACTGTTGGAATGCATAGAGTTGCTGGGGGAGATATTTCACCTGGTCAGTTTACCTCTTTTATAGCCGCACTTTTTCTTATGTACAATCCTATTAAAAGATTATCTCAAGCTAACAATGATTTTCAACAGGGAAAAGCAGGATATGAAAGAGTTTTGCAGGTAATTAAAAATGAGAGTACTATGCTTGACAAACCATCTGCTGTTGATGTGAAAGATATTAAAGGTAAGATAGAGTTTAAAAAAGTATTTTTTTCTTACAATCCTTTAGTGCCTGTTATTAGGAATATAAGTTTTAAGGCTGTTCCTGATGAAATGGTTGCTTTAGTTGGAGCAAGTGGCTCTGGGAAGACAACATTAATGAATTTATTAATGAGATATTATGAATATGGTTCAGGCGAGATACTTGTTGATGGGAAAAATATAAGGGACTTTACTGTAAAATCCCTAAGAGATTCTATTGGACTAGTCACACAGGATGTGTTCCTTTTTAATGATACGATATTAAGTAATATTGCGTATGGAAACCATAATTATTCTTTTGAGGATATAATAGAGGCAGCTAAAATTGCAAGGGCATCTGATTTTATTGAAGACTCGCCAGATAAATATAATTCTATTGTTGGGGAAAGGGGGCTATTACTTTCTAATGGTCAACGTCAGAGGATTTCAATCGCAAGAGCAATAATAAAGAAACCTTCAATATTAATTTTTGACGAAGCAACTTCATCTCTTGATTCTGAATCTGAACAATTAATTAAGGAAGCAATGACAGAAGTTATGAGGAATAGGACAACCTTGATCATTGCTCATAGATTGTCAACAATAATCGAGGCTAAAATGATACTGGTAATAGAAAAGGGTGAGATAAAAGAGATGGGTAATCATAGGGAATTATTAAAGAAAAAGGGATTGTATTATTCTCTTTATAATTTGCAATTCCCTGAGATGGATATTATAATGTGACAATGAAAAGTATGACAGGTTTTGCTCAGGAAAGATTTGATTTTATAGATTTTTCAATTAATGTATATTTTAAATCAGTAAATCACAAGTTTCTTGATGTTAATTTTAAGGGAACAGGTATTACTCCAGCATCAGAGAAACTAATTAAAGAAATAATAAAGGATAAAGTTTTTAGAGGTAAGATTGAGGTCAATTTTGATCTATTTGAAAAGAACCAGAAAAAATGGAATATTCAATTTAATGAATACCTTTTGGAGGAAATTTTAGATAAAATCGTGCATTTTAATGAGAAATACAAGGGTAGTTTAAATCTATCTATTGACTCTTTTTTAAAGATCCCAATGATATTTCATTTAGATTATATCTTTGAAAATTTTAGTAATGAGAATATAAAGAATTCAGTTAAAAAGGTTTTTAACAATTTTTTACAGAGTAGAATTGAAGAAGGAGAGTATATATCAAAGAATTTGTTGAAAGGTATTAAAAAGATTGAAGATAACCTGGATATAATAGAGGGTGAAGTAGGAAACCTGGAACATGAGATTTATTTAAATTATAAAGAGAAGATCAAAAAATTGTTGAATGGTATTGAAATAGATGAGAGAAGGATTGTTCATGAAGCAGCAATTGCAGCTGAAAAAAACTGTATTGCTGAGGAGATAAATAGATTAAGGTCACATAATAAAAGATTAAAAGAGCTTGTGCAAAGCAAAAAGATAGATCAAAAAGGTAGAGAAGCTGATTTTTTATCACAAGAAATGCAAAGAGAGACTCATACAATTGCTTCTAAAACAAACTCTGTTGATATACATAAATATGTGATCTTAATAAGAAGAGAGATAGAAAAAATAAAGCAACAGGTTCAGAATGTCGAATAAATTAATGCTCAATGTTGGTTTTGGCAATTTTGTTGTAAAGAGTGCAGTTAGTGCAATAATTCAGCCTAATTCTGCACCAATAAAGAGGTTTGTAAAACAAAAACTCCAGAATAATAAAGTCATTGATGCAACAATGGGAAAAAAGTTAAGAGCAGTTGTTGTGCTTTCTTCTGATTATATTGTTCTTTGTGGTATATCAGTTTCATCTTTAATCACTAGATCAGAAGATGAATAATATTATTGTAATTTCAGGTCCTTCAGGTAGTGGAAAATCAACATTAATTCATATACTTTTAAAAGAGCATAAAGAGTTAAATTTTTCTGTTTCATATACAAGTAGAAAGAAAAGAGTAAATGAGGAGAATGGAAAGAATTATTATTTTATCTCTAAAGATAAATTTAGAGAAATGATTGATACAGATAAATTTGTAGAATGGGCGAAAGTTCATTCGAATTATTATGGGACTAGTTGGGATGAGATAGATCTAAAATCAAAAAATGATAAAGTTGTTGTTCTTGATCTTGATGTTCAAGGTGCAAAAAATATAAAAAAGAAATTTTCAGATGCCTTGTTTATTCTTATTATTCCGCCTTCTATAAAAGAATTAGAAAAAAGATTAATAAAGAGGGAGCACAATGAAATTAATAAAGATATAAAACAAAGGTTACGTATTGCAAAGAATGAGTTAGAGCAATACGAATTGTATGATTATATTGTAATAAATGAGAATTTAAAGGATGCATCTTTTGTATTGAATTGCATATATATATCTTTTTTAAATTTAACCTGTAGAAAAAGAATTTCTGTAGAACGAATTATAGGGGAAAAATAATGAATTTGGTTTTAGGTGTTACTGGTTCGATCAGTGCTTATAAAGCTGTTGAAATTTTAAGGATTTTTCAAAAAAATGGCCATAATGTAAGTGTTATAATGACCAGAGGAGCTAAAAAATTTATTTCTCCTTTGACTTTTGAAACATTTATCCCTGGTAAGGTTTATTCTGAATTATTTAAAGAGGATCAGTATTCAGTACATCATATAAATATTTCAAGAAATAATGATTTACTTTTAATTGCACCAGCTACTGCAAACATTATAGGAAAGATTGCGAATGGAATTGCTGATGATCTTCTATCAACTACTTTTCTTGCTTTTTATGGGAAAGTTGTGATTGCTCCAGCAATGAATTCATTTATGTATGAAAATATAGCAGTAACAGAAAATATTGCAAGGCTGAAATCAAGAGGCGTGGAGGTAATTGAACCTGAAAAGGGTGAACTCGCTTGTAAGGATGATGCAAAAGGGAGATTAGCTTCTTGTAATAAAATTTACGAGTATTGTGTTGGAATAAAAAGTGTTTAAAAGTGTCATTATAGCATCTGGTCCAACCATTGAACCAATAGATCCGGTTCGATTTATTTCAAACAGGTCTTCAGGAAAAACTGGTTTCCATCTAGCTAATGAAGCAAAAAAAAGAAAAATAGATGAGATATTTTTTATAACTGGACCTACAAATTATATACCCTCTGATGTAAATCTTGTCCATGTTGATACAGCTATATCAATGAGAGATAATATATTAACCTATTTTAAAGAGGCTGAAGTTATAATAATGGCTGCAGCTGTTAGTGATTATAGAAGCTCTGAATATTGCCATGAGAAAATTAAAAAGGGAAATGATAGAGTAATTCTTGAGCTTGTAAAAAATCCTGATATTTTAAAAGAAATTGGAGAGAAAAAATCTGATAATCAAATTTTAGTTGGATTTGCAGCTGAGACCAGTAATATTTTCGAAAATGCAAAAGAAAAATTTGAAAAGAAAAATCTTGACTTACTTGTTTTAAATGAAATTTCAAAGGAAAACCCAGTTTTTAATGAAGATTTTAATCAAGTTTTTTTTGTTTATAAAAAGGGTATTATAAAATTGGATAAAATGAGCAAAATGGAGATTGCAGTTCTAATATGGGATGAAATATTTAAAATTGCTGAGCAGACAAAAGTAAAAAACAGGTAGAAAGAACATGAAAGAGTTAAAAGATGTATTAAAATTTTACAAAGAAATTGGAGCAAGTTTTTTAGAGATTAAATATATAGATCCAAAAGAAGATTTGAATGATCTGAATAAAGAGATAAAAGGTTGTACTAAATGCCCTCTTTATAAAAATAAAAAAAATTATGTTATAGGTGAAGGGTCAGCCTCTCCTGATATTTTTTTTATAGGAGAAGGACCTGGGGCAACTGAAGATCAATTTGGCAGACCTTTTATTGGAAAAGCCGGGCAATTACTTAGTAAGATGATAAGGAAAATGGGATATAGCAGGGAATCTGTATTTATTGGGAATATTATAAAATGTAGACCTCCTGGTAACAGGGATCCTTTAAAGGAGGAAGTTGAAGCATGTCTTCCTTATTTAAAAAGACAGATAAAGATCTTGAAGCCTAAAGTTCTTGTTTGTCTGGGAAGAGTTGCATTTAATAACCTGATGGGGGGTAGTTATTCAATAAATAAAGTTAGAGGTGAGCAGTTTGAGTATGAAAACATTCCTGTTATTCCTACGTTTCACCCATCATATGTACTTCATCAACGAACAAAAGAAAACATTTCTAAAGCAAAATGGGCTATGTGGGAAGATATACTAAAAGTTCTGGATATTATAAAGGATCAAAAAGCATGAGAGTTAGAAAAAAGAACAAAATATTAAAGAGTATTAATTGTTAATCCAGGTATCTTTATCTTTAAATATATTTGAGAATTTTACATACAACTATATTGGGGATAGAGATAAACTAAAAAAGGGGATGAGGATTGTCATACCTATAGGTAATAGAGTTACAACCGGGTGGGTTATAGATAAAGATTCTGAGTATAAGGGAAGAATAAAGAATGTAATTGGTATTATAGAGGATGAATATTTGCCGGATGAAGATTTTTTGAATTTTGCAAGATCTATTTCTCAGTTATATTTTACTTCAATTGGAATGATTCTTGATTATTCCCTATCTCCTAAAAGGAGACCAATAAATAATATTTATTTTGAAAAAAATGAGCAATTGGAAAAAATGAACAAATTTTCTGCTACAGAGCTTTGCAAATTGTCAGAAAAAAGGGCAATTAATTTTATTTATAAGAACAAAGGTGAAATAAATATAGAAGAAAATGTTCATTCATTAAAGAATTTTGAAAGTAAAGAGAACAGGCTAATTATAAGTTATGAAAGGGCTGATTTTTATAAAGATATTATTGATTTTTATATACAAAAGCATATGAGTGTTTTAATTGCAGTTCCTGATAATTTAACAGCTTCTTATTTGAAATCATTATTTAAAGATGTTTCCATTTATAACTCTTCTGTAAAACTTAAAGACAGAGAAAAAATATGGTGTGACTGTTTAAATGGGAAAATAGGAGTAGTAACTGGAGGTATATCAGCAGTTTTTCTTCCAATAAAAAATCTGGGATGTATTATTTGTGAAAGAGCAGGTTCATCTTTTTATAAAAGTAGTTATTTTTCTAATTTGAATATAAATGTTTTATCAAAAGTGAGAGCAAAAAAATATGGTCTTCCTTTTATAGAAGGTGCCTCACATTCTACTGTTGAAGCTTATAAAAATAGAGATCAATTATTTATTGAGGATAAAAGAGGGAAAAAAGATATTTATATAGATGTAAAAATGTTGAAGGTAAGAGAAAAAAGTATACCTGCTGTTTTAATCGAATTATTAAAAGCTTATTTTCTTGATAATAAAAGAATATTAGTTGTGCTTAATAAAAAAGTTTCCTTTAGTTATCTTTTTTGCAAAAGCTGTAAGGTTATTCAAAGATGCCCTGTATGTAAAGGTATTTTAAGAGTAGAAAAGGATTTTAAAGTTAAGTGTACTAAATGTGATTTTGAAAAAGAAAAATATAATTTATGTTCTAAATGTAATAAAGAGTTAGTTTTAATAAAGGATATGAGCATAATTACTTTAGAGGAAATTATTAAGAAACAGATTGATGAAACAAATGTATTAACATTATCGTCTGAAAGTATAAAAGATATATCATTAACACTTCAAAATATAAAGAAGAGTAAAATAGTAATCTCAACCCCTGTTATTTTAAATCCTTTTTTTAAAAATATTTTCGATTCTATTATATATATAAGACCAGAATCGATTTTTAATATGCATGAATATAATGCATCTGAGATGATTTTTTCAATAGTATCAGAATTGAAGGAACTTGTTAAGAAAGGTGGAAACATTGACATTTTTTCAACATTTCATTTTCATTATTCTCTAAAATTGATTAATAATGAAGAGGATTTTTTTGAAAGGGAATTAAAATACAGAAATTGGTTTTTGCTTCCTCCCTATTCTTATGTTTATAAAATTGAAATAAGAGCTAAAAATTTAAGAGAGCTTGGAAAAGATATGAGATTAATATTTAATAAGTTCAGACACAAATTAAATTTAAGGAAAATCTATCTTGTTTCAAGAAAAAAAATCAGGGGTAATTATAAGGGAGAAATGAAAGCTCATTCAATACCAGAATCAATATTAAATTCAGGGTTACTAAAAAAGAGGAATGTAAATATAAGCTTAGAAATTGTATGATTAATTATCTATGTCATTTGTTTTGAGCTGTGTGTTACTTTAATTGTTAAATCTTTTATATGTTTAATTTCGTTAATGGAGAGTCCTGATTTCTTATAGACAAAATAGATTTTGTTAGTTTCATGTAAGTTTATTTTTTTTGATAAAACACCCAATTTTTGAAGATTTATAAAATCTATTGTTTGGGGAACGGGTGAAAAGTATGATAGATGAGGAATGATTCCCAGCTCTTTTACAAAATTCAAGGATTTCATTATATTCTCTATTTTTTGTCCAAAAATTCCAAATAAAATATAACACTCAATCTCTTTTCTTTTAAAACCAGCTTTTTCAAGATTGTTTACTGCATTAATCATTTCATTGATTGTGATTTTACCTGAGCTCTTTTTTAAAATTTCTGGGCTTATTGATTCAAAACTAAGCCTGATTGTTTTAAACCCGCTTTTATAAAGCATCTCTGCAGTTTTTTTATCAACTTCCTTTGCATGGATACCATTTGGTGTATGAAATTTTACATCCAGGTTTTTTATAATCTCATTGAAAACTTTAAGAAAACGTGTTTCCTTATTTACAAGAAATGCATCATCAAAAATTATAAAATGTTCTGTTTTATGTTTATCATACATATAATAAATTTCTTCAACAATTTTTTTGTATGATCTTTCAGTAAAATGTTCGTTAAGTAATTTGGAAGCGCAATAAGAACAGTTGTAAGGGCATCCTCTGGATGTCATTAAAGGTAAGTATTTTTTGTTTGCTAATAACTCATATAAAGGGAAAGGAAGGTTGTCTATATGTGATAGGTCAGGATGATTATATATTTTGCCATTGTTATCTTTTATGATTTTTAAAACTTTTTCTTCTCCATATCCTTTGATAAAAGAATCTGCTTTAATATATTTTTTAATATTAGAATTTAAAAGCGTTGGTAGTAATCCACCAACAAATATTTTTGTGTTTGGAAATCTTTCTCTCAATTTTTCTATTGTAAAGTTGATTCCATCAATCCAGTATGTCATAAGTGTTGTTATAAAAATAATGTCGATTTCAGGAAGTTTGTTAAGTTTTTCAATAAAATTATCTACTGGCATACCATATCTTGAATAATTTCTTGGAATGGTCTTATATATTTCAGGTTTATCAACTATTTCTCTGTGAAACTTTCCTCTTCCGTCTTCTTTTGATTTGCATAATGAATGGTCCTGAAATCTATCAAGAACATCAATCCAATATATTTCAGCATTTGTGTATTTTTTTATTATAGATGCTATATAAAGTAATCCCAATGGTCTTAACCAGAGATCAAAAGCAGTAAAATCGTATATATATGGATTAACTAATAAAACTTTCATAGTTTAGCAAATGCAATTCTTGGTATATTGTTATAATCATTAAAAAAGATTATATTTGAAAACCCTATTTTTTTTAAAATGTTTTTTACAATTTGTTTTTGATTATATCCGATTTCAATTAATATTGTTCCCTCTTTTTTAAGATAATCGGGAGAGTTTATGATTATCCTTTTTATTATTTCAGTTCCATTTTCCCCTGAAACAAAAGAACTTCTTGGTTCAAATTTTTTTATATTTAATGGTAATCTCTCCCAGTCTCTGACTGATAAGTAAGGTGGGTTTGATATTATTAAGTCAAATCTGTTATTATTTTCTGGGAAAAGATCTGCAAGAACTGGTATAACTTTATTTTCAACTTTATGGAATAAAATATTCTTTTTTAATACATATATGGATTTTTTACTCCTTTCAACAGATATTATTTTTGTATTCAGTTTTTTTGCAAGAATGATTGAAATAACACCGCTTCCTGCACCAATATCGAGTATTTTTAATGGAGGAGGTTTTAATTCCATTGCCTTTTCAACAAGTATTTCAGTTTCTGGTCTTGGAATCAGCACATTTTTGTTTATATAAAAATTCTCGGAGAAAAATTCTCTTTCTTTCAGTATGTAGGCAATTGGTTCCTCATTTTTTAATCTTTTGAAATATCTGTAAAATTTATTTAAGCCTGCTTTGTTTTTTATTTCATGGGTTTTTTTAATCCAGAATTCTGTTTTTGTTAGGTTAAACACCCTTTCAATTAAAATTTGAATATCAAGTGTTTTTTCTTTATCTTTGATTTGATTTATAGAAGAAAAATATAGATCTGAATATTTCACTAACTAATAATTTGTTTAAATTTTTCTTCTATAGATTTTTTTGTATGGATTTCAATTAGTTCTTTTACTAAATTATCAAAATTACCATCAAGAATATTTTCAATGTTAAAATTTATATTACTTATTCTATGGTCAGTCACCCTGCTCTGTGGAAAGTTATATGTCCTAATTTTTTCAGCTCTGTCCCCTGTACCAATTTGAGATTTTCTATTACTTGAAATATTTTTTTCCTGTTTTGTCTTCTCGAATTCATACAATCTGGACTTTAGAATCTTTATTGCTCTTTCTTTATTTTTATGCTGAGATTTTTCATCTTGACAGCAAACTACAATGCCAGTGGGGAAGTGGGTTATTCTTATAGCTGAATCAGTTTTGTTAACATGTTGACCACCCGCACCAGATGATCTGTATGTGTCGATTCTTATCTCTTTTGGATTTATTTCAACTTCAATATCCTCAACTTCTGGCATAACAGCTACTGTAACAGTTGATGTATGTATTCTTCCGCTTGATTCTGTAACTGGTACTCTTTGAACTCTATGAACTCCACTTTCAAATCTTAAATGTTTATTAACCTTTTTACCTTTTATGTGGAGAATGATTTCTTTAATTCCACCAATAGAAGAATATGTTGTTGATATCACATCTAATTTCCAGAACTTTCTTTCTGCAATTCTTGAGTACATTCTTAAAAGATCTGATGCAAAAAGAGATGCTTCATTGCCTCCTGCACCTGCCCTTATTTCAAGAAAGACATTTCTGTTATCTTCTGATTCATCAGAGGCTAAAAGAATTTCTGTAGATTCATAAAGCTCTTTTATTTCATTACTTAACTTATCAATTTCTTCTTGTGCAAGTTCCTTCATATCTGTTTCTTCAGATGTGTTATAAAACTCTTCAGCCTCATTTTTCAGTTCTATAAGGGAATTAAGTTTTGTGTACTTTTCATTTAAAGGTTTGAGTTTAGATAACTCTTTTGTTAAGTTTCTGAATTTTGTTTGATTATTTATTATATCCGGATTGGAAATAAGGTCAGATATTTCGTTATATTTGGTGTAAATGCTTTTGAGATAATAAAGTGATTTCTCACCTTTCTTTATATCCATATTTTTTTTTGAACTTCTCTATCCTTCCTTCAGTATCAACATATTTCTGTTTCCCTGTATAAAAAGGGTGGCATACTGAACAGATTTCAACCTCAATCTTAGGGGCAGTTGCTTTTGTATTAAATGTATGTCCACATGCGCAAGTTACTGTACACTCCATATATTTAGGGTGAATACCTTTTCTCATTGTATCCTCCATGATAAAAAATTCTATCATTTTAATTATATAATGTCAATAAATAAGTTGAAATCATAAGTTTGAATGTTTTAAATTTATGAAATTTTTCAGAATATAGCACAACTCTCTGAACATGCTACATACGATTCTTTTATTATGTTGTGAAATGCTTAGCGTACTATAATTCCCTTAAGGGATTTTTCACTTTACTTCCGGATATTTGTTGATATAATAATGAATTAATTTAATTATGGAGCACAGGTATGAAAAAGTTTTCCCTATAATCTGACCTGTAAATATATGACTAAGGTAAAAAAGTAATATGAACATAATAATATACGGTGCCGGTAAAACCGGCCAATACCTTGCTAAAACAATGAGTTCAGAGGGTAATGATATAACTTTGATAGAGTCAGACCCAGTACTCTGCAATAGATTAAGACACCTTTTCGACATCTCCATTATAGAGAGCCAGGGAATAAAAAAGGATGTTTTCAACAGAGAACTCTTCAGCAGTTGCGATCTGTTTATTGCTGTCAGTTCCGTTGATGAGATGAATATTATCTCCTGTTTGGCAGCAAAAAAAATAGGCGCAAAAAAGACTGTTGCCAGGATTAGAAACAATGACCTTGATTTTATGGACGAGCTAATAGATCTGGATTATTTTGGAATAGATCTTATAATACATCCTGAAAAAGAGTTGTCCAGAGAGCTTGAAAACCTGTTAGCTTATCCCTCTGCCATAGATGTATATGAACTCTACAACAGAAAGATCATGTTAATTTCAACCATTGTAAGCAAAAACTCAGATATTGTTGGAAAATCTCTTGGAGAGATCTCAAAACTCTATTCCCTTAGCAATGTGAGAATAGTGGTTATTGAAAGAGGAGTCAAGGCCCATATACCGAGAGGGGATTTTATAGTTGAAGAGAATGACAAGTTTTTTGTTGTTTCAGACCGGAAACACCTTAAAGATATATTTAAAATGACCGGATATAACGGAGGAGAAAAAACCAAAAATATCATGATTCACGGCAAGGGAAAGCTGGTTGAAACAATAGGACTCGAACTTGAAAACAGAGGAGGGTTCAATATAAAGATCATTACTGAGGATGAAAACCGGGCTGAACATTTTTCTAAAACTCTTACCAATAGTTTGATAGTTCACTGTGAAGCTACAGATATAAATATTCTTGCAGCTGAAGGCATAATTGAGATGGATTTTTTTCTTGCCCTTACCGAAAATGATGAGACAAATATTGTAACCTCTCTACTCGCTAACCATTTAAAAGTAAACAAAACGATCACAAGGATCGAAAAGACAGATTATATCCCGATAACCAAAACTATTGGCCTCTCCAGATGTGTCAATAGTTCGATCTCCACATCAAACGCGATAATGAGATTTGTCAAACATGGGAAGGTACTTTCCTCTTCAACCCTGAAAGGAACTAATGTGGTAATGATAACATTCCAGGTGTCAACGGATTCAAAATACGTTGATATTCCACTTTACGAACTACAGGAAAAGATTCCAAAAGACTCAATAATCGGAGCTATTTACCGGGACTCAAAACCTATTGTGCCTTCTGGAAGTGATATTATAAAACCTGGAGACGAAATCACAGTTTTTTCTGAAAAAACCTCCCTCAGCAAGGTTGAAAAGATGTTCGGATAGAACTCCGTATGCTTAAAACCCTGAATACCAGTTCAGTCTTCCACATTTTAGGGTACCTGATTCTACTTATAGGAATAATACAACTACTACCTCTGGGAATATCCTTACTCTATAAAGATAGCAGTTCAACAGGCATAATAATATCAATTGTATTAAGTATTCTGTCTGGATTATTAATAATCAGGTTTACAAAAAAAGAGAGTGAGTTAAGCATCAGAGACGGTTTTTTAATAGTAGGATTGGGATGGCTTTTTATGGCCCTCTACGGAGCATTACCTTATTTTTTCAGTGGAAGCATAACCTCTTTTACCGATTCTTTTTTTGAATCAATGTCCGGTTTTACAACAACCGGAGCCTCTATCTTGACAGACATAGAAGCTATGCCTAAAGGTCTGTTGTTCTGGAGGGCATTTACCCAATGGATAGGGGGAATGGGAATTATAGTTTTATCTCTTGCTATACTACCAATACTTGGAATCGGAGGTATGCAGTTGTTCAAAGCAGAAGTTCCGGGGCCTACTGCAGACAAACTAACCCCGAGGGTAAAGAATACAGCAAAAATATTGTGGATCGTATATTTTGGAATTACTTTTGTTGAGGTGGTTTTTCTGTTATTTGGAGGGATGGACCTTTTTGATGCTATCTGTCACTCCTTTGCTACAATGGCAACAGGCGGTTTCAGTACAAAAAACGCTTCGATAAAAGCTTTTGATTCATCATATATAGATATTGTTATAACAACATTTATGTTCATAGCTGGTGCAAATTTCGCACTACATTACAAATTTTTAATAGGAAAGTTTAACTCCTACTGGAAGGATTTTGAATTTAAGACCTATCTCTTTATTTCACTAGGGGTTACTTTTATAATAACTTTCAGCAATTATCTGTCCGGAATTTTCACCTCAGTTTTTGAATCTTTGAGATATGGGATATTTCAAACAATATCAATAGGAACAACAACAGGATTTGTAACATCAGATTATGAGCAATGGACCTCATTATCCCAGATTCTTATTTTACTGATTATGTTTATCGGAGGTTCTGCCGGAAGTACTGGAGGCGGAATGAAGGTCATAAGGATCATAGTAGTTATTAAACACAGTATTATCGAGTTAAAGAAGATGCTGCATCCCAATGCTGTGATTCCATTGAAAATAGGCAATCGTATTATTCCAAAAGATGTTACTTATTCAATAATTGGTTTCTTTCTGCTCTACATCAGCCTCTTTATTTTCATATCTATATTTATGACCATCTTAGGATTGGATCTTTTAACAGCAGCGGGCGCCTCTGCATCCTGCCTTGGAAACATAGGCCCCGGCCTCGGCAATGTCGGGCCTACAGACAACTTTGCTTTCATTCCTGACATTGGAAAGTGGGTTCTCTCAATAAGCATGATGGTAGGAAGACTTGAGATCTATACTATTCTGGTAATCTTAACCAGAGGATTCTGGCGGAACAGGTGAGGATTATATATGAATAATAAAACCAGTGATTTAAAAAAATTTTACAAAAAGAATCTGGATCATTTAAATTCAGTTTACCTTACTTTTAAGGATAAAAATATTTCCGATTATCTGCATAATATCCAGAATTCTATTGAAAAAAGAATATTTACAATAAGAAGATTCAGAGATTATATATATGATATTTACTATTATCCTGATAAAAACTATGAAATGGCAAATAAATCTATAGATAGGAGAGCTCTGGGAAACAAGGTGGGTCTGGTTCTTTCCGGTGGTGGTGCAAGAGGAATATCACATCTTGGAGTTTTAAAAATATTGGAAAAATATGATATAAAACCTGCATTTATTATTGGAACTTCTGTTGGATCTGTTGTTGGTGCAATGTACAGTGCAGGGGTTTTTGCTGACGAGATGCTTGAAATTTATATAAAAGAGAAGGAGATGTTTTCCAAACTATCCCATTATAAATATTTTACTCAGAAGAAGAAAACTGAAGCGTTGAGGGCAATTTTAAAAAAGTATCTTCCTGTAAAAAATCTGGAAGATACAAAAATACCATTCTTTATAAATGCAACTGATGTAAAGCATTGTGAAAGGATAATTTTTTCAACCGGGTCTCTTGTAGATCTTATTCTGGCT
Source organism: Candidatus Aminicenantota bacterium (assembly GCA_030610885.1). Lineage (GTDB taxonomy): Bacteria > Acidobacteriota > Aminicenantia > UBA2199 > UBA2199 > JAUWNT01. The sequence goes on along the minus strand of JAUWQW010000026.1, from coordinate 13,169 downwards.
TCATCAGCAATTCCTTTTTTATTTGAACCAATAACTTATGGGGATTATATTCTTGTGGATGGTGGAGTAAACGATAATTTTTGTGTGGATATAGCAAGGATTATTAATAAAAATAATTTTTCAAATGAATTGAAAATAATTATTTCTGATGTTTCTGCAGCAACTGATATCACATCATCTATAACTACTTCAAATTTTCTTTTAAATCTATCAAAGGAATTTACTGAAACTATTAAACTTATTGGCTGGGAGAAATATCCTGTACGTGATAAAAAGGATGCTCTTTCCATTATAAATAATCTTCTTTTCCTCCTTAAAAAAAGAGGAGGACTTGCTCCTGATGTAATAGAGAATGAATTTATTATAACACCTCTGCTTGAGAAAATGAGTGTATTTGATTTCAAAAAATATATCTGGGCTTATGAAAAAGGGGTTGAAACAGCCAAAATGGTATTGAAGTAAAAAATTTATAAAAGGATTCTCATTTTTTATAATTAATTCAAATAATTTTATTTATTTATATTTTTATTGACATATGAGTAAAAATATATTATATAATATTATTAATAATGAAAATCATTTTCATTAAGGAGGTAAAAATGCCAAGAGGTGATAGAACTGGTCCAAGAGGTTTTGGTCCGGGAACAGGTAGAAGAATGGGTTATTGTTATGGTTATGATAGCCCGGGTTATTTAAGAGGATTTGGAAGAGGTATGGGCGGCCCTGGATTTGGTAGAGGTATGGGCCCTGGATTTGGTCCTTCTGTAGATTATGGTTATGGTGCTCCTCAAACTTATAATTATAGTCCAGATCAGGAAAAAGAATATTTGAAAAACCAGGTATCAGAAATGGAAAAGACAATTGAAAGTTTGAAAAAGAGAATGAGTGAAATTGACAAAAAAAAGTGAAGTTAATAAAAAAGAAGGAGATACTGTAGAGGTATTGGAAGCTGAGCTTATTGATGATAAAGCAGTTGAATTAAAAAAAACTGATTTAAGCCGGAGAGAAAAGCCCGAATCTCCGGCTTATACTTTTGGAAAAATTGTAGGTTATGTAGGATCATTTTTTCTTGGAATGTTAAGAAATAAAAATACTTTTGGATCAAATGAAAGAATGGAAGGAAGGGGTATGAGAAGAGGATGCAAAGGAAAAAGAAGAGGGAGGAATAGGTAAATCATGTATTTTAATGCAAATAAAACAAAAAAAGGGAGAACAAAATGAAAGCATTTATTGCTGTTGAAAAAAATGAGGGGATTGATTCAAGGCTCGATAATAGGTTTGCAAGAGCCGGTTATTTTGTAATTTATGATATGGAATTGGATAAAATTTTATCTATTGAAGAAAATAGATTCAAAAGTGGAGCTCATGGTGTTGGCATAGAAACTGGCAATTATGTGATTAAGAGTGGTTGTAAACTGGCAATAGGACCAAGACTCGGCCCCAAAGCAGAGAATATTTTAAGAGCTGGGAATGTAGAGTTTTATGTTGCTGAAAATTGCACAGTAAAAGAGGCAATTAAAAGATATAGAGCAAAATTATAAATATAATAGCATAAAGAAATAATGTTTATTGCAGTTGCTTCAGGAAAGGGAGGTACAGGAAAAACTATTGTATCTACTTCTCTTGCACTTGTTGCTAAAAATTGTACTTATATTGACCTAGATGTTGAGGCACCGAATGGTTATGTCTTATTAAAACCTGAAATAGAAAAAGAGATCCCTTTTAATTTGAGAGTTCCGAAAATTGATGAACAAGTTTGTACATTTTGTGGAAAATGTGCTGATGCGTGTGTTTATAATGCTCTCTCAATTATTCCTCATTTAAAAAAGACTCTCTTTTATCCAGATCTATGTCATTCCTGTGGACATTGTACATATGTATGTCCTGTTAATGGAGCAATAGAAGAAGTTAACAGGGAAATAGGAAAAATAAGATCAGGAAGATCAGGAGAGCTCAAGTTTATTGAGGGGAGAATAAATGTTGGTGTGATTTCAGGAGTTCCAATAATTAGCTGGATCGTGAATAATTATATAGATTTTAATGAAATGAACATTGTAGACTCATCACCAGGGACATCATGCCCTGTGGTTGAAAGTGTAAAGAAGAGTGATTATATTATACTTGTTACTGAGCCCACACCATTTGGTTTGAGTGATTTAAAGTTAACTGTTGAAATTGCTAAGAATATGGGTAAAAAAGCAGGTATAATTGTAAATAAGGATACTGGTATAAAAATTATTGATGTTTATGCAAAAGAGGTTAATATCCCAATTTTACTGAAAATCCCCTATTCTATTGAGATTCAAAAATCATACTCAAAGGGGATTCCATTGGTAGAAGCTATGCCAGAAATGAAAGTAAAATTCGTTGAATTAATTGACAAAATCATATGTGAAAATGAAAAAAATTAAAGAAATTGTCATTTTAAGTGGCAAAGGTGGAACTGGGAAAACAACCATAGCTGCATCTCTTGCAGATCTAATTCATGATAAAATAATTGTAGATTCTGATGTTGATGCAGCTAATATGTATTTATTAATGGGGCCGGAAAATATTATAGAAACTGAGTTTAAAGGAAAATCTGTTGCAAGTATAAACACTTCAATCTGTACATCCTGCAATCTCTGTAAAGAATTATGTAGGTTTAATGCAATTGAGGTTATTAACGGAGATTATGTTGTAGAAGATATTTCATGTGATGGGTGCAGGTTGTGTCAGACTGCATGCCCTGTTGATGCTATTGAAATGGTTGAACAGGTTGTTGGCAAATGGATTTTTGCACACACCAGGTTTGGAGATTTTGTTTATGCAAGATTAAATCCAGGAGCAGAAAATTCAGGTACACTTGTAACAATGGTTAAACATCAGTCAAAGATAATTGCAAAAGAAAAAAATATCAGTACAATTTTAATTGATGGGCCACCCGGGATTGGTTGCCCTGTTATAGCATCACTTTCTGGGAGTGATTATGTTATTGTTGTAACAGAGCCAAGTTTTTCAGGAATAAGTGATCTTAAAAGGATACTTGAATTAACAGAACATTTCAGAATAAAAACCGGTATTATTGTAAATAAATTTGATATAAATATAGAAAACACTGAGAAAATTGAAAAATTTGCTCAAGAAAATAAAAAGGAAGTTCTTGCAAGGATTCCCCACAGTTATTGTATTATTGAAGAAATTTCAAAAGGGAATATTCCTTCTATTAATTGTGAAGAATTAAAAAAACCTGTTATAGAGATATATAAAAAGATAAAAGCCTATTTTGAAGATGAAATGGCTAATTAATTCCCTAAATCTATTGATAAGGAATTGAAAAAAGGATAAAATAACTAAAAGGAGGCTAATATGAAGATTGCAATTGCAACAGATGGAACCCAAGTAGCAAACCATTTTGGTAGATGTCAATCTTATACTATAGTGGAAATTGAAAATAATGAGATTCTAAAAAAAAGTATAATTGACAATCCTGGTCATGAACCGGGATTTTTACCTAAATTTTTAAGTGAAAAGGGAGTAAATTGTATTCTCGCAGGTGGAATGGGACCAAGAGCTATAAATCTTTTCGAGGAAAAAAATGTTGAAGCCATAGTAGGTGTTCATGGTAGCATTGATAAGGTTATTGAGGATTTTTTAAATCACAATATTGAAGTTGGAGATAGCAAATGTAGTCATGAAATACGTGATCCCAAACGTAATTAGTTCCATTAACTATGAAAAGGAGAAAAGCCCTTAATTGGGAGGGCATTTTAAAGAAAAGAGGGTATAGGATAACACATCCAAGAAGAGAAATATTAAATATCCTTGAAACTATTAATGGACATCCAAATGCAAGGGAGGTTTTCTTACAACTCAGTAAAAAACACCCTGAAATAGGGTTAACTACTATTTACAGAACTCTTGAACTTTTTGTGAGACTGGAAATATTAAACAAGTGTGAATTTGGTGACAGACAGAATAGATATGAAATTGTTCCGGAAAAAAGTGAGCATCATCATCATTTAATTTGTGAAAAGTGTGGGAAGGTTATTGAGTATAGGGATTTAATAGATGAAGAGACAAAACTTGTAAGAAAACTTGAGAATAGTTTAACAAAAAAGTATTATTTTAAAATAATAAATCATGAACTAAAATTTTATGGATATTGCAAAAAATGCCTCAAATCCATCAACACAGATAATCTTTAACTAATCGTGAATTTGAGTTTTTTGTTTTTTTTAAGTAGAATATCAAATGAGAGAAAATTTGGTTATTATACTTGCTGGTGGTATAGGTAGCCGTTTAGGTGATGAAACTCCAAAGCAGTTTCTGAAAATCGCAGATAAATCAATTATTGAGAGCACAATTGAAAAATTTGAGTTTCACCATATGATTGATCATATTTTTATTGTTACAAACCCTGAATATTATGACCAAACATCAGAGATAATTAATATAAGAGATTTTAAAAAGGTTAAAAAGGTATTAAAAGGTGGGAAAACAAGGCAGGAATCTTCGAGAATCGGGGTTTTTTCAGCAGGAAATGATTATAGAAATGTATTGATTCATGATGTAGTCAGACCTTTTATTTCAAAGGAAATCATTGAGAATGTTTTGAAAAAGCTTGATATATATTCTGCAGTTAATGTTGCAATCCATTCAAATGACACAATTATAGAAATTGATGAGAAAAATCTTGTTAAAAAAATTCCAGATAGAAAGTTTTTAAGAAGAGTTCAAACTCCTCAGGCATTTAAACTTAGTTTAATTCAAAAAGCTCATAAATTGGCTATTGAGAATAATATAGAAAATGCAACAGATGATTGCTACCTTGTTTTAAAATTCAAATTGTCTGATATTTATGTAATAAATGGAAGTGAATTTAATATAAAAATCACACATCCTGTGGATATTAATATAGCAAGGGAGATTATAAAGAACAAGAAAAAAAGGGTTTAATGAAACTCCTCTGGTATATAAATAATATTTATGCTAATTCGGGCTATTCAGATGAAGCGAGAGTTTTTGTTGATGAGTTAATTAACAGAAAAATTGATGTAAAAATCATTGGAAGGAATAATAAAAAAGGCTCAGAAAAGTACATTTTTCAGAAAGAGAACAATCCAGGTACACCTATTATTTTTCATACATATAGACATGGGGATTATGAAATATGTAAGGATCAATATTCAATTGTAAGAACAATGCTTGAGGTATCAAGGATTCCACAGGCATGGGTTTATAAGTTAAATAAAATGGATGAGGTTTGGATTCCTAATAAATTTAATTACAATTCATTTATTAATTCTGGAGTAAAAAGGGATAAGTTGTTTATCATACCAAGTCCAGTAGACTTCTCTTATTCAAATGAGAGTTCAATTTTCCAGTTTAAGAATAAAAAAAGATTCAAGCTCCTTTCTATTTTTAATTATGGGGTTAGACACAGGAAGGGTTTTGATATACTGTTAAAAGCATATATAGAGACTTTCTCTCGAAAAGATGATGTATGTCTTGTAATTAAAACAAAGAGTTCAATAGAAGATATAAGAAGGGAATATAATCTTATTGGAAATGTTCCAGAAATTGAAATCATTAATAAAATCATCAAAAGAAATGAGTTACTTTCTATTTACAGGGGAGTTAACTGTTTTGTACTTCCTTCAAGGGGTGAAGGAATAGGAAGAACTTATCTTGATGCTCTTATGATGGGTGTTCCTATTATTGCAACCGGGTGGAGTGGTAATACTGATTTTTTAAATAAAGAGAATTCTTTTTTAATAAAATATAAGTTAATAGATATAGAAAAGAAGCATTTTTTAAAATATCCTGGATTTTATGGCTCAAAATGGGCAGAACCAGATGTTGAGGATTTAAAAAAGATTATGAAATTTGTATATAATCAGTTTTCAGTGGCTCGAAAAAAAGGAAAAAAAGGAAAAAAAGATGTTTTAAAGTTCGAAAAGGAAAATACAGTTAAAAGTGTAATAAAAAGGTTAGGAAATCCTTTACTTAAAAACATACATGAAAAAGGTTGTTTAAATCTATTTGAACGCCTATTCCCTATATATTATCCAGATATAAATTCTTTTAGTGAAGTATCACAAAGAAATAGAAAAGATTTTAAAAAAAACATTAACTCATGCTTGATATATGGGAAGGGGAAAGCCTTTAAAAGGGCTATTAATTTTATAAAAAATAGGATTGGAATAAGACAAGTTTATTCTTGTGATGTGGATTTTAATCTCTTTAATAAATTAGAATATCAATTTGATATTATTGTTATTGCTGAGAATGTAACTGGGTTAAATGTGGCTTATAAGAATTTAATAAAGAATATAGATACAGTTCCAATATATGTGTTCTATTAAAGAATAAGCTTTCAGCTTTCAGCGTTCAGCCAACATAGGATATGGGATGTGGGATTTCTGAGTTCAGCTCCAGCTATCAGCATTCAGCTTCAGCCAAAAAAGAGGTTATTAAACTTAGACTTAAACTGATAAAGGAAATACTATTCAACCAGTCAACTATTTAACCATTAGTCCAATCAACCAATAAACCAAACCTAAGTCTAAGTTTGAGGTTTTACTTAACCTTATTTAACATTCATTAGTAATATAGGATTTATTGTACTATTTAGAGTCGGTTTTAGTGTTTAAATTTGAGATTTAGATGGCATAGAGTTAATTCATCTTCGTTTTTAAGTTCGTATTTTACACTTGTATTTAATTTATTTCCATTAAGGTAGGTTCCATTTACAGAGCCAGGCTCTTCTGCAATGTAGAATTTATCATTAATATAAGAAATTGAAGAATGTTTTCTTGATATATATTTTTCTTCGTCTTCTCTTGTTAAATCAACATCAGGGATAAATCCTGTTGTATAATCTCTTCTTCCTAGAAAAGTTTTTTTCTTTATTAATTGTACAATTCTATTGGATCTCTGAATGATTAAATAAGCCTTAATATCTGAAGGTATTTTTTCTGCAATAGCATCATCATGAGTCTCTTCATTTGCATCTTCTTCTTTATCAACTATTACTATTTTCTTTTTCATTAAAAGTGTATTATTAAGTATTTTTAGATTTTTCTCAGATAGTTTTTTTAAAATTTTTAGAGCAATTTTTGTGTTTTTTTTCATCATATCTACAAGGTAAACATATGGTATTTCAATTATGTCACTATCTTCTATAACATCTACGGTGTATGCTGCGATATGGTCACTATTTAAAGACTCTTCTCCAAAAAAATCACCCTTTGTAAGAGTTGCTAAAATAAGATCGTTCCCCTCTATTTTTAATTGTACTTTGCCTTTGTTAATTATATAAAAATCTGTTTGTAAATCTCCCTTTTCATAGATAACATCACCCGTTTTGAAGTGCTTTATGTATTTTTTGGCTATATCCATAATTCTGATTAATTATACCATTAATAAATTATTTTATAATAAGAAGCTTAGGTTTGTCAAATTTTTAAAAGGAATTTTTTATTAATATTATTTTATAAAGCACAAAACTATATTTGACCATATTAAAAGCATAAAGTATAATACTCAAAGAATATGATTAAAAAAGGGATTAAAAAAAATTTAATAAAAGCTATTGGTAAAGGTAAAGTTTTTGATGAAAAAGAATATTTAATAACGTATTCATATGATGCGACCCGTATAGAATATTTACCTGATTTAGTGGTGTTTCCAGAAAACAAAGAAGACATAGAAAGAATCTTGAAAATTTCATATAAATATAAGATACCAGTAACACCAAGGGGAGCAGGGGTTGGCTATTCTGGCGGTGCATTACCATATAACAGGGGAATAGTTATAGTTTTTACAAAAATGAATAGAATATTAAATATTGATACAAAAAATTTTATTGCAGAAGTTGAACCAGGAGTTGTTACATATGAGCTTCAAAATGAGTGTGAAAAGAAAGGGCTTTTTTATCCTCCTGATCCAGCAAGTTTAAAGACTTCAACAATTGGTGGTAATATTTCTGAGAATTCAGGAGGACCAAGATGCTTTAAGTATGGTGTGACATCAAATTATGTACTTGAACTTGAATGCTTTTTAGTAAATGGAGACAAAGTGAAATTTGGGTCCAATGTAATAAAGGATGTTGCTGGATATAATTTGAAATCTCTCATTATTGGATCAGAGGGAACTCTTGCAGTTATTTCAAAGATTGTTTTAAGATTAATTCCCTTACCTGAATTTAGGGTTTTATTTCGAGTAGATTTTAAATCTTTGAAAATAGGAGCTGAATTTATAAATAGAGTAATAAGTAGCAAAATTTATCCCTCAGTACTTGAATTTATGGATAGAAATTCTATTTCTGCATCCTCTGAATATATGGGTGTATCTTTAAATAATGATATAAACGCTTCTGTTTTAATAGAGATTGATGGGAATGAGATTGAGGTTAAGGAGAGGAAGAATAGATTTATTGAGGTTTTGAAAGGTTGTGAGATTTTAAATTACAAGATTGCTGAAACAGAAGAAGAGCAAGAAGAACTCTGGGAAATAAGGAGGAATGTTTCTCCTGCGATTTCAAGTTTAAGCCCTAAAAAAATCAATGAGGATATAGTAGTACCTGTTAGCAAAATTCCTGAGACAGTTGAATTTGTTGATAAACTTGCAAAAGAATATAACCTGTTAATTATATTATTTGGGCATTTTGGAGATGGAAATATTCATACGAATTTAATGGTTGATCCTGATAATCCAGAAGAAATGAGAAAATCAGAGATTGTACTTAATGAAATATTTCGTTATGTAATTTCAAAGAAAGGTTCTATTACAGGAGAGCATGGGGTTGGCATATCTAAAAAACCTTTTATGAAATACCAATTTTCAAATAGAGAAATAGAGCTTTTTAAACAGGTTAAGAGGGTTTTTGACCCTGAGAATCTGTTGAATCCAGGTAAAATATTTTAAGAATATCTCAAGATATAAACACATCTCAATCAAGTTGACAAAAACATCTCTAAAAATTATAATCTATAAATGTTTAATAAGGTCAAAGGTTTTATGAAAGAGGGTAGTGAAGAAGAATTTCTTATTGAAAAGATAGATGAAAAAAAATTACCCGCTCATATTGCAATTATTATGGATGGTAATGGAAGATGGGCAGAGCAGAGAAACCTGAATAGAGTAGATGGGCATAAAAGGGGTGCTGATGCAGCAAGACTTATAACAGAGTGTTCTGCAAGGATTGGTATAAAACATTTAACATTTTTTGCATTTTCAACTGAAAATTGGAAAAGGCCTATAAGAGAGGTAAATGCTCTTATGGATATGCTTTATAACAATTTAGTATTGGAAAAAAAGCTTTTGGAAGATAACAAAATTAAATTTAATGTCCTGGGAGATATAAAAAGACTTCCAAAAAAGTTAAAAAAAAAATTAATGGAAACAGAAGAATTTTCAAGGGATTATTCAAATATGCAGATTAACATTGCTTTAAATTATGGTTCAAGAATGGAGATAATCCAGGCTATAAAAAGGATAGTTGATTCAAATATTTCTTCATCCAGGATCAATGAAAAATTATTTGAAAAATACTTGTATACTTATAAAATTCCTGATCCGGATTTGTTGATTCGCACATCGGGTGAGTTAAGGATTTCAAATTTTCTTTTATATCAAATTGCTTATTCTGAGTTATATTTTACAGAAGTTTTTTGGCCTGATTTTGGTATAAAAGAATTTTTTAAAGCTATTATAGAATTTCAAAGCAGAAAAAGAAGGTTAGGTGGATTATGAATGAATTTGTTAAACGCACAATAACAGCTTTTTTCTTAATTATTATTGCTTTTGTTTTAATTAAATTTTTACCATTGATTTATTTCTCTATTATACTTTTTTTATTGATTTCAGGTGCAGCATATGAATTTATAAGTATATGTAATCCTGAGAAATATTCATATTTTTTAGTTTTTCTAACAGGCATTATTGTTGCATTATCTTTTACTTTTAAACAACCTGATTTGAAAATGACAATAATAATCGTTGTTTTTCTCATTAGCATGTTTTTCCTGTTCAGGTTAAGGCAAAAGCAAGATTTAGTCGCATTTATAAGGGATATTGGCATACATTTTCTTATTGTCTTTTATATTTATATTCCTCTATATTTTTTATTTGAGTTAAAAAAAATTGGTCCTAATTACCTGTTTTTCCTGATTTTTGTAATTGCTATTGGAGATTCGGGAGCTTATTTTTTAGGAAGTCTTATAGGTAAACATAAGATATATCCGGTTGCATCTCCAAAAAAATCTCTTGAAGGACTGATCGCAGCTATAGTTTTTGCTTCAGTTTCAGGATGGCTATCAAAACTTATCTTTCCTGTTGATGTGACATTATGGGTTGCAGTTGTTACTGGAGGAATTATCGGGCTTATATCACAATTATCAGATCCTGTTGAGTCCTTATTTAAGAGAGCTGCAAATAAAAAGGATTCAGGTACAATTTTACCAGGTCATGGTGGAATATTGGATAGAGTAGACAGTTATATATTCTGCGCACCTGCTCTTTTTTATATAATAGAATATTTCTGGAAATAGGTTATTAAATGTCAAATGTAAGAAATATAGCGCTTTTAGGTTCAACAGGCTCAATTGGGAAAAATGTTCTTGATGTGATTGCTTCTAACAGAGATAAATTCAGGCTGGTGAGTATTGCATGTGGGGAGAACATTGATCTTCTAATAAAACAGGTTAATGATTTTTCACCTGAGAAGATTAGTGCGAAAAGTAAAAAAGATGCAGAGAAATTAAAGAGTATATTCCCGGATAAAAAGGTTTTTTATGGTAATGAAGGATTAATGGAAGTAGCTTTAGATAAAAGAGTAGATACAATGATATCAGCAATTAATGGAACTATCTCTCTTGAAGTTACTATTGAATCAATAAGGAATAATCATCGTGTCTGTCTTGCAAATAAAGAGACCCTTGTTGCTGCAGGTGAATTGATAAATAGAGAGTTAGATAATTCAAATGCAGAATTGATCCCCATAGATAGTGAGCAGAGTGCAATATTTCAATGCCTTATTCCTAATAACAAAGAATTTGTAAAAAATGTTATTTTAACTGCTTCTGGCGGACCTTTTTTTAAGAAGGATAAGGAAAGTTTTTCTTCAATAACAATAAAGGATGCACTCTCTCACCCAACCTGGTCTATGGGCACTAAAATAACTATTGACTCTGCAACACTTATGAATAAAGCACTTGAAATGATTGAGGCTTTTTACCTGTTTAGATTAAATAAGGATCAAATTGATGTGATTATTCATCCTCAGAGTATTGTACATTCAATGGTTGAATTTATTGATTCTTCTATTATAGCTCAATTAAGTGTTCCTGATATGAGAATACCGATTCTCTATTCCCTAAGTTATCCAGAAAGGATAGAAAGTAGAATAAAATGTTTGAGTTTTTCTGATATAAAAAAGCTTGAATTTTTTGAAAAGGATATTGAAAAATTTAGTTCAATAAAAATGGCTTATTATGTGCTTGAAAAGGGAAAAAATGCAGGTGCTGTTTTAAATGCAGCAAATGAAGTAGCAGTTGAATCTTTTTTAAAGGGCGAGATAAGATTTGATGAGATATTTAATGTTGTTGAGGAAATTTTGTATAATGAGAGATTCTATCAAATTAATTCAATCAGCAATATTAATGAAACTATTGAACATATAAAACGTAAGACAATTAATCATATTAAACGGAGAATTATTAGATGATTATTATACAAACGATTTTAGCTTTTTTGATTGTATTTGGAATTATTGTTCTTGTTCATGAAGCAGGACATTTTATAGCTGCAAGATTAATGAAAGTAAGGGTTGATACATTTTCATTTGGTTTTGGTAAACGTTTATTTGGTAAGAAATTTGGTGAAACTGATTTCAGGGTAAGCCTTGTTCCTTTAGGTGGGTATGTAAAAATGGCTGGCGAAGATGAATATAATGTAGATGATTTAAAACCATATGAATTTCAATCTAAAAATAGAGGGCAGAAGATTTTTATTTTAATAATGGGCCCTTTAATGAATATATTTTTATCCCTTTTTATTTTAAGTATAATAAATATGGTTGGTGTTGAAAAAGAAAAATATAAATCAGAAATACCTGAGATAGGATTTGTTGAACAAGGTTCTCCTGCAGACAAAGCAGGCTTAAAGAGGGGTGATATTATACTTTCAATAAATAAAAAGAAAATAATGAATTGGAAAAATTTAGAACTTACAATTGGATATAATCCGAATGAAGAATTGCATATAGAATATAAGAGGGGGAATATAAAGAGAAACACAAGCATCAGGGTTAAGATGTTAACACAGAAAAATTTGAATCCTGCAGGTTTTTATTATGATTATAAAACAGAGGTATTTTCAGTTGAAAAGGAGTTCCCTGCATTTAAATCGGGTTTAAAAAATGGTGATATAATCATTGCTATAAATAATAACCCGGTTTCATTTTTTGATATGGGAGATATAATATCCTCAAACCCTGGCAAACCTCTATTGTTCAGGATTAAAAGAGGTTCAGAATTAATTAATTTAACAATAGTTCCAAGAAAGGTTAAAGAGAAAGGTATAATAGGAATAACAAGGGTACCTTATTCTCCTGTCATTAAAGTTAGATATGGATTATTCGGAGCTGTAGGGAAAAGTTATAAAGAACTTGTTGACTTAACTGTTCTGACTTTCTCTGCTTTTAAAAAGATGATTGTTGGGAAAATTTCACCAAAACACCTTTCCGGACCAATTGAAATCGCTAAGTTTTCACAAAGAGCAATGAAAACCGGTCTTTCTAATTTTTTTATATTAATTGCATTTATATCGCTTCAGCTTGGTATTATAAATCTTTTCCCTATTCCAGCACTTGATGGCGGTCATTTAATGATATATTCTATTGAAGCTATTATAAGAAGAGAATTCAGTAAAAAAGTGAAAGAGGCATTAATAAATATAGGTTTTTTTATTCTTATTTCTTTAATGATTTTTGTTGTATTAAATGATGTGGCAAAGGCATTGCCAAATGGGTGGAATTCTCTGATACCTTTTTAAATAAGATTAAGCGTTCAGCATCAGCTTTCAGCCATCAGCATTCAGCTTTCAGCCATCAGCATTCAGCCATCAGCTTTTTATAACACTTCATCATTCCTTGTTCATTATTCATTATTCGATATTCCTTTTCT
>JAUWQW010000028.1 GCA_030610885.1 Candidatus Aminicenantota bacterium | reverse complement strand
GCGAGGTATGGTATTAGCCAAGGCAGGGACAATAACGCCTCACAAGAAGTTTAAGTCAGAGGTATATGTATTATCCAAGGATGAGGGCGGCAGGCATACACCATTTATTACAGGTTATAGGCCTCAGTTTTTTTTCAGGACTACAGATGTTACAGGTAGTGTAACATTGCCAGAAGGAGTAGAGATGGTAATGCCCGGAGATAACACTACTTTTGGTATAGAGTTATTAACGCCAATAGCAATGGAGAAGGGTTTGAAGTTTGCAATAAGAGAGGGTGGTAGAACAATTGGTGCAGGTTCTGTAACTGAAATTATTGAGTAAAACATGGCTAAGAGTGATAAACGAATAAAAATAAGCCTTATGTGCAAAGACTGTAATGAGAAAAACTATTCTACATATAAAAATAAACAGAATACAACGGACAAATTGAATTTGAAAAAATATTGTCCAAAGTGTAGAAAACATACAGAGCACAAGGAGGTCAAATAGGTCAGTAGTTCAATTGGTAGAGCACCGGTCTCCAAAACCGGCTGTTGGGGGTTCGAGTCCCTCCTGACCTGTTTTAAAGAAAATGAATAAAAAGAAAGGAAATATATTTAAACGTATTGGAAATTATTTAAACGAGATTAGAGGTGAATTAAAAAAGGTAACATGGCCTACTAAAAATGATATGCAAAAAACAACAATTGCAGTAATTATTTCATCATTGATATTTGGAATCTATTTGTTTTTAGTAGATGTTATCTTTTCAAAAATTATTAACGAGGTAATAGATTTAATAAAATAGAAAATGTCTAAGAAATGGTATGTAATTCATGTGTTTTCAGGTTCTGAGGAATTTGTGTTTAAAGCACTTGAAGAAAAAATTGAAAAATTTAAAATGGGTGATCAAATTGAGAAAATTGTAATACCAAAAGAGAATGTAATTGAAATCAAAGATGGTAAAAAGGTTGTAAGCGAAAAAAGATCTTTCCCAGGATATATGTTAATAAAAATGAATATGGATGATAAAAATTGGTATTTTGTGAGAAATACTTCTAAAGTGACTGGTTTTGTTGGCGCAGGGAAGAAGCCGAAACCTCTATCTGAGAAAGAAGTTTCAACTATTTTAAAACACATTGAATTAACTCAAGCTACACCTCAACCTAAATATCATTTTGAAGTAGGGGAAGCAGTAAAGATTATTGATGGTCCATTTTTTAATTTTAATGGTATTGTAGATGAGGTTCAAGAAGAGAAAAATCTATTAAAGGTTATAGTTACGATTTTCGGTAGACCAACACCGGTTGATTTGAATTTTTTACAAGTTGAAAAAATTTAGGAGATAGATAAATGGCAGGTCCAAAAAAGAAACAAGTTGTAACGAGCTTTAAGTTTCAATTACCAGCTGGTAAAGCAACACCCGCACCTCCAGTTGGCCCAGCATTAAGTCAAAATGGATTGAACATAATGGAATTTGTAAATCAATTTAATAAAGCAACATCAAAAATGGAAGATGGAATGATTGTACCAGTTGAAGTTATGGTACATCCTAACAAGACATTTAGTATTGAATATAAGACACCGCCGGTTTCTTATTTGTTAAAAAAAGCAGCAGGTATAATGAAAGGATCAGGTGAACCAAATAAAGAGAAAGTTGGGAAAGTAACAAAAAAGCAAGTAGAAGAGATTGCTAAGATAAAAATGCCTGATTTAAATACTAATGAAATTATAGAGGCTTTAAAAATAGTAGAAGGGTCAGCAAGATCTATGGGATTGGAGATAAAAAATGACTAAAAGAGGAAAATCATATTTAAATGCAAAAGGGAAAGTTGAAGAGAAAGAGTATCCTGTTGGAGAAGCAATTTTTTTATTGAAAGATATTAAATCATCCAGGTTTGATGAATCTGTTGATATTTCAGTGAGACTTGGAGTTGACCCGAAATACCCTGAACAAATGGTTAGGGGAATTGTTGTTTTGCCTTATGGTACAGGAAAGGTCATAAGAGTACTTGCTATTTCTTCTGGTGAGAAACAAAAAGAAGCTGAACAAGCGGGAGCGGATTTTGTAGGTGGAGAGGAAATTGTGGAAAAGATTAAGCAAGAGAATTGGTTTGATTTTGATGTGATTGTTTCTACTCCCGATATGATGAAGCATATTGGGAAACTTGGAAAATTACTAGGACCAAAAGGCTTGATGCCCAGCCCAAAATCAGGGACAGTTACTTTTGATATAAAAAATACTGTAAGTGATATAAAAAAAGGAAGGATAGAATTTAAAGTAGATAAAACCGGGATTATAAATTCCTGTATTGGTAAGATTTCTTTTAATACAGATAATATAGTTTCCAATATAAAAGATTTTGTTAGAGCTATATTAAAAGCAAGGCCTGTTTCTTTAAAAGGTAGATATGTTAAATCAATTTATGTTAGCTCAACAATGAGCCCTTCCATTAAATTAAGTATACAGGAATTTGAAAAATAGTTGAGGAGGATTCAATGACTAATACACAGGGTAAAGAAAGAAAAAAAAAGGAAGTTGAAAACTTGAGAGAATTATTTAGCAATAACGGGGTATATCTTTTTGATTATAGAGGATTAAATGTTGCTGAATTTGAAGATTTAAGAAGTAGGGTAAAGAAAATTGGAGCAAATGTTAAAGTTATAAAAAACAGGATTGCTATAAAATATTTTGAAGAAAAAAAAGAAAAATATGGTAGAGAACTTTTTAATGGACCAACTGCTGTTGCATATGCTGATAAAAATTTTATTGAAGTTGCAAAAATTATTGTAGATTTTGAAAAGGAAAATAAAAAGATAAAAATAAAACCTGGCTTTATTGAAGATACTTTTGTAGATATTAATAAGGTAAGAGAAGTTGCAAAGCTTCCAAACAAAGAACAATTAATGGCGCAAATTGCTTTCTCAGTAGCAATGCCTTTGAAAAAATTTGGAATGTCTTTGTCCGCTCCTCTTAAGAATTTTATAGTCTTATTGAATAATTTAAAGGATAAAAAAGGAAAGGAGGAAAATAATGGCTGAATTTAAAAAGGAAGATTTCTTTAAGCATCTTGATAATTTGACTGTACTTAAGTTGTCAGAATATATCAAAGAATTTGAAGAAAGGTATGGTATTAAAGCAGAAATGGCAGTTATGCCAGTTGCTGGTGGTGCTGTTTCTATTGAAGATGCAGAAACCCAAGAGGAAAAAATCGATTTTGATGTTATATTAAAAACAGTGGGTCCTAAGAAAATTAATGTTATTAAAGTAGTTAGAGAGATAACTGATTTAGGATTAAAAGAAGCAAAAGCGGTTGTAGATAATGCTCCTGGTGATGTGAAAAAGGGTGTTTCAAAAGAAGAAGCAGAAGAAATAAAGAAGAAATTTGAAGAAATAGGAGCAGAAGTAGAGATTAAATAGATGTCTTTTTTATTTTTTTTTATTAAAATAAATTGAAGGATAGATATGCAAAATAAAAAAAGTTATATTGAGAGGATTGATTTCTCTAAAATTAAAGCTCCTATTGAGATTCCTGGTTTATTAGAAATACAGAGAAAATCTTATAATATTTTTCTGCAAATTAATGAACTGCCTGAAAAAAGGAAAAGTTTAGGAATACACGCTGCTTTTAAATCAATTTTCCCCATTTCAGATTTCAAAGAGAATGCAATTCTTGATTATGTGTCATATTCTCTTGGAGATTGGGCTTGTAAATGTGGAAATTTAGAGGGGATTGAGAATGCGCAGCTATATTGTAAGAAGTGCGGTTCATTGCTAAGCATAGGAGTTAAAACAGGAGCTGATTCTGTTTGCCCTGAATGTATTAGTAAAGGTACGATTAAGAGTAAAACTTGTCATCTTTGTGGCTCTGAAGTACGATTGAAAATGAGGTATACACCAGAAGAATGCCTTGATAAAGGTTTTGATTATTCGATACCTTTGAAAGTAAAGTTAAGATTGGCTCTATATTCTGAAGATAAAGACGGGAATAAGGTTATTAATGATGTAAAAGAGCAGGAAATATTTTTCGGAGAAATGCCATATATAACGGAGAGAGCTACATTCATTATAAATGGTACAGAAAGGGCTGTTGTCTCTCAGTTGCAGAGGTCTCCGGGGATATATTTCCTTCCAGGTAAATCAAGGGGAGAATTTACAGCAAAATTGATACCAACTAGAGGTGCGTGGCTTGAATTTGAGGAAAAGTTAAACCTACTTCAACTTAGACTTGATAAAAAAACAAAAAGGGTTAATGTTACAACTTTTTTGAAAGCTATGGGTCTTTCAGATGATATAGAAATATTAAAAAAATTCTATACTATTATCCCTGCAAAAGTGGAAAATGGAATATTTTACTTTAAAAATTCAAGGTTTATAAAAGATACTACATTAAGTGCTCCTATTTATGATAAAAAGAAAAAAGAGATACTTTCTGCTGGAACAAAACTAATGATAAAGCATGTTAAAGATCTGGAAAAATTAGGGACAGATTATGTACCCATTGATATTGAAACATTTGAGGCTTTATACTCTGCAATAGATATTGAAAATGTTTTAAGCTTAAATGAGCCTATTTCTACTTTTCAAATTAAAAAGTTAAGAAATGTGAATGTTGATTTTAGTGTTTTCTTCCCAGAAAGTGATGAAGAAGAGTTTGGACCTATGATTGCATATACTTTAAGAAAGGATAAAAAAAGAAAAAGTGTTGATACATCTAAAGAACTTACTGATAAAAGTAAGATTGAGGTTGATGATAGAGTTCCGAAAAGTCAGGGAGATGCATGTATAGAAATTTTTAAGAAGTTAAGACCAGGTGAGCCTATTACTCTTGAGGGATCAAAAAAATTCTTTGAAAATATGGTTAAAGATCCTAAAAGGTATGATCTTTCTTTTGTAGGACGATTGAAATTAAATATTAAGTTTGGATTTAAAAAAGATTTTAATGAGGGTATCCATACCCTTACTATTGATGACTTAATTGAGATTATAAGAGGTTTTCTTAGGTTGAAATATGATAGAACGGGGAAGTTGAAAGTTGATGATATTGATCATCTTGCAAATCGAAGAATTAGAGCTGTTGGTGAGCTTGTTGAAAACGCATTCAGAATTGGGTTAATGAGGTTGGAAAAGATAATAAGAGAAAGAATAACTAATGCTCAGGATATCTCTGTAATTTTGCCTCGGGATTTATTAAATACAAAACCAGTTTTTGCTGCTATAAAGGAATTTTTTGGAACATCTCAATTATCTCAGTTTATGGATCAAACAAATGCTATTTCTGAAACAACTCACAAAAGAAGAATATCTGCACTGGGTCCAGGTGGACTTAATAGAGAAAGAGCTGGATTTGAAGTTAGAGATGTTCACTCTTCGCATTATGGTAGAATTTGCCCTATAGAAACTCCTGAAGGTCCAAACATTGGTTTGATCTCTTCTTTAACAACATATGCTAGAGTAAATGATTATGGTTTTATTGAAACTCCATATAGGAAAGTTGAAGATAAAAGGGTTGTAAATTACTTTAAAATAAGATATCCGGGAGACTCGAAATTCAAATATAAAGAATTAGTAAGAGAAGATAATTTAGAACAAGAAATGAAATGTTTAAAAAAAGCAAAAAAAGAGGTGCCTCTTTTTGAGTATTATCCGTTTTATTTAACTGCATGGGAAGAGGAAGGTTATATTATTGCACAGGCAAATGCAAAGATTGATGAACTAGGTAATTTTATCACAAAAAGAGTTAATGCAAGAAAAGATAATGAAACAGTTTTAATTCAACCTGAAAAAGTTGATTATATGGATATATCTCCAAAACAAATTGTTTCTGTTTCAGCTGCTTTAATACCATTCTTAGAGCATGATGATGCTAATAGAGCATTAATGGGTTCAAATATGCAGAGACAAGCAGTCCCTCTAGTTAACCCTGAAGCCCCAATTGTTGGAACTGGAATGGAGCATAAATTAATAAAAGATTCTGGAGCTGATATTGTATGTAAAAGGTCTGGCATTGTAATGAATGCTGATGCAGAGAGGATTATAATAAGAACTGATAAAAATGCAGAAAACAAGGTAGATTTTTCAGAAGTTAGTGCAGATCTGTATGAAATGAGAAAGTTTAGAAGGTCAAATCAAAATACGTTGATTAATCAAAGACCTATTGTAAAAATTGGTGACAGAGTGGGAAAAGGTCAAATCCTGGCTGACGGACCTGCATCAGATAATGGAGAACTTGCACTTGGAAGTAATGTGCTTACAGCATTCATCCCATGGAGGGGATATAATTATGAGGATGCTATTATTCTAAGTGAAAGACTTGTAAAAGATTCTGTATTTAATTCTATTTATATTGTTGAGCAGACAATTGAGGCAAGAGAGACAAAATTAGGCAAAGAAGAGATAACAAGAGATATTCCAGGTGTATCTGAGTCTATTTTGAAGAATCTTGATGAAAATGGAATAGTGAGAATTGGAGCAAATGTAATACCTGGAGAGATTCTCGTTGGAAAAGTATCCCCTAAGGGTGAGACTCAATTATCGCCTGAAGAAAAATTATTAAGAGCTATATTTGGTGAGCAGGCTTCTGAAATTAAGGATACTTCTCTTTATTGCCCTCCTGGAGTTGAAGGTACTGTTGTTGATATAAAGATATTTACGAGAAGGGGACTAAAAAAGGACGCAAGAGCGGTTGAGATTGATGAATCTGAGATTTCAAGGTTTAAAAGAAACTTTAAAAGTGAAGAAAAAATACTAATAGATGATAAATTTGAAAAAATAAAGAATTTATTAAAAAACACTAAGGCACATAAGAGTTTTTCTTTTAATGGTATAAAACACAAAAAAGGTGCTTTAATTTCTCTTCAAGAAATTGAAAAATTAGATGAAGAATTTCTACAGATAATTAAGAAAAGTATGTCAAAAAAAGACAAAGAAGTAATAGGGGAGATTGAATCAAAGTCAAGATTTCATGTAGAAGCTATAAAAAATGAATTACAGGAAAAAATTGATCAAATGAAAAGAGGAGATGAGTTTTCTCCCGGGGTTATTAAGATTATAAAGGTATTAATTGCAGTGGACAGAAAAATATCTGTAGGCGATAAAATGGCAGGAAGGCATGGGAATAAGGGTGTAGTCTCAAAGATTTTGCCTGTAGAAGATATGCCTTTTCTTGAAGATGGCACACCCATTGATATAATTTTAAACCCACTTGGAGTTCCTTCGAGAATGAATGTTGGTCAGATTTATGAATTGATACTTGGTTGGGCAGGTAAAAAATTAGGTTGCAATTTCAAAACCCCGGTTTTTGATGGTGCTACTGAAGATGATGTGAAACACTATTTAAGAGAAGCTGGACTACCAGAAGATGGGAAAGTCAACCTGTATGACGGGGTAACAGGGGAGCTTTTTAAAAGTAAAGTAACAGTTGGATATATATATATGATGAAACTTGAACATATGTCAGATGATAAGATTCATGCTCGTTCTACAGGTCCTTATTCATTAATAACTCAACAACCTCTTGGTGGTAAAGCTCAATTTGGAGGGCAGCGTGTGGGTGAAATGGAAGTTTGGGCATTTGAAGCCTATGGTGCAGCATATATGCTTCAGGAGATATTGACGATTAAATCTGATAATATTAGTGGGAGAAATGAGATATATTCAGCAATTGTAAAGGGAACAATGGATTTTAACCCAGGCCTTCCTGAATCTTTTAATGTATTGGTGAAAGAATTGAAAAGTTTAGCTCTCAATGTTGAATTAATAAGAAAAGAGAAAGCGAATGATGAAGATACTTTAAAGGAAAATATAGCTAATATGCCTTAAGGAGAGCTATTATGTATAAGATCAAAAAAAGCAATAAAGAAGTTAATATTATGGATTATAGTAAAATAAGAATAAACATTGCTTCTCCTGAAGATATTAGGGATTGGTCTTCAGGTGAAGTAACAAAGCCCGAAACAATAAATTATAGGACTTTTAAACCCGAAAGGGATGGGTTGTTCTGTGCGAAGATATTTGGACCAACACAGGATTTTAGATGTTTATGTGGTAAATATAAAGGATTAAAATATAAAGGGATTGTTTGTGAGAAGTGTGGTGTAGAGGTTACCCTATCTTCTGTAAGACGGGAAAGAATGGGGCATATAGAGCTGAACTCGAAAGTTGCACATATATGGTTTTTTAAGGGGATACCTTCGAGGATTGGCATACTTCTTGAAATAAATGCTAAGTTACTTGAACACATTGTTTACTTTGAAAGTTATATTATTATTGATCCAGGATCTGTTTCAGGTTTAAAGTTTAAACAGATTCTTACTGAAGAGGAATATGTCAATTTAGTAAATAAATTCGGAGAGGATTCTTTTAAAGCTGAAATGGGTGCAGAAGCTATTTATAAATTATTAAAAATGATTGATATTGAGAATGAAGTTGCAACTCTGAAATCTCGAATAAAAATAGAAAGATCAGTTCAGAAGAAAAAAAATATGTCGAGAAGGTTAAAATTATTAGAAGATTTTTTAAATTCTGGGAATAAACCTGAATGTATGATATTAAAGACAGTGCCTGTACTTCCTCCTGATTTAAGACCTCTTGTAAGATTAGATGGAGGAAGGTTTGCTTCCTCAGATTTGAATGATTTATATCGGAGAGTTATTAATAGGAATAATAGGTTGAAAAGACTTCTTGATTTAAAAGCGCCTGATTTAATTATTAAAAATGAAAAGAGAATGCTCCAAGAGTCTGTAGATGCCCTGTTTGACAATCAAAAGAGAAATAAGAGTTATATGAGTTCTCAAAAAAGACCTTTAAAATCTTTGTCAGATGCTTTAAAGGGAAAACATGGGAGATTCAGACAAAATTTATTAGGAAAAAGAGTTGATTATTCTGGAAGGTCGGTTATTGTTGTGGATCCAAAGTTAAAATTGGATGAATGTGGAATACCAAAGAAAATGGCAATAGAACTTTTTAAGCCATTTATTTACAATAAGCTTGAGAGAAAGGGTATGGTGACGACTTTAAGGGTTGCAAGAACCTGGGTCGAGGAGAATAGAGATGAGGTATGGGATGCTCTTGATGAAGTAATTAAAGAACACACAGTTCTTTTAAATAGAGCTCCAACTCTTCATAGATTGGGTATTCAAGCTTTTAAGCCCCATTTAGTTGAAGGAAATGCAATAACTCTACATCCATTAGTTTGTCCTGCTTTTAATGCTGATTTTGATGGAGATCAAATGGCTGTTCACATTCCTCTTTCATTAGAGGCTCAAGCAGAAGCAAAAATATTAATGATGTCAACAAATAATATTTTATCACCAGCAAACGGAAAACCACTCGCTGTACCTACACAAGACATGATCCTTGGTTTTTATTATCTTACTTTTACAAAAAAGAACCTAAAGGGCGAGAATATGATCTTTAGTTCAAATAAAGATGTAATTCAGGCTTTTGAAAGTAAAATTATTGATTTGAATGCAAAAATTAGGCTTAGATATTTTGGTGAAATAAAGAATTTAGAAACTTATGTGCTTGATTCACAGGATATTGCAAATTGTCCTATGACGATAATAAAAAAAGGAGATAATCGGTTACTGGTTACAACTGCTGGAAGGATTATATTTAATGAATTGTTACCTGAGAGTGTTCCTTACATAAATGGATTAATGAAAAGGAGAGGAATCCAGAATTTAGTTTATTATATATATTTAAAATTGGGATTTGGCCCCACTGTTGAAACTCTTGACAAGCTCAAAGAAGCTGGATTTGAGCATGCAACTATGGCTGGATTTACAATAAGTATTTCAGATTTAGTTGTACCTGAAGAAAAAAAAGATATTATAATAAGAACTGAAAAAGAGCTTGATAAGATTGAAAAAATGTATAATGATGGACTTTTAACTGCAGACGAAAGGCATAATATTATTATAGATAAATGGAGTAAGGCAACTGATGAAATCAGAGACAAGATGTTTGCTGGTATAAAAAAAATGAGTTATGAAGGCGAAGGTATAAATCCACTTTTTGTTATGTCGGATTCAGGAGCAAGAGGAAGTCAAGACCAGTTGAAACAATTAGCTGGAATGAGAGGACTCATGGCAAAGCCATCAGGTGAGATACTTGAAACACCAATTACTGCAAACTTTAAAGAGGGTTTGTCTGTTTTACAATATTTTATTTCAACTCATGGTGCAAGAAAAGGTCTTGCAGATACTGCATTAAAGACCGCAGATGCGGGATATTTAACTAGAAAGCTTGTAGATACTGCTGTTGAGATTATTGTAAAAGAGGAAGATTGTGGAACAACAAATGGGATTGAAGTATCAGCTATAATTGAGAATGGAAAAGAAATTGAGCCATTATTGGATAGGTTAATTGGAAGAATTTCATTTGAAGATATACATAGTCCTGATGATCCTAAGCAAATAATAGTAAAAGAGGGTGAAATGATTGATGAAAATAAAGCTAAGGATATAGTTGATTCAGGTATTTTAAGGGTAAAACTCAGATCAGCATTAACCTGTAGAACCAAAGCTGGTATTTGCAGAAAATGTTATGGAAGAAATTTATCAACAGGAAAATTAATAGAATTAGGTGAAGCTGTAGGAATTATAGCTGCTCAGTCAATTGGTGAACCTGGTACTCAATTAACAATGAGAACATTTCATATTGGCGGAGTTGCTTCTGGAACCGAGGGCCATACTGAGTTGCGTTCAGGATATGATGGTACTTTAAAGTTTACAAATTTAAATATCATTAAAGATAAAGAAGAAACTTCAATTGCAATGAATAGGACTGGATCTATTCAAATTCTTGATTCAAAAAAAAGAGAAAGAGCTATATACCCAATTGTTTATGGCTCAAAAGTTTTAATGAAAGACGGTGAAAAAGTACATAGAGGAGATTTATTGGTCGAGTGGGACTCATATGCAAATGCAATGTTAACAAACAATGATGGAATTGTCGAACTAAAAGATCTTGAAAAGAATATCTCTTTTGTTCTTGATAGGGATGAAGCAACTGGTAAGATTACTACAATTATTATAGATATAAAAGATGAGAAATTAAGAGATGAATTACAACCCTGTATTATTATTCGTGATAAAGTAACCAACAAAATAAAGAGAAAATATTATCTACCAGTAAATGCTCACGTTTTTATTAAAGATGGTGATGAGGTAAACGCAGGAGATATTCTTGCAAAAATTCCATCTGAATTTGCAAAAACAAAGGATATAACGGGTGGTCTTCCAAGGGTTACTGAGCTGTTTGAAGCAAGAAAACCCAAAAACCCTGCAAAGATGGCTCAAATTGATGGAATTGTTGAATATGGTAAAGTTTCAAAGGGTTCGAGGAAATTAATAATTAAACCATTTGATAAAAATGTAAAGCCTGATGAACACAATATCCCACGTGGAGCTTATATAATTGTTGGTGATGGGGATAGAGTTGCTGCAGGTACTCCTCTTATGGACGGACCTTTGAATCTTACTGATATTTTGAATGTACTCGGAGAACAAAAATTGGCGGAATATCTTTTAAAGCAAATTCAAGAAATTTACAGGTTACAGGGAGTTGTTATTAATGATAAGCATATTGAAATAATTATAAGACAGATGGTTAAATGGAGAAAAGTGGAAGATGTTGGAGATACAAGTTTTATCCTTGAACAAATTATTGAAAAATATAAATTTGAGGAAGAAAATGTGAGAGTTGAAGCTGAAGGTGGAAAGCCAGCAAAAGCAAAGGTAACACTTCTCCCAATTTCAAGGGCTTCACTTGCATCTGAAAGCTTTATTTCTGCTGCTGCATTTCAGGAGACAACTAAAGTTTTAACAGAAGCTGCAATTTCCGGAAGGGTAGATGAATTAAGAGGTATTAAGGAAAATGTAACTATGGGAAGATTGATCCCTGCTGGAACCGGGTTTTCTTATTATCATAATATTGAGATAGATGAAGTAGAGGATCTTTTTCGAACTGCAAAATAAAAGGGTTGATTTTTTATTGATTAAAAATTACCAATTATATAATTATTGAATTTTTCACTTTTCTTTTGTTATTATAAAAGACATTGCTTCTTCGCGAGTTGCAATTTTATCACGAAAACTACCCCTAAGTGCTGAAGTGATAGTTATTGATCCTGGTTTTTTTGCACCTCGCATTGTCATACACAGATGTTCTGCTTTTATGACAACCATTACACCAAGAGGTGATAGAGCCTTTACAAGATAATCAGCTATTTGTTTTGTTAATCTTTCCTGTATCTGAAGCCTTTTGGAGAGGGTGTCAATTAGTTGAGCTATTGTATTTAACCCCATAATTTTGCCTTTATTTGGTATATAAGCAATACTCGCAGTTCCAAAGAATGGCAGAAGATGATGTTCACACATGGAGTAAATTGGAATATCTTTTAATATAACCATTTCATCATGTTCTTCTTCGCTGAGTAATTTAGTAAATTTATCTGGATCATCGTGAATACCTGAAAGAACCTCTAAAAACATATTTGCAACTCTTTGAGGAGTTTTTTTTAATCTTTTTGAGTTAGGATTCTCACCAATTCCTTCAAGGATTAATTTCACTCCCTTTTTTATTTTTTCTGTATTTATACTGTTCACACTCATCTCCTTAAAATATTTCATTATTAATTAGAAATGCTCAATTGTCAAGTAGTTTAAAAATTCATGATGTATTGTTTAATATAGCTGAAAATATATTTTAAAGTGTTGTTGTTATAAAAAATTATTTAAATGTTTTTTAGTCATTTTTCTTGAAATTTGGTAAATGATGTTCTATCATAATTTTTTAAAGAAATTTAGAATTGAATTATGTGAAAAGTTTATTTTAAGGTGGTTGTTATGAAAAAAATAGGGATTACTTTTATTTTTTTGTTAATTTCAACTAATTTTATTTTTTCAGGAAAAAAGATAACATTTGATCAAGCTTTTCAATTTAAAGGAGAAAAGTTATTTAAACAATTACCAATGATATTTGGATGGGCAGATAATTTAAACTACTATGAATTAAAAAAAGGCAAACTTTTTAAGGTTAATGCAAGGAGTGGTAAATCAAAAATTTTTCTAGATCCTTCTGAATATAAAGAAATAGAAAAGAATGGTTTCAATTTGTTTAACTCTTCTGATAAAACAAAGGATTTCAACAAATTTCTTTTTGTAAAAGATAAGGATATTTTTTTATTTTTAAGAGAGAATAATGAAATTGTTCAAATAACTAAAACTAAAGGAATTGAAAAAACCCCAAAATTTTCCCCGGATGGCAATAAAATTGCCTATTCATTAGAAGGTAATCTTTTTGTTTATGATATTGTTAACAAAAAAAATATTCAATTAACAAAAGATGGAAATGATGTGATTCTAAATGGTTATGCTTCCTGGATATATTATGAAGAAATACTTGGGAGAAGAAGTAGATATAAAGCTTTCTGGTGGAGTCCAGACAGTGATAAGGTAGTTTTTATGAGATTTGATCAGGTAAAAGTACCTATATTTACTATAGTCAGCTCAAAGGGGGATTATGGTGGTGTGGAGAAACAATATTACCCAAAAGCAGGGTATCCTAACCCTGAAGTTCAGTTGGGTATTGCTAATATCTCAAATAATAAGATAGATTGGATAAATATTGATGATAAGGACTATTATCTTGCGTTTCCTGTTTGGAATTTTAAAGGTGATAAAATTTATTTTCAGTGGATGAATAGAGGTCAGGATAATTTAAAAATATTAGTCTATGATTTAAAAACAAAAAACATAAGGCAATTTTATGAAGAAAAGCAGAAGACATGGGTTAAGCTTTTTGAGTCAAAAGATTTTCATCTATTAAAAAATGGAGATATTTTTATTAGAAGTTCAAAACATGGATGGCCTCATATATATTATGTTTATAAAAGCGGAAGGATATTGAAGATTACTTCAGGAGATTGGTCCGTAACTATGATTAATTTGGTAAATGAGAGAAAGAGGCAGATTTATTTCAGTGCAAAAAAAGAGGATTCAACAGAAATAGATTTTTATAAAACGGACTTTTCCGGGAAGAGTATAAAAAGATTAACTCAATATAATGGGGTGCATACTGTGAATGTTTCTCCAGAAGGTAATTATTTTATTGACAGATATTCATCATTAAATACTCCGACAAAAGTTTGTTTAAGGGATAATAAAGGGAAGTTGATTAGGGATATTGCTGATAGTTATTCTCCTGTAATAAAAAAATATTCTGTTCCAAAACGAGAATTATTCAGAATTGAAACTGATGATGGTTATAAACTTCCAGTAATCTGGTGGTTACCTTCTGGTTTTGATCCTAATAAAAAATACCCAGTAATAATTGAGATATATGGTGCCCCGGAAAGTCAAACAATTTATAACAGTTATGGTTATCGCCCTATAAGGAATTTTTTCTTGGCTCAACAGGGTATTATTATTATAGGAGTAGATCATAGAGGCTCAGGCCATTTTGGTAAAAAAGGTGCTGAGCTAATGTATAGAGATTTGGGTAAATGGGAGATGTTTGACTATATACAGGTAGTAAAATATCTATATAAATTACCCTTTATAGATAGAGAAAAGATAGGGATTGAAGGAGGCAGTTATGGTGGGTATGTAACTGCATTAGCTTTAACATATGGTTCAGATTACTTTAGTTGTGGTATTGCGAGTTTTTCAGTAATTGATTGGAAGCTCTATGACTCAGTATATACAGAAAGATATATGGACACTCCTTCTGAGAACCCTGAAGGTTATAAAAGAAGTTCTGTTTTAACTTATATTGATAAGTATAAGGGAGGATTGAGGATTATTCATGGTACTATGGATGACAATGTTCATATGCAGAATACAATTCAGTTTGTTGATAAAGTACTTGACTCTGAGAAGCCTGTGGAATTGATGCTATATCCTGGAGGAAAACATGGATTTAGGGGTAAAAAAAGGTTGTTATCAATTAAATCAGATATAAATTTTTGGTTAAGAAATTTTTTTGGAAAAGAGTTTAAACAATAATAATTTTAATTATATGGATTTTAAAGAAAAAATAATTTCGGATATAGTTAAACTTGCTATATTAGAAGATAAGGTTGAAGATGATGTAACAACAAATTCTCTTATTGAATATGATCAAAAAATCGTTGCACAGGTAATTGCTAAAGAGGATGGGATTATTTCAGGAATAGATGTATTTAAAAAGACTTTTGATATGGTTGATCCTGAAATTAATATCAATATTTTTGCAGGAGATGGTTTTTCAGTGAAAAGAGGTTGTGTTATACTTGAGATTATTGGAAGAGAAAGTTCTATTTTAAAAGCAGAAAGAACTGCTTTAAATTTTTTACAAAGGTTAAGTGGAATTGCAACTTTGACGGGAAAATTCGTTGAAATAATAAAGCCATATAATGTTATCTTACTTGACACGAGGAAAACAACTCCTGGAATGAGATATCTTGAAAAAAAAGCTGTGACAGATGGGGGTGGAACAAATCATAGGCTCAATCTTGAGGATATGGCAATGGTTAAAGATAATCATATAAAGATGGCTGGAACTATTTCGAATGCTGTTAAGAAAATCAGAAACAAATTTCCACATAAAAAGATTGAAGTAGAAGTGAAAGATCTGGATGAGTTTAGAGAAGCATTGAGTTTAAATGTAGATATAATTATGCTTGATAATTTTAGTATAGAAATGGAAAAAAAGGCTGTTAGGATGAATACAAAAAGTATAAAATTAGAGATTTCAGGAAATATAAAGCTTGAAAATATTGAAGAAAAAGCTAAAACAGGTGTAGATTATATTTCTGTTGGCGCTTTAACTCATTCTTTTAAGTCTTTAGATTTAAGTTTGAATGTAAGGAGATAAATGGAAGAATATTTTGAAACTGATGTATTAATAATAGGTGCAGGGATTGCAGGCTCAACAGCAGCATTAGTTCTTGCAGAAAATGGGATTAATACGATGTTGATAAGTAAAGGTGATGACTTTACAGAAACAAACACACATAAAGCTCAGGGAGGTATAGCTTGTTTGAGTGAAAAGGAGAAACCAAAGGATTTTATTGATGATATTCTAAGGAGTGGTGATAATATTAATTTTTTGGATGCAGTTGAACAAGTTGTAAACAATTCACAGAAATTTGTTAAAAAGATTTTAATTGATAAGATCAAAGTTCCATTTTCAGTGAATAATGGTAGTTTTGATCTTGCAATAGAGGGTGCTCATTCGGAAAGAAGAGTTTTAAATGTAAAGGATATGACTGGTAAGGTTATTCAGGAACAATTTTTTAAGTATTTAAGAAAATTAAAGAATTTGAAAATTTTGTTTAATCATACAGCAATAGATCTGCTTGCATTTCCGCATCATTCTAAAAATCCCTTCAGATTGTATAAAGAGCCTGAAACAATAGGCGCTTATGTTCTTAATCAAACAACGAAAAGGATTTTGAGGATATTTTCAAAAAAGGTGATATTAGCTACTGGAGGGTTGAGCAGTATATATCTTCATTCTACAAATCCAGCAGGTACTGTTGGAAATGGAATTGCGATGGCTTATAGAGCTGGAGCACAAATTGCTAATCTTGAGTATGTTCAATTTCATCCCACTTCTCTATTTCACAAAGAAGCAGATAGCTTTTTAATTTCTGAGGCAGTAAGAGGAGAAGGTGCAAAGTTGATGAATAGAAAAGGTGAATATTTTATGAAGAAGTATTCTCCTTTAGGTGATTTGGCTCCAAGAGATGAAGTCTCACGTTCTATTTATGAAGAGATGATAGAAAATGATGATGATTATGTTCTACTTGATCTTGCCTCTTTTGCTAAAATAAACATAAAAGAGAGATTTCCTACTATTTATGAGAATTGCTTACAGTATGGTATTAAAATTGATGAAGTTCCGATTCCAGTTGTACCTGCAGCACATTATAGTTGCGGTGGTGTTTTATCTGATTTGAAAGGAAGATCAAGTTTGAAGAATCTCTATGTTATTGGTGAGGTTGCTAACACAGGTGTACATGGAGCAAACAGGTTAGCTTCTGTTTCATTGCTTGAGGGATTAGTATGGGGCGTTAAAAGTGCTGATGATATATTAGAGAACTTTCATAAAGAAAAGAATCTATATGTAATGTCTGAAATTTCTGAGTGGAAGTACCCATATCTACAAGAAGAATTAGATCCAGCTCTTGTGTTACAGGATCTTATTATGATAAAGTATACAATGTGGAATTATAGTGGAATAATAAGGACTATAAAACGTCTGGAAAGAGCTAAATCTGATCTAGAATATCTAAAACACAGAATAGTTAAATTTTATCAAAAAACTGAAATAACTAATAGTATCATTGATCTAAGAGATAGTGCCCAAACTGCATTACTTGTAGTAAATGCAGCATTATATAACAAGATCTCAATGGGCGCACATTTTATAAAAAGTTCTGATGAAAAATAGTGTTAAAAGAGATAACCCTGAAAGCAGACTGTAAGCCGGATTCTGTCTTGAAGAATCATTTATCTGGGCAATTAATCTCTTAACTGCTCAAGCGGCTAACCCAAAGGTCTTGGCCGGGATTACCTTAAACACCTTTTATTTAGCCTTGCTCCGGGTGGGGTTTATCTCAGTTTCAATTGTCTTCAATTGAAACGGTGAGCTCTTACCTCACCTTTTCACCTTTACTCTTTGAAATAGCTTTAACAGCTATTTCAAGGGGCAGTCTATTCTCTGTGACACTTTCCTTATCTGCCTCTAGCAGACAGTTCCTGTTAGGAACCACCCTTCCCTGTGGAGTCCGGACTTTCCTCACCATTGCGAAAATGGCGCGATTCTTCATCTGCTTTCAGGTCATCAGGAATCATTATACCAAGAACATCCACTTTTTTATAGAGGTTACTACGAGGTAATTGAATTTCTTTAGAAGTTTGTGCAATATTATACTTGAATTCCCTTAATTTATTTTCGAGAAAATGTTTTTCAGATTTAGATTTAAATTCTTTCCACAATTTTATATCTTGAGGATAAAATGAGGGTTTTTCCTGTATATCTTTCATGTAATCGGGTAAGTCATTTTCTGTAATTATATCAAAATCAGTCATTATAAGAAGTTTTTCTATCAAATTTCTTAGTTCTCTTACATTTCCTTTCCAATTATATTTTTCAAAACATTTTATTACTTCTTCTGAAAATCTCTTTTTTTTATAATTATTTTCATCTGAAAAATAGTTTACAAAATGTTCGATAAGTATTAGAACATCATCTTTTCTTTCTCTTAAAGGTGGAGAGAAAATAGGTACAACATTCAGTCTGAAAAACAGGTCTTCCCTGAAGTTTCCATTTTTTATCTCTTGATTCAGATTTTTATTTGTTGCTGCAATAATCCTAACATCTACTTTTTTAACTTGCGAAGAGCCAACTCTTTGGATTTCTCCCTCTTCGAGAACTCTTAAAACTTTTGCCTGAGCTTTTAAGCTTAAATCACCAATTTCATCAAGAAATATACTTCCTTGATGAGCACTTTCAAATTTTCCTATTTTTTTTTCATATGCTCCTGTAAAAGAGCCTTTTTCATGTCCAAATAATTCACTTTCAATTAATTCTTCTGGGATTGCAGCACAATTTACCTGAATAAATTTGTTTTTGTTTCTTGTAGATTGGTTATAAATGCTACGAGCTATTAATTCTTTTCCTGTGCCACTTTCTCCTCTTATCAGGATAGTTGAGTTGGTTTTTGAAACCTTTTTTATTGTTTGTTTTAATTTTAATATAACTTCAGATTCACCCACAAGATTCTGTTTTTTTTCTGTAATATTTTTCAATGTGTAATTTTCTTTTAGAAGTTTTACTTTTTCAGAAGCATTTCTTATTGTGAGTATCAGCTTTTCTCTTGAGATTGGTTTCTCAAGAAAATCAAAAGCCCCTAATTTTGAGGCTTCTACAGCCTCTTTAATGCCAGAATGCCCGGAAATCATTATAATTTCAGACAATTGATTAATTTCTTTCATCTGTTTTAGAACTTGAATTCCGTTAAAACCAGGTATTTTAACATCAAGTAAGACAATTTCCGGTTTAATCTCTTTGAATAGATTGATCCCTTCCAATCCATTATTAGCAGTGATTACTGGATAGCTTTCGTAAGAAAGAACCATTTTGACTGATTTAAGGATATTTTTTTCATCATCAATTACAAGTACTTTTATATCTTTCATCATATATTTATAGCAAATATATGATAATAAAGCAATCCCTGACCCCTTCCTCTTAGGAAAGGGGTATTATTTTAAATATCTTTTTGTATTATTAAATCCTTTTCTATTTTTGGGTATAGCTTATCTATTTTATTTTGACAATTAATGGTTAATTTAAGAGCCTGAGCAATTTTTATATAATGCTGAATTTGCTCAGAGGTGAGTGTTCTGCCTTTACGGTTTTTTAACCAGATGTGCATTGTTTTGTGATCTCCTATTTGAAAATTCCAGGTATCTTTATCAATGTTTGAAAAATATTGAGTTTTATTAATAAAAACCTTTCCTGACAATTGGGTTTTTTTGTTTCGTGTGATTTCCGGAAGGGGTTCAACATTTTGAACCCCTACATCAGGAATATATTCTACTTTTTTAACTGCATTATTACCTGGAACCTCAAAACGAGAAAAGGTCTTGTTCAATTGATTTGATTTCATAAGATGGATATCTGCTAATTTTTGTCCGAGTTTTCCCATCTTTATAAATACAGCATGATTGGATGTGAATGGGATACAGGGGAATTCATTTTTTAAAAAATTAGCATATTTTTTTCTGTAAATAATAGAATGTAGGACAGCATAGATATAATAAAATATCTGTTCTGGAGTACAAGCAGAATTAACCTCTCCGTATAATTTCATGTTTACATTTAATAATTCGAATATTCTTGGATTTATATTTGGTACTTTTCTATCAATAAAATAAAATAGTCCCTTATTATCTTTTGCACGATAAAAATAGAGAGGAAAGATATGATTTATTTCTTTTATTTTAGTGGAAACCACATGAGATTCTGAAATATTGTCAGAAACAAAAACATGTGAAAATCCAAATTTATTTTGTTGTTTACATGTTAGTAAAGCTATATTTTCCTCTATCATATGATTCATAATTGCTTTACATGGGCGTTCAATCACTGAATCATTATAGAAAATCCATTGAATATCAAAGGGTCTGTATAGAATTTTGTGCATTGATCTTTTTATATCAGGAACACTGTTATGTGCTCCTGCATATTCATTTCTTAAGATTTTTCTTACTTTTTTTAATTTCCAGTTAGGTTTATCTTTTAAATTAAATGTCTCAGAGATTTTTTCGTCTGAAATTTTTTTTTCTAAAAATGTTGTGATTCGATTTTTTAAAACCTCTTTTTCAATATCAATAACAAATTTATCTCTAGAAGTTTCAATCCCGAAACTATTTACTGGGAAAATATATGAGATATTGAAATAATTTTTATATATTTTTTTCATTTTTTATATATAACTTTAACTTTTCGATGAGTAAAAATCAAGTTTTTAGGTTGACTTTGTTGTTGTTTTTTATATAATTGGAAATTAATGTGGAGGAATAAATAAGATGAAACGATTTTGTATTATTTTTATTTTCTTTTCAATCATTGTATTTTCTTTAAAAGCAGAGGGAATTAAATTTAAGGGGCTTGCTCAAACATGGTTTTCTGCAGCAGATCAAAACCTTGATAATAATGATGCTTATGGGTTTACTATAAGGCGATTGAGATTGAAACCTTATGGTTCCTTTTCAAAGGATATAAAGTGGGGTTTCCAGGTTGCATGGGATAAACAAATAGCAAAGTTATTAGATATTTATATTGATTTTCTTTTTACAAAAAGGTTTAACCTAAAGATAGGTAAATTTGCTGCTCCTGGTGCTATGTCAGGGACATTAACTTCTTCAGGAAAACTTGATTTAATAGAAAGACCAATGATAACTCAAATGTGGAATGTCAACACTGCACTTGACAGCTATAGAGCTTTTGGAGCTCAAGTTTACGGAGAGTTTTTGACTGGGAAATTGTATTATGAATTGATGATTTCAAATGCAGAAACAAATGCAATATTTACCCCATCTATTAAAAATACTTATTATATCCATAAAAACAATGGTCTGGCTTTTTGGGCTAGACTTGAGGTGAGACCAATGGATGATTTAAGGTTTGGTGGTTTTTTGGGGAATGGGAAGGAAAAGGATACTGATACTGATATGAGCTCATATGGGGCACATATATTTTATTTAAAGAATAAAATTAATTTAAAATTAGAATATATTGCAGGAGAATATAGTACAGGAGATTTAAAAACAAAATATGATGGTGTATATGCTGTTGCTGGGTATAAAATAAGAAAGTTTGAATCTATAATAAGATATGGTTTTTATACTCCAAATGATGGAGAAGTTGATAGAAATGGAGTGAAAAAATATAGAGATATTTCTTTAGGGGTTAACTATTTCTATAGTAAAACTATTAAATTTCAGGCAAATTATGTTATTAGAGGTGAATCAATGACATCAGATCTTGATAAAATTGATAACAATATTTTTTATATTAATTGTCAATATTCTTTTAATTATTAAATGTTTTTT
Organism: Candidatus Aminicenantota bacterium; assembly: GCA_030610885.1. Lineage (GTDB taxonomy): Bacteria > Acidobacteriota > Aminicenantia > UBA2199 > UBA2199 > JAUWNT01. The sequence continues at coordinate 7,644 of JAUWQW010000028.1, read as the reverse complement.
GTTTTGAGGGGGTTTTAATGCCAGCTGAAAATGATTCAAAACAGTATATTATTTCTAAAATTCCTGTTAACGCAAAAGATATAATAGCAATTGCGAGTGGCAAAGGGGGAGTTGGAAAATCTACAGTTACTGTGAACTTAGCTCTTTCTATTGCTCAAAAGGGGAAGAAAGTAGGTATACTTGATGCAGATATCTATGGACCTAATGTTCCAATAATGTTAGGAATAGAAAATGAGTTAGCAAGGGCAAAGGGAAAGAAATTAATTCCAGTTGAAAAATATGGTTTGAAGATAATGTCTGTTGCATTTATAACAAAACCTGAACAAGCATTAATATGGAGAGGACCACTTGCGAGTAAATTAATTGATCAATTTTTAGGAGATGTTGATTGGGGGGAACTGGATATTCTTTTGATTGATTTACCTCCAGGCACAGGGGATGTTCCTCTTTCGATTATTCAAAAAGCAGATCTTTCAGGAGGAATTGTTGTAACCACACCACAGGAAGCTTCTCTTGCTGATGTAAGAAAAATGATTAATATGTTTAAAACCACAGATACAGAGATCATTGGCATTGTTGAAAATATGAAATATATTGTTTGTTCAAAATGTTCATCTAAGCTTGATTTATACCCAAATAAGGATAATAGAAGTGTTACTGAAATTTTGGGTCATAATCTTCTTGCGGAGCTGCCTTTTGAGACTAAGATTGGCTTAAAGGGAGATGATGGAACTCCCTTTTATTTCACAGATAAGGAAAGTATAACTACAAAAGAATATGATAAATTATGTGGAAGAATATTGGAGTTTATTAAAAAAAAAGGAAATAAATCCTAAATCTATCATAAAATATAAAAAAATCACATTAAATAAGATTTTTATAAATAGATGTGGATATTTTCAAGCTCATCTTTTATAATTGGGGATTAATGAACAATAGAATTATGGAAGCAAGGATAGATAAATGGCTCTGGGCAGTGCGTATTTTTAAGACTCGTACCAAGGCGTCTGATGCCTGTAAAAAAGGAAAAATAACTATTCAAGGCAGTGTTGTAAAACCTTCCTACAATATAAGAATAAGTGAAGTAGTTGATGTAAAACATCCTCCAATTATTCGTAGCTTTAAAGTAAAAGGGCTTGTTGTTAAAAGGGTATCTGCAAAACTGGCTAAGGATATTGTAGAGGAAATAACTCCTGAGAAGGAACTTGAGAAATTGAAACAGTTTTATAGGGACCCAATTAGTGTGATATTTGGCTACAGAGGAAAAGGGGCGGGCAGGCCTACTAAAAAAGAGCGTCGAGAACTGGAAAAACTCAAGGCAGAGAATAAATGAAACTTACTGTTGTACTGTCAAACACTATTACCAACTATTTATTTATATTCTGAAGTATTTTTTTATTCGCTTAAAAATATTTTCACTCTCTTTTTTTATGCTTGTTTGAGAAAATTCAGATTCTATAATACTCAATTCTTTTAATTTTGATCTTCTTAAAGCTATAACTTCGGATAATTTTTTCGCCATCTTTTCATTAATTTTAACAGTCTCTCTGAATTTATCGGATGATAGCTTCAGTATTTTACTCTCTTTTGAAGTTCTTATAGAAGCAGAAGTTTTTTCTCCTGTAAATAGGGACATCTCCCCAAAACAATCACTATTTTTTAATATATTTATAACCTTGTCATTTTTTAAAACTTCTACTTCTCCATCTATTATATAATAAAAATATTCTCCTTTTTCTCCCTCTTTAATCAAAGTTTCACCTTTTCCATACAGATTTATCTCACTATGTTCTTGGATTAATTGCTTAAGATATTTCTCATCTATAGAAGAGAATATCTCATCTTTTTTTAGAGAATTAAAAATATATTCCTTGTTTACTTCATGTTCAATCTCTTTTTTTATATAAATGTTTCTTATTGGGAATGGGATTTCAATGTTATTTCTCTTAAATGCATACCAGATCTTTCTTCTTATTTCATTATTGATTATATCTTTCTTTGAATAGTCGTTTATCCAGAATTTTATATCATATTCAATAGAAAAATCATTGAAATCACTCACCATCACCATAGGAGCAGGCTTTTTAAGTACTGGATTTATTAATTTTAAGGTTTCCTGGATGGTTTTTATAACAAAATCAGGGCTGTTTTTATAACTAACACCTATTTTTAATCTTAAAGCAATGTTTGAGTTTAAATGTCCAAAATTAAGTACTTCCTTTTTTGATACAATCTGATTTGGAATAAGAATTAATATATTATCAATAGTTCTTATTTTAATTGATCTCCACCTGAATTGTTCGATTTCACCCTCATATTCTCCAATTCTTATCCAATCTCCAATTTTCAAAGATTCTTCGAAATTTAAAGAAATTCCCGAAAACAGGTCTCCAAGAGTGTCCTGAAGTGCAAAACCAATAACAACCGTTAAGACTGCAGAAGATGCTAAAATTACTGTTATTTTTATATTTAAAAAGTAATTAAATATAAGTAAAATTCCTATAATGTACAGGATAATTGTAATAATATCTTTGATTAATCTTATTCTTGTAATGCCTTCTTTTGTGTAAAGCATAAAATCAAATAAAAAAAACACAATGATCTTTATTGATACATTTAGTATGAAAAGTAAGATTATAAGCCATAGTATAGAAATTAATTTGTCTGAATAAAAAATATCTGAAATAAAATTTATATTTAGAAATGAAATTAGTAAAGTCAGAAATAATAGAGAAAAAAGTTGAGGAATTAATTTTCTGATTTCGTAAAAGCCCTCTCTCTTTCTTGAAATAAAATAAAACAAAATTATGAGAAGTAAAAAGATTATAGGTAAAGAAAATAGCCAATTCATAATTATATTCTATGAAATTTAAAAAAATTATTCAAGTCTATAGTCAAATAGGTAGACCTGTGCCCAATTGTTTTGCCTGCAGGTAAGAAGATGAACGTGCAAGTCACACTTTATTTTTGGTTAGTTTTTCAAAATTTATCAAAGGTAAAATGTTCTCTATTTGCGAAATGTCAACATAACGATTTTTGTACCTTTTTTGTAAATATTTTAAAAATTTATTTATTTTCTCTTTAATAAAATTGTTGTCACGATTAGTAATGCGAGTGACATCACTTAATTTTAGAACACCTTTGAATACTTTCTTATTCATTAATGGGCTGTATCTTTTTCTGTCCAACTTCCAAAGCCTCGATTTAATCATTGTTCCACCATCAAAATAAATTTCAACGAATTCAATAATTTGGGTATAATTCCAAGAATACCATTTATTTTGAAAGTCAGCTAAGAAGCAATAAGGATCCTCTTTCAATCTTTCGTCAAATAGGTTTTTATTAACTTGGTTCCATACTTTTTTTTGGGATTCAAGATATTTTAAATATTTCCTTTTATAATCATCTGAATGCTGTCTTGGACTTCTGTAATAAATTGGAATTACAAAAAGCAATTGTCCTATTCCTATAAATGGTTTACCATTTTGTATGTTTTGTAGTGTTTTATCCGGCACTTTTTTTATTTTTGGTTTATTTTTCAATTAACAATACTATATATTCCTCTTGCAAACTAAAATTATCTATTACGTTATCTATTATATATTGTATCTTGATTAATATCAATATATCTTGAAGAAGTAGAAAAGGGATCAAATCTTTTATTATATAGTATGATTTTTGTTAACAACCAAACAGCTAAAGCAGTCGGTTGTGAGTCTTGACAAAGTTTGACATTAAAAATCCTCTATGCTCTAATAAATAATATAAAAGTGAGTTATGCTGTAATACAAATTGATGAAATAAAGTGTATAATATGAATATCTATTGTTGGACTAAGAACGATAAAAAAGGATTCTGATGAATACGGATTTATCTTTTATAACAAACGAAGAAAATCAAAGCCTAAAACAACGCTTTGAAGTCCTGATTAAAGACACTTCATTTTTTGACTGTCTTGTTGGTTACTTCTATTCCAGCGGATTTCATGCCATCTATAAATCTTTAGAAAACACAAAAAGGATAAGAATTCTTATTGGAATCAGCACAGGCAGACAAACTTTCGAATTGCTGGGAAAAGCCCAAAAACCCAAACGGCAACAAATTGATTTCTCACACGCAGAAACCAAGCAGGAGATTGAAAACCTTGTTCAAAAAGAAATGGAGGATTCTGAGGACAATAGAAAAGTTGAAGAAGGTGTCTATAAATTTATAGAATGGGTTAGAAACGGCAAATTGGAATTAAGGGCTTATCCGTCACAGAATATTCACGCCAAAATCTATATTATGACATTTGCGGAAGGTGACAGGGATGTTGGACGCGTTATTACAGGCTCTAGTAATTTTACAAAGGCCGGGCTGGTTGATAACCTTGAATTCAACGTGGAGCTGAAAAACAGAAGTGATTATGATTTTGCTAAAAATAAATTTGAGGAATTATGGAATAACGCTGTAGATGTCAGCGAAAAATATGTTCAGACCATTCAGGAAAAAACTTGGCTCAGTCAAAATATTTCACCATATCAGTTATACCTAAAATTTCTCTACGAATACTTCAAAGATGAACTCAGCCAGACAGGCGAAGTTTTTGTTAAGTATCTTCCGGAGGGGTTTAAAAAGCTTGAATATCAGGAGCAGGCTGTTTTAAACGCTAAAAAGATACTTCTGGAATACGGAGGTGTTTTTATCTCCGACGTTGTTGGGTTAGGAAAAACATACGTTTCTGCAATGCTTGCAGGTCAACTGAATGGAAGAACACTTGTTGTTGCCCCGCCGATGCTTTTGGAAAAATCCAATCCTGGCTCCTGGCCAAATGTTTTTTCAGACTTCAGAGTTCCAGCAGATTTTGAATCTATCGGCAAACTTGATCACCTGCTGGCAAGAGGAACAGACAAATACACAAATATAATCATAGATGAGGCACATCGTTTCCGAACCGAAACAACAATTTCCTATGAGAAACTGGCGGAAATATGCCGAGGGAAAAGAGTTATCCTGGTAACTGCAACTCCTTACAATAACACCCTGAAAGATATTTTAAGCCTTCTTAAACTGTTTCAAAAAACCAGAAAAAGCACCATTCCCAATCTGCCTGACCTGGAAGCATTTTTTAACAGTCTGAGCAAAAAACTTAAAAAACTGGACAGAAAGAAAGACTATACACAATACATAAATACTGTAAGAGCAAATGCACGAGAAATACGTAATAAAGTTCTTAAATATTTGATGGTACGCCGCACCAGGAGGGAAATTGAAAAATATTTCAGCAAAGACATAAAAGAACAAGGACTTAAATTTCCGGAGGTTAAAAAACCGGAGCCATTATTCTACGAACTCAATGAGGAAGAAGACGATATTTTTAATAAAACCATTGATCTGATTGCCAATCAATTCAAATATGCTCGTTACACGCCTCTTCTGCCAAAGTATTATAAAGGCAAAATTGATCAGCTTGAAGAGCAGTCCCAGAAAAACATGGGCCGGTTTATGAAAATACTGCTCGTAAAACGGCTGGAAAGCAGTTTCTTTGCTTTTAGAAATTCAGTGGACAGATTTCTACACTCCTATGAAATGTTCATAAAAGAGTTGGATAACGGTAATGTTTATGTGAGCAAAAAACACGTAAACAAGATATTCGAACTGCTGGAGAACGACGATGACGATGCAGTCCAGAGATTAATAGATGAAGGCAAGGCACAAAAATACGAGAGCAAAAATTTCAGAGAAGAGTTCAAAAAAGATTTACAGTACGACTATGATCTCCTTATGGAAGTTAAAAAATTTTGGCAAAAAGTAAACCGTGACCCGAAGCTCATAAAATTCCTAAATGAACTGTCAAAAAATGGAGTCTTAAAAAATAATCATATTGTTATTTTTACAGAATCAAAGGAAACAGCCAATTATTTGTTTAAAAATATAAATTATGAATATCCTGACAAGGTTCTTTTGTTTACAGGTGGTTCAGGCGAATCTGTACGCGATAAAGTGATTGAAAACTTTGACGCCAGAGCCCGTCACCCAAAAGAAGATTATCGAATCCTTATCTCAACCGAAGTCCTTTCAGAAGGTGTAAACCTACATCGTTCAAATGTGGTGATTAATTATGACATCCCCTGGAACCCGACCAGAATGATACAAAGAGTAGGACGCATAAATAGAATTGATACACGCTTTGATGTCATCCATACCTTCAATTTTTTCCCAACCACACAATCCAATGACCAGATAAAGCTGAAAGAAGCGGCAATTGGGAAAATTAATGCCTTTTTAACCCTTCTTGGCGGCGATGCAGAACTTTTAACCGAAGGCGAGCCAATTGGCTCACACGAGCTCTTTAATCGGTTAATTTCAAAGAAAACTCTTGAAGGTGAGGACGAGGAAGAGGAAAGTGAACTTAAATATCTACAGATTATCCGGGATATCCGCGAAAAGGACGCCAACCTTTTTGAAAAAATAAAACGTCTGCCCCAAAAAGCACGCTCAGCAAAGCTTAACAATAATTTCGCAGGGTCGCTTATAACCTATTTCAGACGCAGGAAACTGCAAAAGTTTTTTGTAGCAAAGGATAAAAATGTAACAGCGGAACTTGATTTTTTATCAGCAGCAGAACTGCTTGAAAGCAATGCTGATGAAAAAAGGAAGAAACTCCCGGTAGAGATTTATGAGCTCCTGGATAAAAACAAGGAGGCATTTATTATCGCTACAACCGAAGAAATAACTGAACCTCAAAAAAGAAGAGGACGCGATAGTGCAGCCAATATCCTGAGAATCCTAAAAGCAACCATAAAGAACACGCAGAAGTTCACTGATGACCAGGAATTTTATCTTAAAAAGGTATTGACCCAAGTTGAAGAAGGTGGACTGCCCAAACAGACTTCAAAAAATACATTAAAAGCTCTAAATGCGCTAAAAGATGAACTGGTAAATCCATTCAAAGTACTGGCAGTGCTCCAGAGCCATATATCTGAAAAGCTGCTTGAAAGCCATTATGCTGAGAAGAACCTGGTATTATTCGGTAAACGTGAAGTCATACTCTCATTGTATCTGACAGGTGAATAAATATGGATAAACAGCAGGCAAAAGAAATTATCAGAGAAACATTTGAAAATTCTTTTGATAAAGATAGATTTAAATATTTTATTAAAAATCTACTTAATCATATTGAGGAAGATCATTTTGAATATAGAGGAATCTATCTCACAGATGCATTTAAGGAATATATTCAAAAATTAGAGCGAATAGGAAAATACATAGATTCTAAAGAAAAAAAGATAGATATATTAATTGTATACCTTAAAAAAGAAACTTCACTTGATCGTGCAAGAACAATGCAGAGAAATTTTATTGCTCACTACCTGAATGGCAGCAGGGGAGGACAGTTAAAAGATGCTGCTCTTGTAGCTTTTGTTGTGTCTCCAGAAGGAGAAGAATGGCGCTTTTCGCTGGTTAAGATGGATTATAAATTTGAAAAGACCAAAAGCGGTAAAATGAAGGTGAAAGAAGAATTTACACCTGCCCGGCGCTGGTCGTTTCTTGTTGGCGCCAACGAGAAAAGTCACACTGCCCAGAGTCGTCTGGTTAATATTCTGGCAAATGATGAACAGGCACCAATTCTAAAAGAGATTGAAAACGCTTTTGATATTGAGA
>JAUWQW010000035.1 GCA_030610885.1 Candidatus Aminicenantota bacterium | reverse complement strand
GCCCAATGGGGCCATGCCATTGTTGCAGTGGGTTATGATGACAACAAAAAGATAAAGAACACGAAATGTAACAAGGAAACGACGGGAGCACTGCTGATCCGCAATTCATGGGGAACAAGTTGGGGTGACAAAGGATATGGATGGTTACCGTACGATTATGTCCTCAACAAACTGGCCATGGATTTCTGGTCCCTTTTAACAATGGAGTGGGCTGACACAAAACAATTTGGCATTTAATAAATTAGAAGTGGCGTGGCAACAAGAGATCGGGGGACTGTGGCTGTAATCTTGAAAACTTTTTAAATCTTGACACATTATGGTATTCCCGGTGAAAAATTCCCTGGTTTTAGCAGTTCAACAAGACTACATGTATTGATAATTATCTCAATTTACAGTATAATATAGATTAATAGTGATATTTTTCTTAAGTTTAAAAATTCTCAATTCAGTTAGATCTGAAATAAACAGAGTTTTTTTCGGTTCATATTAGTGCCAGGACTTATTTTTATTTATAACTGATACACTTAAACGGGGAGAATCAGCTATCAAAAAAAGGAGCAGAAATGGACTTGAACGGATTTGAAAATACAGGTACAGATCCTCTATTGATCAGGGCGATAAAGGAAATGGGTTTTGAAAAACCCATGCCAATACAGGAGAAAGTAATACCAGTAATACTTGAACAAGAGAGGGATGTTGTGGGCCTCGCCCAGACAGGAACAGGAAAAACAGCTGCATTCGGATTACCACTCATCCAGAAAACAGATAAAAAAAGTAAAAATATTCAGACAGTAGTTCTCTGCCCTACCCGTGAATTGTGCATGCAGATAACAAATGATATTCAAAATTATTCAAAATATGTCAAAGATTTTCGTGTTACTGCAATATATGGTGGTGCAAGTATTGAAGGGCAGTTAAAAGAATTAAAAAAAAATCCGCAAATTATCATCGCAACTCCGGGAAGGCTTCTCGATTTTATTGAAAGAAAAAAGATCAATCTTTCAAAAATAGATTCGATTGTACTTGATGAAGCGGATGAAATGCTTAACATGGGTTTTAAGGAGGAGTTGAATTCGATCCTCGAAAAAACCCCTGACTCAAAAAATACTTATCTATTCTCTGCAACTATGCCGAGGGAAGTTTCGGAAATTGCTTCAAATTATATGAACAATGCGATTGAAATTACTGTGGGAGGCCGTAATACGGGAGCTGAAAACGTTTCCCACTTATACTATATGGTTCAGGCCAGGAATAAATATCCCGCACTTAAGAGGATTGTTGATATTAATCCTGATATTTACGGAATAGTTTTCTGCCGTACAAGGGCTGATACAAAGGAAATTGCGGAAAAACTTATTGAAGACGGTTATAATGCAGACTCGCTTCATGGTGACCTTTCACAGGCGCAGAGGGATTATGTGATGCACAAATTCAGGACGAAAAACCTTCAGATACTAGTTGCCACGGATGTTGCTGCTCGCGGACTCGATGTGGATGACCTGACTCATATCATAAATTATAATTTCCCCGATGAACTGCTGATATACACACACAGGAGCGGGAGGACCGGGAGAGCAGGGAAGAGGGGTATCTCAATTGCGATAATTCACCGGAAAGAAATGCACAAAATTAAATTAACAGAAAAACTCATTAAAAAAAATTTTGAGTACCGGCTTGTCCCTGATGGAAAAGCCATATGCGAGAAACAGCTCTTCAGCCTGATAGACAGGATGGAGAGGGTGGAAGTTGATGAGTCCAGGATAGATCCTTACCTTGATGTGATCTATAAAAAATTAAACTGGCTTACTAAAGAACAGCTTATCAAACAGTTTGTCTCCCTGGAATTTAACCGATTCCTGGAATATTACAGGGATGCACCTGACCTTAACATTGTGGAAGGAAGAGAGAACAAAAGAGAGAAAGGGAAAAAATTAAACAGATCCGAAGTGACCAGGTTTTTTATAAAAATGGGGAAAAAGGATAAGGTCAGCCCCGCAGAGATCATTGGGATGATAAATGATATGACCGGAACAAAGAACATATCCATAGGGAGAATCGAAATATTCGGCACCTTTACTTTCGTCGAGGTTGACAAAGCCTTTACCGATATTATCCTGAGTAACATACACAGGGCGGAAATAAACAGAAAACAGGTTTATGTTGAGATCGCAGAACCTCCTGATAAGAACAGAAAAAACCCAAAAACAAAAGAAAGGCCTTTCCCGAAGAAGAAAAGATCGAAAAACAAAAATCAAAATTAAGAATTATTAAAAGATTCCCCTATTGTGTCTCTACTTGTTTTTAAGTTTGCCTATTGGCATTATATAAAGAGGTTCTTCTTCTTTTGGCATATTTAAAACCTCCCTTACCTTAATATCTGAAAATGCTCCAATACCACATGTACCAATGTTTAAGGAAACTGCTTGTAAATAAATGTTTTCAGCAGAATGACCAAGATCCATACAAACATATCTTTCTCGTCCCCTCTTTCCATATTTTTTACATGTCCTATTATAAATTGCAGAATACACAATATTAGCTGGAGCATTTTTGATCATCTTCTGGTTAAACCCTGCAACACACAGTTCATTTCTTTTGTCACCCTTTAAAACTATTTCTAACTTATGATCTTGAGGTCTATATCTGTAAATCCCCGGTTCAAGATTTGTTACATTTCCAGCTATTAAATAAATTTCAAGAGGATAAAGAGCTCCAGCAGAAGGTGCTGTTTTCAATCCACCCCTTAAATAGGCAGGACCATTCTCTATTTTATAGGTAATTCCATAAGCTGCCCATAAAATTTGTGAAATTTCTTCAATATTCAATGGTTCATTTTTATAGGATCTTATTGATCTTCTCTTATATAAAGCGTTTTCAATTGAGGTTTTACTATTGTAGTTAGGGGTTGGCAAAGAAATCATACCTTTCTCCTCCTTATTTGTATTTGATTTGTAACCATATGAAAATGAGTGAATTAAAAAAAACAAAAAACATAGCACTAACAATATTTTTATAAAAAAAACTTTCATTTGACCTCCTTTTTTTAATCAACTGAAATTTATTTTTTTTATCTTCTCCTTTAATAAAGAGATATTATTTGTGATGTAATTATTCTGTAATGAGGGATTTTTTAATATTTGTTCAGCATCAATTTTAGCTAATTTAAATATTTCATAATCTCTTTTTGTATCAGCTATTTTAAAATCTAGATATCCAGATTGTTCAAAACCAGAAATCATACCACCTCCTCTTATCCTTAAATCCATTTCAGCGATCTTAAATCCATCATTTGTTGAGCTAATAATTTTTAAACGTTTTTTCCCATTTTCAGTTACTTGCTGAGAGGGAATTATATAACAATAAGATTGGAAACTACTCCTGCCAACACGTCCCCTTAATTGATGAAGTTGTGAAAGACCATACCTATCTGCATTTTCAATAACAATCATAATTGCATCTTTTACATCTATGCCAACCTCTATTACTGTAGTGGATAAAAGAACTTTTATATCACCATTTATGAACTTATTTAATATTCTAGCTTTTTCTATATTTGGAGTTTTCCCTGAGATAATTCCAATTTGAGAGGGTTTGAAAATCTCTTTAAAGTATTCAGAATCTTCTTCAATAGAGTGTAATTGTGAAAAAAAATCAGATTTTTCAATGAGTGGAAGTACAATATAAGTTTTTTCACCCTTTTCAATTTTAGTTTTTAGCCATTTATAGAATGAATCTCTTTTTCCCGTGTCAACTATTTTTGTTATTATTGATTTTCGCCCTTTTGGTTTGTTTATGATCTTCGAAACCTTAAGATCATTGTAAAGCGTTAGGAGCATTGTTCTTGGAATTGGAGTTGCTGTTGTTACAAGAAGGTCAACAGATTTACCTTTGTAAAAAAGGGCAGCTCTCTGAGACACACCAAATCTTTGCTGTTCATCAATGATTATCATAGAGAGATTTTTAAACTCTATGTTTTCATTTAGAATAGAATGAGTACCAAATATAATGTCAATTTCCCCCTTTTTTAATCTTTCTTTAATTTCTCTTTTTTTATTATTAGGCGTTGAGCCTGTTATGATTTCTATTTCTATATTTTTAAAAAAGGCTTTTGCATTTAAAAAGTGCTGATTTGCAAGGATTTCGGTTGGAACAAGAAAGGCACCTTGGAAACCATTTATTTTTGCTATAAGTAGGGTTAAAAATGAAACAACTGTTTTTCCGCTTCCAACATCTCCTTGAAGAAGCCTTTGCATTGTTTGTGTACTTTTTAAATCATTTACAACCTCTTCATATACGTTTATCTGGTCAGATGTTAGATCAAATCGAAGACTCTGTTTTATTGATTCCCTGAGCTTATTATTAATTGTATAATTGTTAATCCTTATGTTTTTTTTAAAATATCTTCTAACAAATTGAAGCTCAATTTGAAAAAAAAGAAACTCTTCATATATAAACCTCTTCTTATTATTATAAAAAGTATTTTCATTATATATTTCTGGAAAATGAATGTTTTTTAATGTTTCAACAATATTTCGAAAGGAGTATTTATTTACAATCTGTTCTGGCAAATTTTCAAAATTATCATCAAGAGATCCAAAAATATTTTTAAATATTTTTCTTAAAAAACCTGATTTTATTGTTGAGATTTTTGTGTATACAGGCATTACATTTCCATTTTCAATAGTATTAAAAATCATTGGGTTATTTACTTGAAGATAACCATTGCTATTTTCAATATTTCCAAAGAAATATACATTCCCATTTTTTTTTAACAGATCAAATAAATAGGGTTTATTAAAAATTAAAATTTGAATATCATAACATTTTGGCTTTGAATTAGAATTCAATTTATTTTTTTCATAGATATTTGCATGTACTCTTAAAGTGGATAATCTCTTTTTAAAATTTCTTGTTAATTTAACCTTTTTTATTTCAGTTTTATAAACCTTTTTTTTGCTAATTTCAATGTTATTATCAATATTATTAAAATCAATATAAAAGGCTGGGAAATTAAGTAATAGATCAAAAACAGTTAAAATATTATGTTTTTTAAGTGCTCTGGAATACTTTTCTCCAACGCCTTTTATGTGATCTGTTGAAGAATTAAGTTTTAAATTCAATAGTATAGTGTTATTTTTTTATATCCAATCACACTATTTTTTAGACCCGGTAGAAGATCAAACCAATCAAACATAGATTTTTTGACTTTAAAATTCGTCTGAGCTGCAGAAAATGCTTCATCAAGTATTTCTGGTGAAAAACTCGCCCCATTTATCTTTAGATCTTCAAAAAAAAATCTCATTCTATAATTTTCACATTCAACCTTTCCATTAAACTCAACTTCAATATTTTTTAGAAAAGAAGGCACTTTTTCATATTTTTGACCTGTTAATTTTACCTTCATAGTCCCATTAACATAATTTCCTTTTTCAAGGTTCAATTTTATATATTTAACTTCAGGAGCATATTTTTTTGTATAGATAATATTTAAATAGGAATTCAATTCATCTTGTGTAAAAGTAATCTGCTTTAGAAAAACTGACCTTTTCTGTTTTCCTCTTGCTTTTTTTAAAAATCTATCAACTTTTTCTGCTTTTTCAAGGGAAAATTCTGAACCGAAAGAAAACATTTTAAAAATAAATAAACAAAGTATTAATATTTTAAATTTCATCTATCTAAAATTATAACCTTTCTTCCATCAATTTTCAATCTATTTTCAAAAAAGAGTTTTATTGCCTCAGGATATATTTTATGTTCCTCTTTCAAAATCCTTTTACTTAATGTATCTTCATTATCATCTGATCTTATCTTTACGGGTTTCTGGAGTATTATAGGTCCTGTATCAATTCCTGGATCAACAAAATGAACAGTGCAACCACTTATTTTAACACCATGATCAACTGCCTGTTTTTGTACATTTAGACCTGGAAACGAGGGAAGCAATGCAGGATGAATATTAATTATTCTGTTTTTATATTCCTCTATAAATTCAGGGTCAATAATTCTCATAAACCCTGCAAGGCAGACTAAATCCACTTTGTTAATTTTTAAAAGTTTAATTATATGACGGTTATATTCTCTTTTTGTTTTGAACAATTTTGGAGAAATATAGAAATTTTTTAATTTAAATTTTTTAGCTCTCTTTAAACCCATTGCTTTTTTTTTATCACTTATTACAATTGCAATTTTATAATTTGAATCTCTTTTTAAAGTGGCTCTGTATATTGATTCAAAATTAGAACCTCTTCCTGAGAGAAAAACAGCTACTCTTCCTTTTTTCATAGGATTTAAAATTTATGCCGAAGGGGGGACTCGAACCCCCACAGGATTACTCCCACAAATACCTGAAACTTGCGCGTCTACCAATTCCACCACTTCGGCATGATTAAATTTTATATGATATATACCAATTTTTGTCAAGTATTTGCAGTGTACTAAATGACAAATAGTTGAGCACACCGCACTGTTAGTTGCTTTATTCTATTAAGTTAAATTGGCTTTTGATAATATCTGCCATTAATATGTAGTTTTTCATAAATATCCATTCCAGTTTAACATGTTATATAGATAGAATTATTTCACGAAAAGTGCAAAAACACAAGTTTTTTCAAAAAAAATGAAATTTTTTTATTTTTATAAAAATAATATGTTTAAAACACAAAAAAATATTTTTTTGGGGTTATAATTCTTTTTTTTCTCTCTTTAATTAATTTTAATTATTTTTTTTATCTTATTATTCTATTTCTTTATTCTTTAGTGTTTAAGACCTCAAATTGATTGAAGTGCATTCTCTTCTTTAAATTTGAATCTTTTAATTTTTCTAAGTTCTATAGCCAATTTAATTTTTTTCTCTTCAAGGTCATAATGGATTTGGAGATTTATCCAGAATTCTGGAGAATTACCGAAGAACTTTGCAAATCTAAGAGCTGTATCAACAGAGATACCCCTCTTCCCCTTTATAATCTCACTTACTCTAGTTTGGTCTATCTTAGTTTCTTTGGCTAACCGATAAGCTGTTATATTCATGGATTTTAGAAACTCTTCAAACAATATTTCTCCTGGATGGATGTTAGATATTTTCTTCATAATCACCCCCTATAATTTAAATTTAATGATAATCAGTAATTTCAACATCATAAGCATTTCCATTCTCCCATTTAAAACAAATTCTCCATTGATCATTAATTCTTATGCTGTACTGACCTTTCCGATCTCCATCTAAAGAATGCAGCCTGTTTCCAGGAAGAATTCGTAAGTCATTCAAATTTATAGCACTATGAATCATAATCAATTTTCTCCTAGCTGTCCGCTGAATATCAAATGGAAGCTTTTTAGAATAATTGCCATTCCAAATCTTTTCAGTTTCCTTTTCATTAAATCCAATTATCACATTAATATAATAATATTAAATAATAGTATTGTCAACCATTATTATATATAAATTTTAAATTTTTACTTGCAGATAACTTTCATGATTGTTATCTAAAGTCAAAGCATACAAGTTTAGTTAAAATGTATAGAATTTGTGAAATGAAAGTATGTTGACACTTTTATCAAAAAATGCTAAATTAATTATCAAATGAAAAAGAGTAAGCCTATTGTTATTGGAGTTGCTGGTGGAAGTGGGTCAGGAAAGACAACAATTATCAATTCTATTATTGATGAGTTGATAGATTATGATATAGTTACAATTCAACATGATTCTTATTATAAGGATAATAGACATCTACCTTTTTATGAAAGAGAAAAAATTAATTATGACCATCCCGATGCTCTGGAAACAAATTTGCTCGTTCAGCATTTAAAAGAATTAATTGCAGGTAGAGAGATTGAAGCTCCAGTATATGATTTTACTAAACACACTCGTAAAAAGTATGGAGAGAATAAGAAACCAGCTCAAATAGTTATTGTTGAAGGAATTTTAATTTTTGTTGAAAAAGAACTTATAGAATTGATGGATGTTAAGATCTTTGTTAGCACGAACAGTGATATAAGATTTATTCGAAGATTGAAGAGAGATATGGCTGAAAGAAATCGAAGCATGGATTCTGTTATTAATCAATATCTTAAATCCGTAAGACCTATGCATCTATCTTATGTTGAACCAAGTCGAAGGCATGCTGATATTATTATTCCTGAGGGGCATAACCCTGTGTCAACCCATATGGTTGTGGCAATGATAAAACAACATTCCAAAAAAAAGAAAAATTTGGTTAAAAAAAATGAAATGTGAATTATTGCAATGATAGAAAAAGTTTTTATAAATGCCCAGCAACTCCTTGAGGATTCAGTTAAACTTGGTATACAGATTATAAATAGTGGATTTAAACCAAATTTTATAATTGCTATTTGGCGTGGAGGAACACCAGTTGGTATTGCTGTTCAGGAACTACTTGATTATTTTGGGGTTAAGGCTGACCATATTGCAATACGTACATCTGCTTATGAGGGCATTGGCCAGAGAAGTAAGAAAATCAGAGTTCATGGTCTTGATTATATTGTAACAAATATAAATTTTAAAGATTCACTTCTTATTGTAGATGATGTGTATGATACAGGATTAAGCATAAAAGCTGTTATTGATACATTAAAGGGGAGAGCTAGAAGAAATATGCCACATAACATTAGAGTGGCTACTACCTATTATAAACCTGCTAATAGTCAAACAGATCGTGTACCTGACTATTACATTCATAAAACAGATAAATGGTTGGTCTTTCCTCATGAACTTAATGGTTTAACTGAAGAGGAAGTTTTTAAAAATAGACCTGAGATAAAAAAAATACTTAAAAGAGTAAGAAAAATTTGAAAATCACAAAAGAGTTTATTAAAAAAATACCTAAAACTGACCTTCATTTGCATTTAGATGGTTCAATTCGTATATCAACTCTGATTGAATTAGCTAAAGAAAATGGAATTTCTCTTCCATCATATACAGAAGAAGGATTAAAAAAACTTGTATTTAAGGATAAATATGAGAATTTAGGGGAGTATTTAAAAGGCTTCGCTTATACTAGTGCTGTTTTACAAGATAAATCTTCTCTGGAAAGGGTTGCTTATGAACTTGCAATCGATAATTTATCAGAAGGTGTGCGATATATTGAGGTAAGATTTGCTCCTCAATTACACCAGAATAAGGATCTAAATATAATTGATGTTTTTATAGCAGTAAACCAAGGATTGGCTAAAGCCAAACAGGAATTTAATTCTACAGATAAAGTAAAATCAGGTGCAGAACCTCCTTTTGGATATGGAATTATCAGTTGTGCTATGCGAATGTTTGATTATGGTTTTTCTGAATATTTTGACAAACTGCTTGATGTTCATAAACACTCAGAACGTAAATGGATATTTTCACTTGCTTCACAAGAGCTGGTAAAAGCATCAATTGAAGCAAGGGACCAATATAATATTCCTGTTGTTGGATTTGATTTAGCAGGAATGGAAAAGGGTTATCCTGCAGTTGATCATAAATTAGCTTATTCTCTTGCACATAAAAATTTTTTAAAGAAAACTGTTCATGCAGGTGAAGACTATGGCCCAGAAAGTATTTTTCAGGCAATCACTGAACTTCATGCTGACCGCATTGGCCATGGTGTCCATTTATATAATCCTAAGTTAATAAAAAATAAAGAAATAAAAGATAAACAAGCATATATAAGAAACCTTGCAGAATATATTGGAGATCGCAGAATTACTCTTGAAATCTGTTTAACCTCAAATATGCAAACAAATCCAGATTTGGTTGAATTGAAAAATCATCCTTTTAAAAAAATGAGTGAATCAAAATTATCTGTAACCTTTTGTACTGATAATCGTACAGTTTCTTCTACAACAGTAACTGATGAAATATTTAAAGCTGTACAAACCTTTAATATTAATCGGAAAGATTTGAAAGATATAGTGATTTATGGTTTTAAAAGAAGTTTCTTTTATGGTACCTACTTAAAAAAAAGGAAGTATGTAAGAAGTGTAATTAATTATTATGACAAAATTGAAAGACAATTCAAGCTAAAAGATTAAAGACTAATATTTAGTATTTGTTAATTTAAGATAAAATTTATTTAAAAAAAAGTAGGTAAATTATGAGTATAACTTCGATTTTAAGAGGTTTTTTTGGTATTTTGTTAATTTTAGGAATTGCTTTTCTATTTTCGAACAACAAAAAAAGAATAAGCTGGAAATTAGTAGGTAAAGGTCTTTTAATTCAATTCATTTTTGCTATTATTATAATTTATGGTGAAAAGTTGCGTTCCTGGTTCTTCATATTAGGATGGCCTAAAGATATTGTGAACTGGATTGGAGGAGCAGTAATAACTCTTTTAAAATTTATTACTGAAGGATCAAAATTTGTTTTTGGGAATCTTGCTGTTAGCTCTGGCTCTGAGAGTTTGGGTCATTTCTTTGCTTTCCAGGCTCTCCCAGCTATTATCTTTTTTGCTTCTCTTACTGCTGTTTTATATTACCTGGGTATTTTGCAAATGATTGTAAAAGGAATGGCATATATGATGTCAAAAATTTTGGGAACCAGCGGGGCTGAATCATTATCAAATACAGCAAATATTTTTATTGGGCAGACTGAAGCACCAATATTGATTAAACCTTATCTGGGGACTATGACAAAATCGGAATTGCTCACAATTATGGTTGGAGGTATGGCAACAGTTGCTGGAGGAGTAATGGCCATTTATATTCAGATGTTGGGTCAAGCAATGGCTGAGGTTTATAAGATTGCTCTTCATCAGGCTCAATTGAAATTTGCAGTTCATCTGATTACTGCAAGTGTTATGGCAGCACCAGCATCAATTGTAATAGCTAAAATATTATATCCGGAAACTGAAGAACCAAAAACTCGTGGAACAGTTAAATTAAAGGTTGAGAAAACAGCATCGAATGTTATTGAAGCAGCTGCTTCCGGAGCTTCTGATGGTATGAAATTAGCTTTAAATGTTGGAGCTATGCTTATTGCTTTTATTGCTTTTGTATATTTTATAAATTATTTCTTTTTAATGGTAGGGAGTGTTGCTGGAATAAATACCTGGCTTATAAAACAGTTCGGACAACCCCTTTCTATGCAATTAATACTCGGGGTTGGTCTTAAATACCTTGCTATAGGAATTGGCATTCCTGTTCAGGATGCTTTTAAATTTGGAAGTCTATTTGGAACCAAAATTGTACTAAATGAGTTTGTTGCTTACATTGATCTGGTGAATCTAATAAAAGAAGGGGCTCTTAGTGAAAAAGGAATTATAATGTCAACTTATGCCCTATGTGGATTTGCTAATTTTGCATCTGTTGCAATTCAAATAGGAGGAATCAGCCCAATGGCTCCTCATAGGAGGAAAGATATTTCAGCTTTAGGTATGAAAGCTGTTCTTGGAGGAGCTTTGGTAACATTATTAACAGCAACTCTTGCAGGAATTCTTTTAGGTTAAAGGTTTATACTGTTTTCTTCAGGTTTAGTCCATTCAAAATCATATCCTAAGAAAAGATTTCGCGTTTGTTCTTCTTTTACTACATCAGATGGTATGCCTGAGCTTAATATTTCCCCTTTATGAAGGATGTAAACCTTATCCGTTATATCAAATGTGTCTTTTACATTATGATCTGTTATTATGATTCCAATTTTTCTTTGTTTTAATTTTAATATGATTTTTTGAATATCAAGTATTGTAATAGGATCAATACCTGTAAATGGTTCATCAAGAAAAAGGAAATAAGGTTTCATTATCATTGCGCGTGCAATTTCGAGTCTTCTTTTCTCCCCTCCTGAAAGCTGATATGCTCTTGAATTTCTCACATAAGTTAAACCAAAATCATTCAATAATTCTTCAGTTCTTTTTTTTGATTCATTTTCTTCATAATAAAGTTCCAGTATTTGGTATAAATTTTGAAAAACTGTGGCTTTTAAAAAAACTGAGTGTTGTTGAGGCAAATATATCAAACCCATTTTTGCCCTTGTGTAAGATGGATATTTGTCAATACATTCATTATTCAGAAATATATGTCCGGAATCTGGTTTTATTATTCCAGATAACATTAAGAAAGTAGTTGTTTTGCCTGCTCCATTTCTACCAAGAAGGCCTATTATATCTCCTGAATTTACACTTAGATTGATGTTATTTACCACAGGGATTTTGTTGTAGATTTTTTTTAGATTTTTTGTTTCTAGGGTATACATTAAGTTATTTTAAGTTCAAGATTAAATTCTTTTCCAATCAGGTTTAAGGTTGAAAAAACTTTATCTTGAATATTTAGTTTGTCCACATTTCTTTTTTCTGATTCAAATTCTTTTTCTCCAGCAACATAAATTCTATTTTGACTGGAACATTTTTCTGAATCTTTTAGCATTTTTATGTAATAGTCCATATTTTTTTTAATAACATCAATACCTGAAAAAGCCTCTGGATTAATAACTCCTAAGAAATGACAAACTCCAGATGGCTCTCCCTTTTTTACATAAACATCTGTACCAACTGCACCAGAAGAAAAAACTCCTGAAAATATATCAACTAAGGCACCTAAACCGTAACCTTTATGACCACCTGTGAGTTCAGAACTTCCTCCAAGGGGTGAAAGACCTCCACCTCGTCTGTCAATTAGGTTAGTCAGAACTTTTGAAGCATCATTTGTTTCAATTCCATTCTCATCGGTTGCCCATAACTTGGATATTGGCTCTCTTAACCTTGCATGTACTTCCAGTTTTCCTCGAGGGACTGTTGATGTTGCCATATCAAGTAGAAAGGGCTTTTCTTTATTGGCGGGAATTCCAATGGAAATAGGATTGGTGCCTATTACTGCATCTTTTGCAAATGTTGGCACAACAAGAGGAGCTGAGTTTGTAAGTGAAATTCCAATCATATCTTCTTTTAGAGCCATTAATGTGTAATAGCCAGCTATTCCATAATGATTTGAATTTCTTATTGTTGCAAAACAAATTAAATTTTTTTTTGCCTTTTCAATACACTGTTTCATTGTTTTATATGCAATAAGCTGACCCATTCCACCCTCTCCATCTATTACTAAGGATACAGGTGTTTCTTTTATTATTTTAATATTGTTGTTTATTTTGATTGTTCCCTGCTTAATACCATTAACATATCTTTTTAATCTGGCAACTCCATGAGACTCAATACCCCTTTTATCTGCTAATAAAAGCACATCACAGGTTATTTTTGCATCTTCTTCATTTAATCCACATTTTTTGAGAACATTTATTACAAAAATTTCTAGATCTTTTATTTTTAAGTTTACTCTTTCATTCATATAGATATTGTACTATATTTTTTAGATTTTAGAAATTGATTATCAAAATAAATCAAATTCATTGCTATATCAATTGTTTTTTCAGCTACTGTCGCCTTTTATAGTCACAATTTCATTGTTCCATAATCGTTCCAAAAAATCCTTCCATGGTAAGATCAAAATATCATCATCAGTTTTTCTTGGAACAGGGTCACAGGAAACAAGAAATGCTTTACAATTATGTTCTTCCCTAAAAGCTCTAATTCCTTTAAGGTGTTTATTTACAACCCTGTCTGTTGATTTTATTTCTATTGCTATATCATCTCTTATTATAAGATCTACCTCAAGTTGGGATGCTGTTCTCCAAAAAGATATAGCATAATTTAAATTTGAGTAAGAGGAATGAGCAATGATCTGTAATGTTATAAATTGCTCAAATACCCGCCCGAACAACTCCGAACCCTCTTTAATTTCACCCCTGTTTGTCAAATGTGCCACAATTCCGATATCAAAAAAAATAAATCTGGAAGCATATATCAAGCGTCTTTTTTTCCTCTTCCTAAATGCAGGAATTAATTTCCCGATCAATGTATCTTCCAAAATCTGGAAATATCCTTTAACTGTAGGCGATGAAACACCACAATCACTCGCTATATTATTATAATTGATCATTTCTCCATTTGATAAGGCAGCAACTTCAAGAAATCGGTTAAAAGCAGGTATATTCCTTGTCACTGCTTCTGCAACAATCTCCTCTTTTAAATAATCACTTATATATGCTTCAAGAAGTTTCTTTGGAGATTTACTCATATAGTGTCTTGGTAATAAACCCTGATTTAAGGCTTTTATCAATGAAAAATCGGGAATTTCAGGATAGACAAGAGGAAAGAGTTCATACCTGATAGCGCGCCCTCCCAGCAAATTTCCATGACTTCTTTTCAGTTTTCTTGGACTTGACCCACAAAGGATAAATCGAAGTCCTCTGTTCTCAATAAGCCAATGAACCTCATTTAATAATTCAGGAACTTTTTGTACTTCATCGATAATGATCGGATGTTTCTGTGTATTTCCATTTAATTCCCTTGCTTCACACTCCTTCCTTATTATGGAAGGATCTGCAATAAACCTTCTGTATTGATCGGATAATAACAGATCATAATAATATGAATCTGGAAAAAGAGTTTTTAAAAGAGTACTTTTCCCTGTTTGCCTGGGTCCCCACAAAAAACATGTTTCCTCTTTGCTTAAACTCATGTCAAGAATTCGTTTGTACAAAATAATTCACTCCTTCATTTAAAATAAACATGATAAATTAAATATGTTATTTGATTTATCATGATATATTAAAACAATACATGTGTTATATCCTTTTGTCAAGAGGAAAAATTTTATTTTCAAAACTTAACACTTTTTTTGTTGACTGGTTTATTGGTTCTTTTTTTTCACTCTTTTTTATCTCTCTCTTTTTTTATTTAATAATTAATTATAAAAAACGGTTATCCATATGGTTTTTTGATTTTTATCTGTTGATTCCACTCTGTGTTTCTTATGAGATGGTATTAAAAGCCAATCTCCTTTTTTCAAGATTATGGTTTCATCTTCGAATCTAATCTCTGAACTTCCTTGTATCAAAAATATAAGTTCATTCTCTGACTGATCATACCAAAAATGCTTATAAGAACTATGCCCATCAGATATAATCCTTTCGATCCTGAGATTTTTTGTTTTTAAAATGTCTTCAAAAAGTTCCTTATTTAAAGTTTTTGGAATGTTTGCAAAAATATTTCCTTTTTTCATAATAAATTTTAGTATAATTATTGTTTATAATCAACAAACCTGTTTTTTCTCTTTCTTAACTCAAAACTTAGAACTTAAAACTCAAAACTGTTTTTGCTGATAGCTGAATGCTGAAAGCTGAAAGCTGAGACTTGGTTGACTGCAAGATTTCAACCACTGTTGCCCTTATTCAAATGCTGCCTAAAAAAGTCTTGACAAAACCTATCGTCTCCCCTTTTTTTTCAATTATAGATGACGAATACAGGATTAGATCATTGTTTTATATTTGCTACTTTCTTTTTCTTTTCAGCCATCATTCCACCTCCAATTAATCCAACTATTACACCGATAATACACATCCAAAAACCGGTTCCAATTTGAGCGGAAGCCCCAAATACCTGAATACCAGAAAGGTTTTCTTGTAAAAGAAAATGAAGGTATGCCAACAATCCACCACTAATAAAGTTCAGTATAACAATAAATAATCCATAATTCTTTTTTGTAGAAATACCCACTAAGCAAAGCAATGCTGTAATTGCTCCAGAGGCAACAAGATATATTGAGTCAGGAGTTTTTTGAAATGCTGTTGCAGTTACTATTCCTAACTGTGCCCAAGGTAAAAACAGGCCTAAAATCAACAAGGCTGCTCCAACTAAAGCAACATAATATCCTATTGGTGGTTTGGACCCTGTTTCTTCTTTTAATCTTTTTTGCACTCCGAACCTTTCCTTTTCTTCTAAATAAATTTTGTGTTTTTCTTCAGGCGTTAATTCCGCCATCTTTCCCTCCTTAAATTTTAATACGTAATGCCAAAAGTTTTTAAGGTAAAACTTTCAAAACCCTTTATATTAAGGGCTTTCACCTTTGTTTAGCTTTTCTCCTTCTTTTGTCAATTCCATTTTTATCCTTTGAAATTAAAAAGTCAAGTTTTTTAAATTTTCAAAAGTTTACAAGATTTCAAGGCGTCCCCGCTTATTGTAATAAAAAAAGCCCGCACCGAGATGCGGGCTTTATGAAATTTAAAGTCGTTTTTGTTTAAAAATTAACGGTAACTTCGCTGGAACAGACAAATCCGTCAGTTTCACATATTTTATACACAAAAGTTTTTTGAACAACCTTGCCTATAGCATCTGTGTAAGCTCCAGTATTATCAACCGTAGCAATCAATGCTCCATCTCTGTAAATATTTACCATAGCTCCGGTTACACCGCTCCAGGAGAGATCTACATTTTTAGCTCCCTTTACCCTATATCCGGTTGCAGACAGGCTTATTCCTCCACCTGAAGTTACTGTAACGCTGTTATTATAATTATCTGTGGCACCTTCATTATCGGTTACAGTCAATGTTACCGAATATGTCCCGTCAGTTGCATAAGTATGAACCGGATTCTGTTCAGCCGAACTATTTCCGTCACCAAAATCCCAGCTCCATAAAACAACACTACCATCGGAATCTGTGCTTGTATCAGTAAATGTTGCGGTCAAATCTGAAGTTGTGAAGGTAAATCCGGCAGTTGGAGGTGTATTTACTTGTGCTCCGCCTGCGGCAACAACTGCCTCATAAGCATTCAGTCTTCCATGCCCAAACTGGTTATCCCAACCGGGATCACCTAGATCATCTGCTGTATCTTCAAGGATATTCCTTATCTGTGTATTTGTCAGAGTTGACTTCCTTGCTTTTACCAAAGCAGCGACTCCAGCCACATGGGGAGATGCCATTGAAGTACCAGCATAAAAATAGTAACCCTCAGAGTTATGGCTGAATGTATTCTGGAGAATATAATCATCGTAACCGTCATTGTTATTGTCACCGGTGTCTCCTCCCGGAGCTGAAATATCAATGGTTGTACCATAATTTGAATAGGAAGCTAAGGTATCATTATAAGTTGTAGCACTAACAGATATAGAGTTTGTATAGGCAGCCGGATAAAATGGAGTGCTGACATTATCATTACCTGCAGCACAAACCACAACAACGCCATGGTTCCATGCATAATTTACAGCATCTTCAAGGATGACCAGGTTTGAGGAACCTCCAAGGCTCATATTGATTATATCTGCTCCATTATCAACAGCCCAGTAGATACCATCTGCAATATCATCGAAAGTTCCTGATCCTCTCCTGTTCAAAACCTTAATAGGCATAATGGTTGCATTATAAGCTATTCCTGTTACACCAACCCCATTATTGGTGGACTGTGCTATGGTTCCGCAAACATGTGACCCGTGCCCTTCATCATCGGTAGGGTCATTATCATTATTAACAAAATCCCACCCTGCGGTAAAGTTTGTGTTAGCCAGATCTTCAAGGCTCCGTTTAACACCTGTATCAATTACTGCTGCTATAACATTTGCCCCGGTTGAAAGTTCCCATGCTTTCTCCATACTTATCTTAGACATATGCCACTGGTAAGGATCAAAATAGGGATCATTGGGAATAAATTCCAAAGCATAGGCATAAGCATTCTGTTCCACAGAGATTACTCCGGGTTCACTCTTCATTAGGCTAATGACAATTTTAGGGTTAAGATGTTTATAAACAACAAATTTCCCTTTTTTCTTACTGTCTCTCTTTTTCGTAAGACCATAATTATCTTTGATATTTTCCTTCTCCTGTAAAGTGACAGTAGGTGCATACTTTACGACAAGCTCATTTGGGACCAGTTTGTCTTTCCCCTTAGTCTTGTTTACATCTTTTTGCCCGATCGCAAAAGTGAAAGTAACAGAAAAAGCAAGAAACAACACCAGAGATAGAAACAACCTCTTTTTTCTGTGTAAAACTTTTTTCATAATAAAAACCTCCTTTTACATTATTTTTTTAGATATAGGGTGATGAAATAGTCCCTCTTTAGTGATATATTAAAAAACGACATATTTTAACCTATAATATTATTTTTTTTTTGTCAAGGGAAAATCGAATAAAATATAAATTTTTATTCTTTTTTCTTCATTCTCTTATAATTGATACTTCAAATTAATTTAAGAGAGGTTCAATTGTTCATTTCAACTTTGGATTGACTCATTATTGCCCTTGTAAAAACTTGGGGTCAGGGCTTGTTTCTTGCACACATGCATAGGATTGCTTTCATCTAAGTTTAAGTATAAGTTTTAGCTTACCTCTAACCTCTTACCTCTAAACCTCTAACCACGATTTTGTTTTTTTTTCAACTCAAAATTTAACACTCAAAACTTAAAACTCAAAACTGTTTTTGCTGATAGCTGAACGCTGAGACTTGGTTGAATGGACTAATAGTTGAATAGTTGATTGGTTTAGTAGTTCTTTTTTCTTTTGTCACTCATCACTTGCACTTGAACATGCACTCCCACACGCACACATGTATAAACAAGAATCAAAAAATAGGATGTGTCCCTGTTTTTTCAAAGCGATTTCTGTAAAATCAGATAAGCCCTCGAAATTCTCATAAAGATCAACCATTAGATAATCGACATCTGTCAACTCTCGTCTTGACTAGTCCAATTAATACAACTATAGGTTTTTGGGTTTTACCCATGCAAGTACCACTGCCTCATCGCCAGTTTTTATTTTAGAAAACTGCTTAATCCTTGGATTAATATACAGTCTGCCTTCTGATCGAACTCCAACTACTGTAAGTGGATTTGAAGTAGTACTATGTTTCTTCATTACTAAATGTGCAAATTCTTGAAATGTTAATCCTTCGTATTTTTGAGGAATAATTAAAAAATATATCTCATTAGAATCATCGGTTGTAGTGAGTATTTCCCTTAAAAACTCGATGGCTCCAGGAGTTATAACTGCTTGAGCTAATAGTTTATGTGTTATATCTGAATAAGCAATGACTTCATCGGCCCCTGCTTCATACATATGGTTAGTATAAACAGGATTGTTTACTTCCACGACAATATTTGGTTTTTTCTGAATATTCCTTTCTATAGATAGCACTTTCATCACCGAAAGCAAAATCATTAGTGATGTCGCATCAGGTTCATTCGAATTTTCACTGTCAGCGAGAATTAATACTGCTTGTGCACCTGAAATATTTGCTCTTTGGAGATACTTGAAATCTGAGGGATTACCTATAATTATGTATACGTCATCGTATTCAGATGTAATAGGAAGTTTATCAGAAGTTTGTCGATTGGGTTGAGTTAAAACAATGATTATACGACTGTCACTAAAACCAGAACGTAACTGCTGGATAACTCCCTGAATTTTATGTGTCCAGTTACATAATACTATATGTCCTGTTAGTTTGTTCTTATTTGGAAACATTTTAAACACCTCCAGTATTTTTTTTCCAACAAAGTAAGCAGCTACTTTAGCTGTCATTATTGCAATGAAGACACCGCTTGCAACTAACATTACAGTTCTAATCAAAATGCCCTCATTTGTCACACAGAAAAGCTCACCTGCTTTAAAGATAAGAAACAACATTTTAAATAAATCAGCGGGGGAGCCTGTTATATCTGGGTTTCCTACTTTTGATTCAAATATATATAACAAAAAATATCCCACACAAATGATAGCTAAAAGAATATAGCTAATCCACACCCAATTATTTCTTCGTATTATTATTCGTGTTGGGCGATACCCAATAAGTAAAAAAGGAAACAAGAATAACAAAAATGGAAATGAAAAACTGACTACTAAGTTAAATGTATACTTTTTGAATAAATTCTTGTTTTTATAATACTTTAATGCACTTTTATGAAATAAATCAGGTTTGCCAACTTTTCTATTAATTAGAAATGGATAGGGCTCTCCGTATAATTCGTAGTTTTCAAAAAACTTACTAAAACGAAATGATTTATCACAAAGACGCTTGGCAAAATTATATACAATATCTTCATCTATTGCATAATTTGAAATCAGCAAAGAAACTACCGAAATTGTTAAAAACCGATTTTTGTTATCTTTGGGGCCAATGGCAGATAGAGGGGAATAGAGATTAGGATAAAATGAAGCTATTTTTGTTAACTCACTTCTATTAATTTTCAAGCAATACACAAAATTATTTCTGATCAGAGAATCAATTGACTTAGGTATTTTAAGATTAACTATAAATGCTGCATCTATGGTTTCATTTTGTAAAGCGCTTGCTATTTCACGATAGGTTAATTTAAATGGTTTTAATTCATCTATAGTTATCCCGAATATCCCTAATATGGTTTCCGAAGTATACTGGGTCCCACTACCATCCAAACCAATAGCAACCCTTTTCCCTTGTAACTCAGCTATTCTTGATAAACGAAGTTTGTTTCGGATTAGAATATAGACTGGTTCTCGGTAAATAGCACCAATGACCTTAGATAGTATACGTTCTCTTTGCTCCCGAAAATAAAACAGAATATCAGACTGGACAATTCCAAAGTCATATATTCCATCTTCAACTCCAATAAAGTTTTGGATTGATCCCTTTGTTGAAAGAACTTTTATTGAAGGATTGCCATTTTTAAGAGCATTTCCAATTTTAAAATAAGTCCCTTCTTCTTGTCCAGTTGCTATAGAGAAGCTTCTTGTTTCAGCGTTTATGCTACCTATAGCAAGCATGCCAACCAAAGCTATCGTAGTTATGAAATTATTCATGAAACTCTTTTTATCTACATTTTAATTATAATCTTTTTCTTTTTAAAAAGAAAGAAAAATTTACATACTAAATATATGACAGAAAAAATGAGGGCCAGGTCTTTCGCTGTAGCATTTGTCTTTTTTTTCATACTTTTTTATTATTTGACTGATAGTTGAACAATGTAAATTCAAGTAATCTGCTATCTCTTTCTGGGAATAATTATTTTCATGGTAAACTGAAGGGATAAAGGGGATATGTAATTTATTTTCCTATAGAAAGAACATCTTTTTTGTAAAATTTACAAAAATTTGTTGACATCAGAAATTTTATATATCATTATAATATTATACATGACAATATAAAAAGAAGTTATGAGGTTTTTTGTTTAGGAGGATTGGGTGGGATTTGTTAAAAATTCAAAAATTATTCGAGTCTTATGCGCTATTTTTTTATTGTTTTTAACTTTAACAATAAACGCATCTAATTTAAAACTAAAAGTTTTAATAGACAAAGCTGAAATCAGAGAAGCACCAGATAATAGTAGTTCAGTTGTAGCTAAAGTTCCTATAGAAGCTGTTCTGGAATCCACAGGAAAATCAGGTGAGTGGCATAAGGTGAGCTTCAAATACAAAGGAAAATTTACTATATCTGGTTATATTTATCAAAGTTTTGTAAGGGCTATTGAAAAAGTTCCAGAAAGAAAAGAATCAGAAAAAAAAGAGTCAGAGAAAAAAATTGAAGAAAAACCTGAAGCATTACCAAGCTCAGAAGAAATCCCCATTGAAAAGAAAAAAACTCCTCATTTAACTCCAGAATCAGAAAATAAATTAAAATCTGAAGAATTTTTTACTGTTAAAAACAATCTAATGACTTCTTTTAATGAAAAAAAGAGTGATTTATTAAAGAAAAAAATTAACATGAATAAACAGCTTGAAGAAGATAATAAAAAAATAGAATCACTGAATAATAAAATAACGGTTTCAAGGGGAAATCGATTTTTTATAGATGCTGCTTTAAATTTTCTTGCTGCTATTTTCTTTCCCGGATTAAAGTTTAGTGTTATACAATTTTTTACTTCCAATATTTTGTTATTAATCTTTTTTCCCGTATTTATGTTCAATCTTCTTTTATATTTAATTGTACGAGAGAAAACTTATTATAAAAAAAAGAAAATATTAATCCTGATTATTTTTTTTCTTATACTTTTTTTCTTCTTCTCACCCACAATTTTTGGATCTGAGGAGGAAAAATCTGAGATAAAAACCAAACTTGATACTGTGAATGAATTATTGGAAATGTCTTTAACAGAGAAAGCTATTTTTAAACTGGAATATAAACTGGAAAAAAAATCAATTGATCTGATTACGATTCCTCAAATAGTTGTAGATAATTCTTATCTTAAACCATTTAAGGAGGTTTATATTTATCGACCCGAATATTACTTCACTTTAGGCTCTCTTTATTTTGAAATCGGCAAAAAAGGTAAAGCTGTTGACGAATTAAAAAAAATATTCGAATTTAATTTTATAAGATATAGAAGATATGAAAAAAAATACCAAAAAATGCTGATTTCTTTGAGCAAGTTTTTTATTGAACAAGGAATGATAGAAGCAAGTTCACAAGCAATTGATAAATTAATCACTATTGGTCAGAATATAACAACTCTCATAGATTTTTCAGACTATCTTTACCAGAAAATGATGCTTGATTCATCAAAAAAGGTAATTGACAGAGCCATTAAAGTTTCCAAGCATTATCATGAATTGATTAAACTTTCAGGATATTTATTAAAAAGGGGCATGATAAATGAAGCATATTCTGCTGCAGAAAGAGCTATTTTCTCTACTCTAAAATTGGATGATTTAAAAAAGATAATTGGATTTTTAAGTGATAACAAGATGTTCAATCAGCTTAATACAGCCATTGAAAGATACATTTCCTTTTGCCGTAAAACTAAGGATTTCCTTAACCTTTCCAATTTTTTATATAGAAAGCAGATGATAGAGAACGCTTCAAAAGTAATTAATGTTGCCATATTAAATAGTTGGAATATAAAATCTTTAACAGAAATATCTCGATTTGCGCTCAAAAAAAAGAATTATGAACTGGCCATTTCCGCTATTGAAAAATGTTTTAAAATCAGTAACAAATCCTGGACCTATCCAATCTATTCTCCAATGATATTAGAAATCAGCAAATATATTCCCACAGAGGAACAAATAACCTTGCCTGTTTATTTGGGTATTATTCAGCAAAAAGTCGCTTTTTTTGAGAAAGCTAAAGTTTATTATGAAACAGGGGGTGGTATTGAGTTTAATAAAATCATTGATTCATTTGGTTTTGAAATAAAAGGGAATCTTAATAATTTATTCTATTTAAAACAGTTCTGGGCACTTAACAAAGAATTTGAAAAAGTAAAAAATTTAAAACCTTTTTATTCTCTACTGGAGGAGGAATATTTAAATAGCTTAGAGAATAAAAACAGTAAACAGATTATCCAATTAGAAGAAGAAAATAAAAATTTAAATCAAACTCATGAGAAAAAAACAAATAGTATTATTGAATTATATAATAATGTTTGCCAAGAAAACTCAAAACTATCTCTTCATATTATGCGGTTAATCGCATTTATAATTCTAATGATTCTGGTTACGATTGTAGTCATAATCAAATCAATACAAGCTGCCCGAAAAGTTTCTGTATATAAATTTTTTGCATTTACAGGAAAGTTTATCTCTATTTCAGGATGGTTATCAATTTTTGCTGTGATTAACTTACCACTTGGAGTTGTTATGGTTTTAATAGGTCAGGCAATGCAAATATTCCAGAAAATCCAGCAGGATAGAGAAAAAAATAAAGTATATAAAAAAGAAAATGTAAAATGAAATTAAAGGTTTGTAATTTTTATATTGAAAAATATTTTTATAATAATTATAATAAATAAGAAAAATAGTTATTTAGGAGGAGAAAGATGAATGAAATTTTCATTAAGTTATCAAAAAAGTTAATATTTAAAAAAGTACTTTTGTTTTTAGGTATTTTTTCTTTGATGATTAGCATTTCAGTTTTAGGAGCTGATTTGAAGTTAAGAGTTATCACAAAAAGAGCTAATGTAAGATTAAAAGCTTCTCTTAACAGTGATATCTTAAGCCAAGTTCCTTTGGGCGCTATCTTAGAGTCACAAGGTAAAGTTGGCAATTGGTATAAGGTTAATTTACCTGCAGATGAAAGTGGATTTGTTGTTTCCGGGTATATTTATGAGAGTATAGTTGAAGAAGTTATACAAGAATTTAAAGAGCCTACAATTAAAGAAGAAAAATCTCAAGAGGTTGCTCAGCCCGTCACTCAAAGACCAGTGGATAGAGAAGAAAGTCCAGTAAAAACTAAAGAATGGGGGATAACAGGCATAGGTGTAAAAATTGGGCTGAATAGTGCCAATCTCAATGGTAAAAATATTGAAGAAATTGAAGATTGGTATGATGAAAAATTAAAATCGAAGCTGGGATTTTGCTTTGGAGGTTTTATTACTTGTAACATAAATGAAATGTTTGCGATCCAGCCTGAAATTCTATTCACCATGAAAGGTGCGAAAATAAAAGAAGAATATGATGGAGAAACATATAAGGCTTCAATTAATTTAACTTATTTAGAAATTCCAGTTTTGGCAAAACTAACCATTCCAACCCAAGGCAACATAAAGCCAAACATATTTGCCGGTCCTTCATTAGCAATAAAACTAAGCAGTAAAGCTAAGGCTGAATATGCAGGAAAATCTGAAGAGGAAGACATTGAAGATCTCAAGGGAATTGACTTCGGTCTAATTATAGGCATAGGTATTGATTTTAGTCTTGATTCCCTTGCCAAAGGAAAACTCTCTGTTGACTTGCGATATACTTTGGGATTAACAACAATTAGCAAAGAAGAAAATGAAGACATAAAGAACGGAGTGATTACATTAATGGTCGGATATTATTTCTAAAAGCAAAAAAGCTTTTTACCTGAATGGTTGTGGCAAAAGTTTTATGAAAGATTATGAAAGTAAGATTTATGAAAAAAATTGGGGTTACTATATTAATTGCTAATGGGAACCTAAAAAATTGTGTATCTGCATTAAGCATGTTAGCATCTGGACATAGAAAAATTAAGCTTGAATCATTTCTTGAGGACTCCGATAGACATCAAAGAAATCCTTTATCTCGTATAGGTGAATTATTTGGAACCCATCCTTATATTACAAATAGAATAAAAAAAATACAGCGATTTTCTAAGCTCATAAACTTAAAATGTTAGGAGGGAAACTATGTCAAGATCAGTAAAGATGATTGTGAGATTTGCGGTAATATTCATTTTATTTATCATTACTTTATGGTTAATAGTACCCATATTTCATTTTTATATTGTTAAAAAGGTTTTCGATTATGTAGTTCAAAACTTTGTTAATGTCTCTGGAATGAGTACTTGGTTGGCAAAAGGTGTGACCATTTTTCTAATGATTCCTTTAGTTTGGGCAATCTTAGAAGTTACAAGAATCAACTTCAGGCTTTTTAAAAAAAGAAAGTCATATAGAAAGCTTGGAATTTTTATTATAATCTTTTATGTTGGAATATTTTTCTTATCAATGTTTTTTTTAAGTCAGGGCACATATTTTGGGCATACAAAGGGAGAAGTTACAAAATACTACGCTATAACCCCAGAAGGAATTCGTTTTTTTGATTCTCCTGGATTTGATCCTAAATATGGAAGCGAACTTAAACCTGTCACACCTAAAATGATTGAACAGTATGAGAGAGCTAAAAGAGGTATGAAACCCAGACCTATTGACACATCAAAAGAAATTAAATTCTTT
>JAUWQW010000110.1 GCA_030610885.1 Candidatus Aminicenantota bacterium | reverse complement strand
CCCATCAGAGTGATAGCAAGACTCACAGCCTGTTTGTTTCCACCAGATAAAAATCTGATCATATTATTCTCATATTGCTTCAATCCAAATTTTTTTATAAGTTCATCAGAATCATGCTTTATTTCTTTTCTTTTCATCTTTTTTAACTGACCAGAAAAAAGAAGTGCCTGCCATACAGTTAAATGATCCCAATGAGAATACCTGTTCTGCATCATATATCCCATATACTTTCTGATTTCTAAAGAGTTATTCTTATAATTTTTTCCAAAAATTTTAATTTCACCTGAAGTTTTTGGTAAAAAACCAATTATTTGTCGAACAAGAGTTGTCTTACCCGAGCCATTTGGTCCTAATATACCAACACATTCTCCCGCTTTTACAGAGAAATTTAGACCATCATTGGCAACAATCTTTCCCTTTTTTTCTTTTTTTTCATAAATTTTTACTAAATCTTTCACTTCAATAATATTTTCCATTTTTACATCCTCAGATTATTTACTTCCAAATATTCTTCTCTGGTAATACTATAAATAAATAAATCATTGAATTTCCCAAATTTATATACCTGATTTTTCAAACATACTTCCTGTCTAATATTGAAACTATTTAAAAAATCAATGGTTGCTTTATCAAAAGCATGTACACGAAACATAATCTTCTTTACAAATTTATTTGTCTCAAAAAAAACATAATAAATATAACCAAATAAGAGTCTCTCTCCTATCGAATTCGAATAATACTCTTTATCCGCAAAGCGAAATTCCCCCATAAAAACATAATAAGTAGCAAAAAATTCAGAGTCGAATTTAAACAATCCAACAGGTTTATTTTTCTCATTGGTGAACACAAAAGAGTCTTTTAAAATAACATCAATATCCCCGGGAGACAAGCTGTTGGGTCTTTTTGTAAAAAAATAAAAATCTTCTTTATTAAACCATCTCAAGCATCTACTAAATTCTTCTTGCTTTATTCTTCTATAGCGTTTTTGAGTATAAAAATTAACCTTATTCATCTAAAATTACTCCCTTTTAAAAAATTTAGAGTATATATATTGGTTAATATACTTGCCTTTTTTAAAGAAATTTTCCTTTAAACAGCCTTCTCTAATAAAACTAAGTTTCTCTAAAATTGATACATATGGATTGTCAGCATCAATACTTCCATATATCTTGGTAATATCAAAGTGATTAAAAATAAAATCTTCTACTGACTGCAAAAAATTCATAATTTCAATTTTTTCAGGAATTTCATCATTTTTTAAAAACATCCGAGTACTAACCATTATATTCTGATTTTCAAAATCAATATATTTTAAAACACAGCAACCTATCTCTTCTTCATTTTCATTATTAAGAATAATGAATTCTCTCGATTTACTTGAATCTCTTGGTTTTTGGTATTTGAGATCATACTCTATATTGGACCAGATCAGATTATCATTGTCAAGGCGAAAAAGTGAAGGGAAAATAAAACATTTAACAATTGCCTCTTTTTCTTCTTCATTTCTTTTAAATTGTAATTTTAAAGCCATTTGCACTTCCTCTTATATGTTGCTTTTAAAATATGAATAAACAAAAACATCCCAATATTTTCCATCTTTATATGTCAGGGAATTATATTTACCTTCACTCTTATACCCTACTTGGGAAAAAACTTTTATGGTGTTCTTTTCAAATCCATAAATCATCTTTAATATCTTATGTAAATCAAAATTTTCAAGTAGAAATGATGTGATTTTATTCAACACTTTAACACCAATTCTTTGCCAATCATTATAATTTATAAACTGCAGTTCGATTTCAACTCTTCCAGAATTCCTTAATAAAGTAAAATCAAAAAGAGCTATCGATCCTTTTTTACTGCCATTTTTTTCTTCAATTATACAAAAGTGGGAATCAGAGAATTCTAA
The DNA here is from genome assembly GCA_030610885.1 of Candidatus Aminicenantota bacterium. Taxonomy (GTDB): domain Bacteria; phylum Acidobacteriota; class Aminicenantia; order UBA2199; family UBA2199; genus JAUWNT01. The sequence goes on along the minus strand of JAUWQW010000110.1, from coordinate 4,590 downwards.
AAAGAAATTTATATCTTTTTGCTTAATAATATTTGGATTATGTGTGTCAAAATAAAAGGTGGGAATACTAAACCACTCTTTCACTTTATCAATCTCTTTTCTAAGCAAAGGACGAACAATTATATCACCTCTATTTTTATTATCATTCATTTTAATTCTTAAATCTTTCAGGAATTTTATAATATATCTCAGATTTTTTAAAATTACCTGAGGAAAGAAGAAGTAAATCTTTTAAGCTTTCACTTGTTTTTGGTAAAATAATAGAATTAATGTGAAAATTCGCATAATCTCCTTTATTATAAGTATCATCTTTTAGAATTAATTCAGAAGAGGGGGAAGAAAATACAATGTTTTTAATATATTTTGTGGCATAATTTTCCCAATTTTTTTCATATTCTTCTTGAGTAATTGAGAAATATTTCTTAATTTTATCATCCCAATCATCTTTTCCATAGAAAATATCAATTATTAAAGATTCATCTTTTGGAAAAACTCTACATAATTTCATCATTACTCTATTTTTATCAGAAACCTTAACTTCCAATCGTCTTAAATTTAATTCATCTTTACAATAAGAGATAGCTCCCATTAACATGTTAAAGCCAATGCCGAAATTTTGCCCCCTTCCTGGTCCTATTATTATACTTAAGATACCATTTCTGTTTTCCCATTCAATATTTATTAGGATTATACCTACTGGAATACCATTTGTTTTTTGAATAATAAATGATAACATGTTATCTGAAGGGTTATCATAAATATTTTTTATAGTTTCTAAATCGTATAATTCAAGAAAGGGGTTCTCAAAACCAGCAACTGTTGCATTTGATCTATACCAGCTTAGAATAAAGGGATAATGCTTTCTTTGAATATTCTTAAGTTTATAACCCTCATACTCTATCATTTAATCCCTCATTTTCTGATTGAATAAAATCAGCTACAGTATTAATAGACCTGAATACTTCCATTTGGGTATCACTAATAGCAACTCCGAAAGTCTCTTCAACACCAACTGCTATTTCTAAAGCATCAATCGAATCCAGCCCCAACCCCATACCAAACAAAGGAGCATCATCTTCTATTTCCTCAGGTTTTAGCTCCAGATTCAATTCATTAATAATCATTTCTTTCACCTGGTTGTTTAACTTGTTTCTATTACTGATTTTTTCTCTCACAATTTCTTTCAAATTATTCTCCATCATTCACTCCTTTTCACTTACAATTAGTTTTCCTAACGCTACTATTGTGTTATTAACAGTTGCACATACTTTAACCTGGGTTAATTGACCGAATGATTTACCAAGAACTACTTTCAGTCTTAACTGTTCTCCTGGAATAACTGGTTTTTTAAATTTCACATTGGCCTCAACTAGATAGCCAACATGGCTTGCTATTTCTTCTGGATCAATATTCTTTAATTCATCAAAATTTGTGATTCCATTTTTTTCTAAAATCTTACTGCAATATGCAATTGCTGTAAGTTGAGCCAATGCCTCAACGATCATCACACCTGGCATTATTGGTTTTTGTGGAAAATGCCCTGAAAAGAATGGCTCATTTATAGTAACATTTTTTATACCAATTGCTTCTTTCCCAATAACAATGTCAGAAACGTAGTCCAACATCAAAAAAGGATATCTGTGGGGAAGCATTTTACAAATTTCTTCATAACCAAGAAATACTTTCAAACCAAACCTCCATCAATACAAATCACCTGTCCTGTAATATATCTGGCTAAATCACTGGCTAAAAAGGCAACAAGATTGGCAACATCAATCGGTTCTCCAACTCTATTTAAAGAAATACTTTTGATAAGTTCAGTGCGAATATCTTGAGGAATTTTATAAAACATATCTGTTTTTATAAAACCAGGAGCCACACAAATAACTCTTATATTATATTTAGCATACTCTTTTGCTAAAGATTTTGTAAAACCGATTATTCCTGCTTTCGCAGTGGAATAATTCACCTGACCTGAAGTTCCGATAATACCTGCAATAGATGACATATTAATAATAACGCCCTGTTTTTTGGAAATCATCTTGGTAATTACCTGTTTTGTGACATTATAAGTTCCATGCAAAGTAGTATTAATTACAGAATTCCATGTCTCTTTTCCCATCATAGCAAAAAATGTGTCTTTAGTAATCCCAGCATTATTTACAAGTATATCAATTTTTCCTAAATCTTTAATGACATTTTTAATATTTATCTTAACTTCATCTGCATTGTCTATTGAAAATTTATAAGATTTTACAAAGCTATTTTTTACTTCATTGATAACCTTTTGAGCAGCATCATCATTATTTTTATAACAAAACCCCACCTTTGCCCCACACACAGCAAGTGTTTTTACAATGGCAGCTCCAATACCTCTTGAACCACCACTTACAAAAGCTGTCTTTTCTTTTAAATCTATTTTTAACATTATTTTTTTCTAATTCTTTATAACCTTATTCAACTTTTTTGCAAATTCCCTTACTTTTTCAGGACTCGTGTGATTAAAATCTTCGATATTGATTTTATCCTTATATATCTTTTTTCCTATTTTTAAAAACATTCTATCGCTTGAAGAAAGCTTATCCATGTACCTTTCTCCACCCAAAATACTATACAACACAACATTTCTAAATATATCATTACTAATATAATTTAAAATCCAGTTTTTTCCATAACCAGTTAAAACTTGCTCTTCAGTCATAGTACATAAAATATAAAAAGCTAATTTTTTGGTTAGAAGAACTTTTTTATACTTTTCCAAAAAAAAATTGGCTTTTTTAGGAAATTTCATCATATAAATTGGATTACCTATTATAATTATCTCATATTTTTCAATGATACCCTTTTTTACATCTTTAATCTGCATTAAATCGCTTTCCATTCCTAATTCATCATTCAGCCTCTCTGCTGTTACTTTGGTTGATCCATATCTTGTATAATACAAAATAAGATATTTTTTTTCATCCATAACTCTAATCCAATTCATTCAATAAAATGACTCGATAATTACTTTTCCCAATTGAAAACCTGTATTTAGTTTTCATTTTATAAAAAATAAATTTAGCTGCCCTTTCTATATATTTATCTTTGCTTACTACACATTGGCTTATACCTTTAAAATTAAGCAATCGGCAGCCACCTACATGCATGGATAAGATATCACAATTCTTACATTCCTTTTCAAAGGGACTTTTTATCATAAACTTTAAATAATCCCCAAAATTAGTAAACTTTAAATTACCAAAATCATCAATTGTGCCGACAACTTCTTTATCCAATGGATAAAATGATTCTGAGCATTTGTATAAGAAACCATTAGGGCCAATATAGAAAGAATTAATATTGTCTGCCTCAGGACAATAATAAAACCTATCTTTATCATATATGTGACAGATTTCAGAAGGTAATGCAGGCCAACCTTTAGCAATAGCTTTATAATATAGCTCCCAATAATCGTCAGTATCCAGCGAGGAGACAAACTTTTTATACCTTTTAGCCTCACTTGGGTTGATATAACTAAAATAGAGTTGACTGGTTCTCTTTCTGATTTTTTCAGAAAATATATCTAATAAATCTATTACACTGTTATATGAATCATCACAAACATTTATTCTTAGGACTAAGTAACTGTTATTATCATACTCAACAAAATTTTCAATATTATTCTTAATAATATCAAAAGAGGGTTTTCCTGAAGAAAAAGGACGAAGTTTATTATGCCATTCAGGAGGCCCATCAATTGTTATCTGAACAGATTTAATTTTAAGCTTATCCAAATCCCTAACAAAATCTGAATCTAATAATGATCCATTTGTACTTAATGATGCAGAATAAGTGCATTTATTTGTATTACAAGTATTTATAAATTCTTCACTCAACTTATAAATCTGTTTTTTACACAATAAGGGTTCGCCACCAAACCAAACAACACTCAACTGTTTTTTTGTTTGCATGGATTTCTTAACAAACTTTGTTATCCTATCAATGGTTTTATCCGAAAAATATATTTTTTGTTCAACCTGTTTACAATAGACACAACCGAAATTACACGCTAATGTAGGCATCAACATTAAATGTAAATTGTTTTGATTATAAAGGTGAAGAAAATATCTATATTTTATATAATCAATTTCATCAAAATTATCTTCTAAAATAAATCCTCCTTTTATAAGGATTTGATATAATTTTTGATCAGTACAACTGTCAGGTTTATCCAAGGCATCATTAACTGCGGGAAAATATTTTTTTGAGACAGCAATAAGGCTCTGAGAAAGAACATTATATAAAATTATTAAATTTTCGTTATCAATTTTAATTGTGTTTAAAAATTGCGATGTTTTCAATTATTTTCCTTGTTTAGTAATCATTTTTATTTACCAAAATTAAAGTATGTAATATAATTAAGCTTTTTTAATCTAATTATAACAAAGATGTTAAATAGCTTTCACTATTAAAAAAAATCCGAATATCATAAATACCATAAAATTTTTTGTCTGTCAAGATAATTTAAATAATCCTAATAATCAACTAAAATGTCATAAATAGTTGAATATACCTCCATTATACTAGTTATAACTGGTATAATAGAGG
>JAUWQW010000072.1 GCA_030610885.1 Candidatus Aminicenantota bacterium | reverse complement strand
GGTTTACTTGAAGAGAAAACAAATATATAGTAATAGGAAGAATTATGAATACAATATATCAACATTTTAGTATAATTTCGTGTAGATTTTCTAATGAGGCAACGATACCTGTTTCATATAGATTTTTAATGAGTCAATTCGCATATTTGACTATTTTCCTTTTATTTGCTAATCTAAGAACATGAAATATTAAATTAACTAAGGAGGTAAGTTAATATGGACTTTAATGCAATTATTAAAAGAGCTATTGGAATTATCACAAAACCCCATGAAGAATGGAAAACTATAAAGGATGAATCAGCAACAATAAGTGGTCTTTTCATGAAATATGCAGTTATCTTAGCTGCTATACCAGCAATAGCAGGATTCCTTGGGTGGACAGTATTAGGTAGGTCTTATATGGGATTTGCTATAAGAATGCCTGCTGGAAGAAGCTTAATGTGGGCAATTTTCACATATGCTTTCTCTCTTATCAGTGTTTATATATTAGCTTTGATTATTGATGCTCTTGCTCCAACATTCGGAGCACAAAAAGATATGATCAAATCCTTAAAAATTGCTGTTTACTCAGCTACAGCAACCTGGGTTGCTGGGATTTTATATATAATACCAGCTCTCGCATTCCTTGCTATGATTGCTGGTTTTTATTCTCTTTACCTCTTATTTACAGGAATTAAGAATTTAAAGGAAGCTCCAAAGGATAAAGAAGTTGGTTATTTTATTGCGATTATAGTTGCTCAAATCGTTTTAGCAGTTATAATTGGAATGATTGTTGCTAGCATTGCTTTTGGTAGTGCAAGAGCCTGGATGTAATTTATATTAATTTTTTATTTTTTCATATTTCAGTTAAAATCATCTTATATAGTCTGTACTATATAAAAAAGACTGGCTAATTAATTTGATTTTATCATCTTTTTTTAGTAAATTTATATATAATGAAAAAGTTTTCTATCTGCATAATTATATTCTTAACCATAAACACGTTTTTATCTTCTTTTAAACAACAAAAAATTGTCTATTTAAAAGATATAAGATATTATTCCTACCCTGATTATACAAGGGTTGTTATTGATTTATCATATCCAATAAAGATAAAAGAAAAAATTCTGCCAGATCAAAATAAAACAAGGCTCTATTTTGATTTAAAAGACTGTAAACTATCCTCACAGTACCCTGATGAAAAAACTAGAGAAATTATTATTGATTCAGGGAATTTAAAAAAAATAAGAACTGGTGAAAGAGGTAAATATACAAGGCGTATCGTATTTGAATTCGGCCACATAGAAAAGTATAATAAATTCTATTTGGTGTCTCCATTTAGGATTGTCTTTGATATTTTTCAGGATAAAACAGAAGAACCGTCTACTTACAACACACCAATTACATCTCCTAAAAACCTGGAGAATAATTATTCAATAGCCAGACAGCTTGGTTTAGGAGTTCACAGGATTGTTATTGACCCAGGCCATGGAGGAAAAGATCCAGGTGCTATTAATAGAAAATTTAATATTTATGAAAAAAATGTTACCCTTGATATTGCAAAAAGACTAAAAAGTATAATCAAAAAGCGTTCAACATATGAAGTTATTCTAACAAGAGAAAATGATCGTTACATTTCTTTAGAAGAGAGAACTGCTATTGCAAACTCAAAAAAAGCTGACCTCTTTATCTCAATTCACTTAAATTCAGCTCCAAGAAAAAGTGCAAGAGGAGTAGAAACTTTTTACTTAAGTTTTGCATCAGATCCCTGGGCAATAAGAGTAGCTGCTCAAGAAAATGCCACAAGCACAAAAAATATAAACGAAATGAAATCAATTATTGAACAAATAGTAAAAAATACAAAAATTAGCGAATCAAAAATACTCTCCAATTGCATTCAAAAAAACCTTGTGACTCAATTAAAAAGCAAATATAGAAAAATTAATAATTTGGGTGTTAAAAAAGCACCTTTTTATGTTCTTGTTGGAGCAAGGATGCCTGCTGTTTTAGCTGAAGTATCCTTTTTAAGTAATAGTCAGGAAGCAAAAAGATTAAAAACCTCAAGCTACAGGTATGAAATTGCAAATGGAATATATTATGGTATAATGTCTTATATTAAAAGTTTAGGGAAAAAGTGAAACTTTTTTGTATGGGAAACCGTCTAATTCATACGACAAAATTTTAGGAGGAATTTAATGAAGAAAATAGGTTTTATTGCTGGCGTGAGTTTCTTAGTTGGAGCTCTTTTCTTTGCCCTGACATTTGGATATCTTCACAAAACAGAAAACAACAAACCAATAATATCCCAGGATATAACATTTGCAGAAACAACAAAAACTAATATGTTTAATTTTGCACCCCTTGTTAAAAAGGTAAGACCTGCTGTTGTAAAAGTTTTATCTGAGTCAATTATTGAAACAAGAGGATCTCCTTTCGGTAATGATCTTTTTAATAGATTTTTTGGCACTCCAAAAAGGAAAAGAAAAGTAACTGGACTTGGATCAGGTTTTATTATCTCAAAAGATGGATATATAATTACAAATAACCATGTAGTAAAAGATGCAATAAAAGTAAAAATCGTTACCCTTGATAAGATGGAATTAAATGCAAAAATTATTGGCACAGACCCTAAAACTGACCTTGCTTTATTAAAAGTTAAAGCAAATGATCTCCCTTTTATTACACTAGGAGATTCAAACAAAGTTGAAGTAGGAGAGTGGGTTCTGGCAATAGGAAATCCATTTGGACAATCCCTAACTGTAACATCAGGAATTGTCTCGGCAAAAGGGAGACAACTGGGTTTAGCTGAATATGAAGATTTCATTCAAACGGACGCAGCTATAAATAGAGGAAATTCAGGAGGTCCACTTGTAAACATGGAAGGAAAAGTAATTGGAATTAACTCAGCAATTATTGCACCAATGGGCGGAAATGTTGGAATTGGATTTGCCATTCCATCAAATATGGCTAAAAAAGTAATAAATGACCTGAAAACAAAGGGAAGAGTTGTAAGGGGTTGGCTTGGTATAAGTATACAGGAACTTTCAAAATTAGACGCAAAAGAGTATGAACTACCTGAAGCAGGAATTCTAATTTTTTCAATAGAAGAGGGCTCTCCTGCAAAAAGGGCAGGATTAAGAAAATTTGACTTTATTACTAAAATAAATGGGGAAAGAGTAACAACAGGTGATGAACTTAAGACAAAAATTGCAGATTCAAATCCTGGGACAATAATTGAACTAACAATCTATAGGGGAACTAATAAGGAAAATATTAAGGTAAAAATTGGTGAAGCACCTGACACAATAAAATTCAAAACAAAAGGCGAGGATGGGAGAAGTTTTGATCTCGGAATGGTCCTTGTAAAAAACAATAGAGCTCTTGCAAGAAAACATGAGTTAAATACCTCAAAAGGAATTTTAGTTAAAAAAGTTGAAACAGGTAGCATTGCATTTAAACATGGAATAAAAGCAGGTGATGTTATTTTAGGAATAAATAGAATTGAAATAAACAGTTTAGATGATTTTAGAAGAACTATATCAAAAAAAGAGCCCGGATCTAATGTTTTTCTATATATAAACAGATATGGAAATGAGCTTGTTAGGAAATTTACTTTACCTGAATGATTTTTTATAAAACAGTTTCTTCAGGAAATGATTTTCTCCAGATTGATGTAAGCCAGATAAAATTAGAAAATTTTTCTAAAAATGGTTTAACAAAAAAAATATGCTCAAATCATATTGGTGCTGGGGCTGAAGGTGTTGTTTATTACAAAATTCATAATGATTCAGTTGACTTTGAAATTTTCAATCAAGACGGAGCTGAAGCAGAGCTTTCTGGAAATGGAATGGCTGGATGTTCAGCTCTGCTTTTTTATTTGAACCATTTTAAAAAGAATATCGTTTTAAATACAAAAATCGGGAAAAGGAAGATTGCTTTATTGAATAAATATAAAAATCAATTTAAATTAGATGTTGAGATTGGAGAACCTGATTTTGAAAATAAAAGATTTTTCCCTTTCCTGAAAAAAAATAAGCTTGATTATATATATGACAAAATAAAATTCTACCCCGTTTCTGTTGGGAATCCACATATTGTTATAATTTTAAAAGACAATATTTCAGAGGAAAAACTTACAGCTATTTCTAAAAAACTTGAGAATGCAACCATATTTCCTCTAAAAACAAATATTGAATTTATATTAATTCCAGATGTCAATGGATTTGATTTTGAGAAGGATGAAAATTTTAGAGTCTTTTTTTACGAAAGAGGAGTTGGCAAAACCATGTTATCATCAACTGGAAGTTCTGCTATTTTTTCTGTTTTACATAAATTGAAGTTAATTCATAATAAATTAACAATAAACATTTCATCTGAGAAAATAAAAATATATTATAAAGGGAAAATTTATGTTGAAAATCTAACTAAAATAGTATATAAAGGAGTATACTTGGATTTTTAAAATGAAAAAATCATATATTATTTTTTTTTTACTATTGCTTCTTCTTAAATGTAACCTAAAAGGTGATCTTCTATACACAACTGATGGTAAAATCTATGATGGAAAACTCGTAGCATTTAAATTCAACACAATTTACTTCAATGTTTATAAATATGGGAAATTCTTCAGAAGCAAGAGATTCCCTCTATTTCTGGTTTCCAGAATTGATTTCAACAAACCTCAAAAAGATAAATTACTTTCATCTTTTGATATTGAATCATATTATAAAAAAATCCAAAAAGGAAAAAGAGTAGTAAAAATAATATTAAATGCAACAAAAAAATGGACAGATACTGGAATTAATTTAAAAATAGGTCAAAACATCCTATTTTCTGTTTCAGGTTATATTCATATTAACAAAAAAACAAAAGTTTTTCAAAACGGAGAATTAATACTTACATGGAACAATAAAAAACCAATACAAAATCAACCAACTGGAGCAGTAATTGTGAAAATTGGGGAAAATGGCCAACCATTTTATGTTGGAAATGATAAAGCTCCATTTCATATATCCAGTAAAGGGAGATTATATGTGGGTATCAATGATTTCAATTTTGAAGATAATTCAGGGCAGTTCTTAGTAACAATTTATTATTAATTATATTATTATCATTCTAAATAAAATTGTATTTTGAAAAAATTAAATCATTTTTTAAAGGGAATTTAGCTTTAATAAAAATGGTAGCGGGGGCTGGATTTGAACCAGCGACCTTTGGGTTATGAGCCCAATGAGCTACCGAACTGCTCCACCCCGCGTCACAATAAAAAATTATATATTATTAAACAAAATTTGTCAAATTAACAAACACTCCTAAATAGAGGATATATATACAGGTTATTTAAATTTTTATTTTTTAGGTTTTAGTTCTTTCTTTATTCTGTATTTTTCAGGTAAAGGTTCAAACCCTTCACCATAAACCTGATGAACATCCTGCACAATAACAAATGCCCTTTCATCTATAGAGGCAATAATTCGTCTTATAACAGGGATTTTTTTCTTTGGAACAACAGAAGTCAATACAAGTTTTTCGTTTCCACTATATGCTCCAATCCCTTTAAATATTGTTATCCCTCTGTTCAAACTTGATAAAATAGCCTCTTTCATCTCATCTGGCTTGCCAGTAAGAATCATAATTCTCTGGCTTGCATTTATTCCATTCAACACCATGTCTATTACCTTAATTTCAACAAAAATAAAAATCATTGAGTACATAATGCTTTCAAATGGTATAAATATAATTGAAGCAGTTCCAAGCACAAATATATCAATTACAATTAATGTTTTTCCTATTGGAATTTTCTTCAATTTCCATAGGATTTGTGCTATAGCATCAGACCCACCTGTTGACGCACCTGAAAAATAGATCAACCCAAGGCCAAAACCAACTATTCCCCCACCATATATAGCAGCAAGTAAATTATCTCCTGGTGCTATAGGAATTTTTGCAATCAATAAAACATCCAATGTTATATTCATCAAAATTGTAGCATATATGGATTTAGCACCAAATCCTTTGCCAAGAATTTTAAAAGCTATAATAAACACAAAACCTGTAATTACAAGAGAACTTGTTCCAACTATTGGCAAGCCTGTTATATGTTTAACTATAATGCCAATCCCAGTAACACCGCCTTCAACCATATTCCTTGGTAAAATAAAAATAACATACCCTGCAGCTGATAATATTGCTCCGAAAGTAATTAAAATCCAGGGCACAATATTATGAAAAAAAATTTTCTTATTCAATCTCATTTTATGAATTTTTCTCCATTTTCAAAATTAAAGGCGTGCATTATAACTTTTTATTCGGATAAAATCAACACCTTTATTATGTATTTTTTTATTTAAATAAGAGCACGCTGCTATGCACTTTTTCACTTTTCTTTTATTTCAAGGATATGCTCTATTGTATAATTGGCACATTTTTTTTAACTTTATTATTACATGTTTATTAAACCTTTCCGGAGTTAATTTCCATATCCAATTATTCACAGAACTTGCTGGGTTATTCATTCTGAATTCTTCTCCATAACCTAGTATATCCTGGACTGGCAATATTGTCAAATCAGCTATAGAACTCATAGCAATACGTATAAGTTTCCAATGAAATTCATCTCTGTTATCTGCACCAAGATATTCTATAATATATTCCCTTGTATTCTCATCTATTTCTGAACCGTAAAACCACCCATTAGTTGTATTATTGTCATGAGTGCCAGTATAAACAACACAATTTGTTGTTCTAAAATTATGAGGTAAATATTGGTTTTTTTTATCAAAATCAAAAGCAAACTGAAGAATCTTCATTCCTGGCAAGTTCAAATCATCTCTTAATTGTTCAACTTCACACGTTATATTTCCAAGATCCTCAGCTATTAATGGTAAATCTCCTAATTTATCCTTTAATCTTTTAAAAAATTTAATACCTGGTCCTTTCATCCATTCACCTTTAACCGCGTTTTTTTCTTTCGCAGGTATTGACCAGTAAGATTCAAATCCCCTGAAATGGTCAATTCTTACAATATCAACTATATCTAAAATATGCTTAAACCTTTTTACCCACCATGTTAGAGTTTCTCTCTTTAAATCCCCATTTTCAAACCAATCATAAAGAGGGTTTCCCCACATCTGACCTGTTTTACTGAAATAATCGGGCGGAACTCCTGAAACGACAATTGGCTTACATGTGCTTTTATCTAATTGGAATATGTTGGGATTTGACCATGTGTCTGCACTATCAAAACTAACATAAATAGGTAAATCTCCTATAATTCTCACCCCATTTTCATTTGCATATTTTTTTAATTCTTTCCATTGGTCAAAAAAAATGAATTGAAGAAATTTTTGAAACTCTATTTCTCCTTTAAGTTTTTCCTCCCATTTTTTTATTGCTTTGGGATTTCTAAAACAGATCTCCTTATCCCAATTCAACCAGTTGTAATTATTATTATAAATTGAAATTGCAGAAAAAAGAGCATAATCATTAAGCCAATGTTTGTGATCTTTACAAAACCCATTAAAACTTTTCCTTACCCCTTTATCTGAATACCTTTTAAAATTCTCAAATGATATGGTTAATAACTTCATTTTTTGCGAAAACACTTTAGTAAAATCTATAAAGTTATTGTTAAATTCAACATGTAAAGTAGAAAGAATATCATCGCGCAGCCAACCTTTTTGTTGTAGAATTTCAAGGTTTATAAAGATTGGGTTGCCTGCAAAGGAAGAAATCGAAGAATAAGGACAATAATTCAATGCAGGAGAAACAGGGCTAACAGGTAATATTTGCCAATATTTTTGGCCCCCTTCCTTTAATAGATCAACAAAATCATAAGCCTCTTTTCCCAAAGTTCCAATACCATATTTTCCAGGAAGAGATGTAATATGCAGTAACAAACCAGTACTTCTCTTTATTTTCACTTTTAAATCAATTTATTTAATATTTTTACAAGCCTGTAGCATAATATCCTGAACACGGGGGACTATAGTATCAATATTATCAATAACCCCCTCTCTTAACATCATATTATCTAATAATTGAAGAGAAATAACTTTTAATTCAGGAGAATCTGGTGTTGCTTTATGAATTCTTACCATTTCTTTAATTAACTCATTATCAGGATTTATCTCAAAAATTTTCTTTGAATATTTATAATCCTTATTTACCATTTTCATGATTTTCTCCATCTGAACTGATGGACCATCAGTTGCATGAGTAAGGATACATGGGCTATCAACCAATCTTTTTGAAATCTTAACATCAGTGATTCTTTCTTTATAGATAGTTTTTAAATATAAAATAAAATTTTCAGTATCCTTTAAATAATTTTCATCATTTTTTACATCTTTTCCCTTTTCAAGCTTAATGTCAGCACTTTCAACCATCTTGAAAACCTTGCTTTTATATTCTCTCAAATGGTCTATTACAATCTCATCCAGAGGATCATTTAAATATAAAACTTCTATATCCTTCTTTTTAAATGCTTCAAGTGCTGGATTTTTTTCAATAGATTCAATATCAAGACCTGTTACATAAAATATCTCCTTTTGTGCTTTATCCATTCTATCTATATATTCTTTTAGATCAATAAAATCCTTTTTTGATTTTTTTGAAGAATGAAAAAGAAGAAGATCTGAAATCTTTTCTTTATTCTCAAAATCATAAGCAACACCCTCTTTTAAATTCTTAGCAAAATTTTTCCATATTTTTAGATATTTTTCTCTATTTTTTTCTTTTATTTTTTTTAAGTGCTCAAATATTTTTTTTAAAGAGTGTTTTTTAATTCTATTAATTTTAATATTATTCTGAATGGTTTCTCTTGAAATATTAATGGGAATATCTTCCGAATCAATAACACCTTTAACAAATCTCAAATATTCAGGAATGATATCCTTACATCCTTTTTGAATAAGTACTTTTTTTGAATACAGATCAACTCCAGGTTCAGCTTTCAAAAAACCTTCAAATTCAAAAGAGATCTTTGGTATAAAAAATATGGCATTAAACTGAACAGGTGCATCAGATGAAAGATGAATATATGTTTCAGGTTCTTCCTGAGTATTTTCAAGAAATTTGTAAAATTCATAATAATCTTTTTCTTTAAGGCTCGATTTTGGTTGAGTCCAAATTGCTTCAGATGTTTCAATTTTTTCTTTCTCAATATATAGTGGAAAAGGAATGAATTTTGAGTGTTTTAATATAGTATGCTTTATTGTAAATTTTTCCAGAAATTCTTTTTCATCATTTTTTAATAAAAGTTCGATTCTTGTGCCTCTAATTTTTTTGATTGTTTCTTCTATTGTATAATCTGCATCCCCTTTTGATTTCCATAAAAAAGATTTACTGCCCTTTTTAAAAGACTTTGTATAAACATGTATCTCTTTTGCAACCATAAAACTAGAATAAAAACCCACTCCAAACTTTCCAATTAAATCAATTTTTTCTTCCTCTTTGGACTCAGATAACTTTTTTAAGAAATTAGATGTTCCTGAATGAGCAATAGTTCCCAGGTTATTTACTAATTCATTTTTTGTCATTCCAACACCAGTATCCTCAATCATAAATTTATTCTGTATTTTGTTTACGGATATATCTATTCTCAGATCTTCATCTTTATCTTCAATATTTTTATTCATTAAAATCTCAAACTTTATCTTATTTAAAGCATCAACTGCATTTGAAATTAATTCTCTTAAAAAAATCTCTTTATTCTTATAAAGAGAGTATACAAGTATATGCAATAATTGTTTTACCTCTGATTCAAATTCAAATTTTTCAAGTTTTTCTTTTTCCATTTTACCTCCTAAAAAACCTTATTATATCACTCATGTCAAGTTTTACTTCTTTAATAATAATTACTAAAATTACTCTAATAATGATGAAACAAAAACTATTTTTATACCATTTGAATAAATATCATTTATTGAATCTCTTATTGCTTTAAATGTTGTTTCAAAGGGATGACCAATTGCAATTGCTTTTCCTTTACTTTTTGCTATTTCTATAAGTTTCTGTATTTGATCCATTGAATGAGAATAAGTTTGAATATCATCTAAAAACACATCTCTATAAGTTGTTTTTATTTTAAGCTCTTTAGCAACATCATAAGCAACGGTTTCATAAGTTGTTCTGGAATCAACAAAAAACAATCCCTCCTTTTTAACTATTTTCAATACTCGTTCTATTACTCCTCTCCTTGCTGTAACAAGAGACCCCATATGATTATTCATCCCCTTAGAAAAAGGAACAATCTTTTTTGCCTCTTTTATTAGTTTTTTTATCTCTCTATTTGTTGAATTTATTGTAACAAAAACTTTTCGCGGAAGTTTTATGCCTGAATCTTTTGGCTGCATAGGAAGGTGTATCATCTCTTCTAACCCATAAGAATTAAGCTTTATTGCTTCTTCCTTAGCAAAAGGTGTGTTTGGTAATATAGAGCCTGTTATTGGTATATTTAATTTCTTTAACTCCCTGGAAGCATCCTTTTTAAAGCCAATATCATCAATTATAAAAGCAATTTTAGGGGAGTTATCCACTTTTTTTACTTTCGTAACATATTCTTTTATTTTATTTACTAAAATTATATGTGATATTTTCCTTTTAAAATTTAAGTTAAAAAGTAGTATAGATTTAGTTTTTGAGGTCTTTATTTCAGAAAGTTGTAAACTACCCTTTAATTGTTTTACAATTATCTGTGTTTTCAAGAGTAAACTATCAAATTTTAAGTTTTTTATATCTATTTTAAAATGATATTTTCCGTGTTTATCTTTAAAATAATTATATGAAATGCTATTTTTTTCTAACATCTTTAAAAATTCTTTATTGAATTGTTCTCTTTTCTCAGAATAAGTTTTTAAATTAATTATTCTTGTAAAGATAAATGATCTTTCTCCTTTTTTAAAATCAATGTATTCTAATGCAATTACTATTAAAAAAGCAAAGAATATAAACAGAGTAAAAAATAATATACTTGATTGTCTATTTTTCTTTTTTTTTGACATTAATATTTTTCAAGAATAAATAAGCTTTTATCTAAAATATGTTCCCAATCTTTATCCTTTAATTCAATTTCAGGATTTACTTCTGATTTTCTTAAGTCTTTACCTTTTAATAAAAAAACACCTCCTGTAATTAACACTGAGCTTCCATCTTTAAGGGAAATATGATCTAATTTGGATATAAAACCCTGAGTTTTACTCCCAATAAGGGTTGCATTCATTGATTTAAAAAGAGCTGCTAAAAGTTCACTATACATTATTGTAGATTGATTAATAATAACTACAGCCTTAAACTTTAATGGATTTACAGAACCTAACAAAACTTTTTCTTCTTTTTCCTTTGTTTTTATCACAACAGATGTTGTTTTTTTAAAAAACAACCTTGTAATATCAATAAAAGAGTCAAAATTTCCCCCAGAATACTTCCTTAGATCAATTATCAATCTCAGAGATTTTTTGTTCATTAATCTCTCTTTTATTAGTTTTACACTTAGCTTATCAATTTTTAATAGCTCAATATAAAAAACATCATTTTTTATCTTTTTTATTCGAGTATTACAGTTTATTAATTTAGTTTTCAAATTAATTTTATCCAATTCGGATGTGCCTTTTTTAAAAATAACTAAATCAATATTTTCT
Source organism: Candidatus Aminicenantota bacterium (assembly GCA_030610885.1). GTDB lineage: Bacteria > Acidobacteriota > Aminicenantia > UBA2199 > UBA2199 > JAUWNT01. Next base: position 3,184 of record JAUWQW010000072.1, on the reverse strand, counting down.
AATTTCTCTGTTAATAAAGAAAAATGCATCTCCCAAAAAGAGAGAGAAAAAATGGTTTTACCTTTAACTGATTTTACAATATCCCCAGCTTGCAAACCTACATATTCTGCTGGAGAATTTTTCACAACATCAGTAATATAAAAATAGTTTATTAACTTAATTCCATATATACCTGTACTATATAATATACCTTTCTCATATAATTTATATATTCTAGTCTTTTCTGGATCAAGATAGGCAGATAATTTATCTAAATGAGCAAGCATTGAAGAAAAGGCTCCTGGGAATTTTTTCTCCGGATTTACTGTTTCAACATAATCATTTTTTACAAGAGTTGCTATTTCAGAAAAAAGTGATAAATATTTCTGTTCTTTGGTTTTACCTAAAGAAGAACAGAAAAATCTCCCATTGCTAAAAAGATAAAAAAATATTAATATTACTAAAATAAATAATACAATTTTGAATAATTTTTTCGTCATAAAATCCACTTTGTATTTTATCACCTTTTACGAAGCCACTTCAAGGGATTCTGAACTTTTAATTTCTTCCTTAATTCAAAATAAAGGCTTTTCCCATAAATTGAACCTGTATCTCCAACAATACCTATTATATCACCCTGCTTAACAGCATCTCCCTTGTTTTTAAACATTTTTTCGCAATGACCATACAGGGAGTGAAAATTCTTGTAATGCTGAATTATAATAACATCGCCATAACCCTTTAAATAATCAGTAAATACAACTGCACCGGGGAATACACTCTTTATTTTATCACTATTTGTAGGTTTTATTTCAATTCCATTGTTAAAAACATAAGTATCAAACCTTGTACTTCTAACTTTTCCAAATGATGAAATGATCTTTCCATTAATGGGCCATATTAATCTCCCCTTTAAAAAACCTACATCTTTGGATTTAAAAAAACTCTTTGTATACTTATTATAAATTAATGTATTTAAATTTTCAGCTTCATATTTCAATTCATTAATCAATCTTAAATATTTTTTTTTATCATTACTTATATTGCTTATAAAATTTAATTTGTCTTTCTTTAAATCCTTTATTTTTTCGATCTTTTTATCCTGAATCTTTTTTAAATCGATTAATTTTGTTTGCTCAAATTGTAAATCTTTTTTTATTCTATCAAGCTTAAATATACTTTCTTTCACTTTTTCAATTTCATGTATATTGTAATCAATTAAAGTAGTAAATAATCTATAATTTTTATATAATTGATTAAGGCTTTTTATCTGTATGAAAACTTTTAGATGAGCATTACTTCCAATTTTGTATATAATTCTCACTATTTTTTCCATTTTTTTTTTTGACTTTTGAATCTCCAACCCCAGTTCTTTTTTTTCTATTTCCTTTTTATTTATCTTCCCCTGTACATTATTTATTTGAATCTTTATCTTATTGTTTTCAATTTTTTCTTTTTTATATTTAAGTTCGATTCTGTATATTTCATTTAAAATTGATTTTTTTTCTCTTTTTAATTTTAAAATTTTTCCATTAATATCTTTAATTTGTTCATTTATTTTATTCAGAGTTTGTTTCTTATCTGAATATAAAAATATAGACCCACACACACACAAAACAAGAATAAACTTTCTTATATCCATAAATATGAATTATACGACATAAGAGACAAGAGGTAAAGAAATTAAAAAAACCAACTCTTTATATTACAATCTTTTACCACTTTAATTTCATCAAACCTCTCAAAGTACAAACTGCAATTATCATGCCAAATATAGTTAATTACTTAAAACACTTGTTATCAACTATATACAATAAATTCGGGAATATTTCTTTTTTTTCAGAGATACCTTATAGGGTATCTAAAAAGAAACATTTCAACATAAAAGGCTCTAAAATCCAATCATAACGGACTTATTGAGAGCATACCCTATTGGGTATCTCACATACCCAATAGGGTATTTGTTTAATTTAACACTGAATAATATTGACAAAAGCTAATTTTATATAAACTTTGGTATCATAACTATTATTTATTTTTAATATATGAACTTAACTTTATACCATATAATTTTATTTTAGTTTTATTCATACCTTTATTTAGAATATTTAATATTATGAAATATAGGGGACCGATAATGAAATATGAGATCTGTATCCACAGAGGTGCATGTATGCAATCACAAATAGGAAGACCTTTGTACTTTGCTGTTGCAAGATTTCTTATTTCTAATATGTGATATGAAATGGTTTCAATAGCAATCAGTCCAAACCAGAACAATACTGAAAATATTATAAGTTTAACTTTAAAGGTTTTTATGTCAAATATTAATTTTACATCTCTAAATAGCAATATGGCCATAAATAATCCAAGCGTCCAAAAAAGTATGGGGTAAAAATTTAACAGCTCTGTTTTAAAGCTACTTTCAGCATAGACATAATATTTTTCAGCAATCCAACCCCAAATTACTGCGATCATTAATGCTATAATCAATGAAAAAATCAGACCTTTTCTTTTTGTTATTATTAAAAATGGACAAACAGCAACTAATAAAATAAACATTGTACAATCTATCCCTATTAGAAATAATAAAATAAAAAACAAAAAAATAGCAATAAGATCAATAATTAGATTCTTCATTTTATATAAAAAATATTCGTTTCTATATATTAGATATCTTTAAATACAAAAGTCATATTCATCAGAATGGGGACAAAAACTAATTTTATCTTTGTCCGTCTTAAAAATGCATTATACCACAAAAAACAAAAATAATTATAAAATATATTAAAAAATAGAGCAACAATGTATTCATTTCTCTGGGTGAATTTTATATTTGTGTATTGATGATATAAATCTTGGATACTCTTTTTCTTTTATTCCCATTTTTCTTGCTGTTTCTTTCAAATTTTTATCACTTTCTAAAAAAAATCTTTTTATTATACTCTTAACTTCACTTCTCTTTACATCTCTACTAATAAATGATTTCCATAAAACTTCCCAGAAGCTATTACCTGATTTAATCTGCTCCCATATATGTCCTGTTTTATCAATATCTATCTTCCTCGTATTTATTATATCTCTATATGAATAATGATTAATACTCTTCTTAACGTCAGCTCCTGTTAATTCATGATTCTTACTTAACACTCCAACACGCTTCAACACTGATATCAATTCCCTCACATTTCCAGGCCAATCATAA
>JAUWQW010000066.1 GCA_030610885.1 Candidatus Aminicenantota bacterium | reverse complement strand
CCCCATTGCACCTGACATATATATTTTGCTCTCTGTTGTAGCATCAATCCCATATAAATCAGATTTATATGTACTTTTAGGCATTAAAAAAGTTCCGAATATAGAAAAACTCGATCCTTTCAATTGAGATAAACCTGCTGGATTCCAGAATACAGCACTGTAATCATCTGCTAATCCAATAAAAGCTCCTCCCATAGATATAGCTTTTGATCCGGACCCATTCAGGTTAAAACCATTTGAAAATAAACCTGAACTTAAAAAAAGAGTTAATAATAAAATTGAAAACAATTTTAAAGCTTTCTTCATACTTCCTCCTATTTAACTAAAATAAAAGAAATTATAAAAGAAAAAAAATTTTTTTTCAATTAAATTATTTAACTTTAACGAAATTATCTTAATTTAGTATTCAAATTTATGTTAAATTAGTATCAAATCATTTAAAACTAAAAAAATAATTAAATTACAATATTACTTAGTTTTTATTTTAGAGAAATATGTATACATTATGGGAACTATAAAAAGTGTTAGCAAGGTTGAAGCAAAAAGCCCGCCAATCACTGTAATAGCCATAGGAGATCTCATTTCAGCTCCTTCAGAAGTAGCAAGAGCCATTGGAAGCATTCCAAAAATAGTTGAAAGTGCAGTTATGAGCACAGGCCTTAACCTTATAGTTGCGCCTTTTACAACAGCATCAAATTTATCCATACCTTTTGCAATTAACTGATTAATATAATCAACCATAACAATCCCATTATTAACAACAATTCCTCCCATCATTATAAAACCCATAATTGCAGGAAGACTGATATTTCTTCCACTCAATGCCAGGAATACAACAACACCTATAAATGCAAGAGGTATTGTGAACATAATTATAAACGGATACTTAAAACTCTCAAATTGCGATGCCATAACAGCATAAACCAGAACGAATGCAAGCAAAAGAGCAAAAAACATTGTTTTATATGCTTCTAACATATCCTTATACTGCCCTCCCATTTCTGAAAAATATCCTTCAGGTAGATTATCTGTAATATCTTTAGATCTTTTCATTATCTCACTAATAATGCTCCCAAGGTCTCTGTCAATATAATTTGCATTAACACTTACCTTTCTTACCTGATTTTCCCTAACTATTTTAACAGCACCAAATGATTTTTTGAATTCAACCACTTGAGACAGGTAAATCTTCTTTCCCATTGGGGTTACAATAGGAAGTTTTTTCAACTTCTCAATTGTATTTCTATCCCTTTCTTTTAAACGAACGCGAATGTCTCTCTCCTCTCCATCAAGCATTATTCTTGATACAACTGTTCCTATTGTAAAGGTCTTAACCTGGCGAGAAATATCATATGGAGTTAACCCTAATTTTGATGCTTCCTCTTTTTTTATTATCAATTGTATTTCAGGCTTTTTCTTTTCAAGTGATATTTCAACATCTCTTATACCTTTAATATCTGAAATTTCTGCTTTAACCTTTTCTGCAATGAGTTCTAATTTTTTCAGATCTTTACCAAAAAATGCCAATTCAATAGGACTTACACTGGACCCACCTGTAAAACTTGAACTTACATCTATATATTGTAATTTACCCTTATCAAGTTTTGGAAAATATTTACGCCAGTTCTCAAGAATTTCTTTATAATTTACATCTCTATCGCTCCTTGTTGTTAAATATGACCATAAGGTAGCTTCATAAGAACCAGCTGGATTAAAACCTGATGCAGAATCCTGGGCATTCTGTTCACTCACACCAACAGTAACCATTGTTGATAAAGAATTTTTGTCTTTTATAGCTCTATCTTCTATATATTTTATAATTCTATTAGTTTCAGTTAGGTTTGTGCCCACAGGCATTTTTAATTTTAAAAACATCATAGCTCTGTCCATATCCGGCATAAATTCTGTTCCCAGAAAGGTTGCAAAAACAAGAGAAAGAATAAAAATCACAATTACTGAAATCAGAACAATTTTTCTTTTCCGTAGAGAAATCATTAGATATTTTTCATATATATTCCTGAACTTAAGGAATTTATCCTTACCAAGGATAATATTCTTTTTTTTATTTGTGCCTTGTGATTTAAAATATTTGGAAGCCATCATTGGAATAATTGTAAATGCAACAAAAAGCGATGCAAGAAGTGAAAAGGAGACTGCAACTGCAAGCCCACGAGACATTGTACCTGCAACACCCTCAGCAAACATCATTGGGAAAAACACAGCTATTGTTGTTAATGTAGATGCAATTATTGCAGTACCAACCTCAGAAGTACCTGATCTGGCAGCCTCAAAAGGTGATTCTCCCTCTTCTAAATGTCTAAAAATATTCTCTATAACCACAACTGAATTATCTACAAGCATTCCTACACCAAGTGCCAGTCCACCTAATGTAATTAAATTCAATGTATAACCAGCAAGATAAAAAGCAATAAAAGTGATGATAACAGAAACAGGAATAGCAATTCCAATAGCAATAGTTGGTCTCAAATTTCTTAAAAAAAGAAAAATAAGTATCATAGCCAAAATACCGCCAAGCAAAATGTTACTTGCACTTTTTGAAGACATAATCTCAATTATTCTTGAAAAATCCAAAGCTATATAGAATTTTATATCCTGATCAAGTGTAGATTTTATCTTTTCCAGAGACTTTTTTACAGCCTTAGCCACCAGAACAGTATTTGCTCCCGAACTTTTAGTTATTATCAAAGCCACACCCTTTTTTCCATTAATTCGAATAATGCTTCGTACCTCTTTTGATGTTTCTTTTACATCTGCAATATCTTTCAAAAAGATCGGCTGCATCTGAAGTCCAACCCCCACCACAACCTCTTTGATTTCTTTAATCTTTTCAAATTCACCAATAGTACGTATCAAATATTCTTTGTGGCTCTCATCTATATATCCTGAGGGAAGGTTAATATTTGAAGCCTGAATTGCTCCTTCAACCTGGCGTATAGATATGCCGCGTGATTCGAGTTTACCCTTATCAATGTTAATAAGAATCTCAGTCTCTTCAGGAGAAAAAATCATTGCAGAAGCAACCCCCCCAAGCCTTTCCAAACGAGTTGCAACCTCATTATCAATATAATCTTTTAATTGTTTCAAATCTCTATTTTCACCTGTGATCCCATACATCATAATTGGCATATCTGCAAAATTGAATTTAAAAACAAGTGGCGTTTTTGCTCCTTCAGGTAAAAAATTTGCAAAGGCTGCAATCTTATCTCTGATGTCTTGAGCTGCAAAATCAAGATTTGTATTTGATTCAAACTCAACCATTATCATTGATATTCCTTCCTGTGAAATTGACTTAACCTGTTTTACATTAGTTACAGTGGATATCCACTGCTCCAGAGGCCTTGTTAAATTTTCTTCAATATCCTCAGATGAAACCCCTGAATAGGTTGTAACAACAGATATATAAGGTAATTCCATATCAGGAAGCATATCCAGACCCAATTTTGAATAAGAAATAAGACCTAATATAATAATTACAACAAATGCCATAAAAATAGTTACACGCCGTTTTAAAGAAAATTCAACAATTTTCATTTAGTTTCTCCCTCTATTTTAATTAATGCCCCCTCTTTTAAATCATAATTTCCATTATAAACAACAACTTGACCCTCAGAAAGACCATCTGTAATTTCAACAATACTTCCATTAGATACACCTGTTTTAACCTTTTTCATTTTAGCTTGCCCATTATTGAATAAAACAACATAACTTTCATTATTCTCATAGAGTATTGCTGACACTGGAACAAGGAGTATATTCTCTTTTCTGAAGATTTCGATTTGAACGTCAGCAAAGACTCCAGCTTTTATTTTAATTTCAGGATTTTTTACCTTTACCTCAACTTTAAAAGTTTTTGACCCGGGATCAGCAGCTAAATTCTTTGAGTATACGTCTCCCTCAAAAGCCTCATCCTGCAAAGAGCTAACATTGATTTTACAATACTGGCCAATCTTGATCTTTTCAATATCCTCTGAAGTAATATTCAGACTTATTTTTACCTTTTTTAAATCCATAAGTGTTAATACACCCGAGCTCCTGCCCATATTTGGGTTTATCATATCCTCTTCTTCCATATTCTTTGAGGTAATTATCCCATTGAAAGGTGCTCTCATATAAGATTTACTCAAAGTATGTTTTAACATATTCTTTGTAGCTTCAGCACTCTTTCTTTGAGTATCAGCAGATTCAAGATTAAGCTCTGCTTTTTCAAACTGCATCTTAGAAATTGCTTCCTTTTCATACAAAGCTTTCATTCTTTTATAATTAAGTTTTGCATCCTTATATGAAGCATTTGCCACTGCTAAACCTGCTTCAGCCTGATTTAATTGAAGTTTTAAAGTGGTTGTGTCAAGTTCTGCAATGAGTTCTCCCTTTTCAACCATATCACCCTGTTTTTTATAGATCTTAAATATTCTTCCTGAAGCATCTGGCCCTATTGCAGCCTTTTTCCATGGTAAAACAGTTCCTTTATAATTTAAGCTATCATAAAAAACACCCCTAAAAACCTTTTGGACTTGAACACTGATAGGCTTTTTTACAGCAATCTCTTTTTTATTTTCTCCTTTTTTACATCCTGATAACATGAAAATAATTAAAAATAAGATAAAATAAATTTTTTTCATTTTTTTCCTCCATCTATATTTACTCCAGATACTTTTTCAAGCTCTGACAAAGCAATCTTATAATTATAAGCAGCCTGTAAATAGACAACTTTTGCATTTGTTAACTGATTGAAAGATGTATTTAACTCTAAAATTGAAATCAGCCCTTCTTTATAATTTAAATCTGCAATTCTTACTCCTTCTTTGGCTGTTTCTATACTTTTCAAACCTGTTTGTATGTTTTTATATTCCTCATTAATTGTAAAATATAATTCTTTAACCATTGTTCTTGTTCCATCATTAAGCTGTTTAAGGTTTAAATTAAGTATTTTTTTCATAACCTTCATCTCACCAACTTGAGCACTCCTTTTAAGCCCTGTAAAAATCGGAAAACTGATTCCTAAATTAATTGTATAATAGTTATCCCAATTATTAGATGTGAATTTAAAAGCATCTGATCTATAGCTGTACCTTGCAATAATAGAAAGATCCGGGAAGTATTGGCCATAAGCAATCTTTAAAAGATTCCTGGCCTTTTTTAATTGCATATTTAATTGAAGAATTTCTGAGCTATTCAGTAATGATTTTTTAATAAGTTCAGACAATTCAAGTTCATAATTATTATGTTCCAATTTTCCGCAAATAATAATTCTTGTTCTATCAGGAATTCTAAGCATTGTTTTAAGGTTTATTGTTAATAATTTTAAAAGTTTTTCTACATTTAAGATTTTTGGTTTTATTGAAGCCATATTTAATTCTGCCCTTAAAAGGTCATACTTTGAAACCATACCAAGCTTATATTTTTCATTAACATTACTATAATTATTCTCTGCAAGCTTCATTGCCTCCTGCTGGGCTTTAAGTAGTTCTTCCATTACAATTATATTAAAAAAAAGCTTCTTTACATTTAAAATGACCTCATCTTTTGTGTTTCTCTCCTTTTCTCGTGCAATATCCAGATCAAGTTTAGAATTTTTATAGGAATGCCATATTTTCCCTCCTGTAAATAGGGGTTGTACAATCTGAAAAGTGAACTCATAATTTTTCGTAAAATCAAGAGATACCCTTTTTGAGACATCACCTGGAAACATTGGAGGCATCTCTATTTCCATAAGCTTTTCAGATAAATTCTTTGATCCTTCAAGATAAGCACTCGGCAAAAAACCCATGTTCTGCTTAAGCCTTTGTTTATATTGCTTTACTTCTTCTCTGCTAATCAAATAACTGTAATTATTTTTAACAGCAATATTAATAGCTTTTTCTACAGTAAGGTTAATTACCTCTTCTGAAAACACTAAAATTGATATAAGAAGAAAAATAAAACAAAAAAATACCTTTTTCATTAAAACCTCCATTTATAATACTTTTTAAGATTTTTGTCATATTTTAAACATGCCATTTTTCATGATATTAAAAATTACATCTGCCAGATCCCTTATACCTTTACCATCAAACTCCTGTTTTCTAAAAACATGCCATACGCTATATTCTCCCAACACACCTATAAAAAACAAGGTAATATATCTGATAGGAATATTCTTGTCAATATAACCATCTTTGCAAGCCCGCATAAAAAAATCATCAAATATTTTTATCCTTTTTTCTTTAATCTCCAAAAATTTTTTTATTCCACCCAAATCTTCTTTATCAATTGCTTCAACAAACATTCTTGATTCATAAAATACGATTCTCAAAATCCCTCTATTTTCATTAATGTGGCTTAACAATCTAATTATTAATATTCTCAATTTCTCAGGAAATGATGCTGAATCTTCTAAAATTGGCTTAATTAATTTATCCAATTCGAAATTTGCACTATAAACAACTGCTCGAAAAATATCATCTTTTCCTGAAAAATAATTATAAAGTGTTGGTTTGGAAATATCTGCAGCATTCGCAATATCCTCTATTTTTGTGTTGCCAAATCCCTTTTGTTCAAATATTTCCCTTGCTTTTTGAATTATAAAACTTTTTATTGCTTCTTTCATTTTACCTCTGGTTAAATATTTTTACTCAGGGTTAATTATATTACATGTGATTGAAATTGTCAACAAATAGTAATGAGATTTTTATTGAAATTGGTTATGTTTCAACGATTCGGAAAACCATTTCCAAATGTTAATATGAAATTTCATTGATGGATAATTTTTTTTAAGAAAATTTCTTAAATTGAAATCTTGATCATGTTCTGATTTTCTTTTAAATAAAACTCCCTTTTTATACAAAAAATAACTCTCAGGATGAAACTGAACGCCCAATACATTTTTATACTTTTTATGTTCAATTGCTTCAATAACTTTACCATCCAATGAAACAGCAGCTATAACCAGATCTTTTCCCCGCCTGTTAACAGCTTGATGGTGAGAAGATAAGACAAAAGGAAGATCTTTTTTATTCATATTCATCTTTCTTATAAAAATACTATTTATTTTCAATTTTATTCTATGAAATACTGGAGCTAAATTTTCCTCAAGAAAATTTAATCTTTTTAAATAAATTGAATTATGAATTCTATTCTCCCCCAGTTTCAATACCTGTTCTATTGTTTTTAATCCATATATTTCCGATGGAATGTCCTGATATAGAGTGCCGCCTGCTGCAACATTCATTGATTGAGCACCAAGACAAATCCCTAAAACAGTATAATTCTTTCTTGATTCCAGAAAAGGTATAAAATTCAAATTCTGGTTTCCTCCGATTAAATGAAACAAAAAAGAAGTTTCATACATTGATCTGATCGGAGTACTTGCAATAGTTAAAAGATTATTCTCTTTATTATAGATAAAAGGCGGGAGATCACTACCTCCTGTAAAGATTATTCCATTAGTGCTATCAAATATTTCCTTAAATTGTTCTGTCCATTTGTTCTTTTTAAAAAGATCTTTTAATGCAACCATACCTTTTATCTTTTTAAACTCAACCCAATGTAATTTGTTTTTTTTCACATAATCAAATGAAGGAGCATAATCTGTTACCTCTTTTTCATGATAAATACAGATTAATTTAATTCTTTTTAATGTAATTATATCTTTTTCATACAATTGTTCGATGTTTTTTATTTGTGTTTCCAAAGGTCTGCAAATTGCAAATGCAATTTCATTATCACTAAATAGATTACTGTTAATATTTATAAAAGTAAAAATCAAATAAATAATAATAATTAATTTTATATTTCTCATATCTTCTCCATAACTTTTAAACACTTTATATTATATTTCCAAAGGCAAATAAAAACAAATTGGAATATAATATAAAATGTTGTATGATATTATTTTAAAATGTTTAAATCCCTTGACAGATATATATTAAAAGAAATTGCTTCTCCATTTGCAATGGGACTTACTGTATACACACTTGCTCTTTTAATAAATAATATACTACTATTATCTCATACACTTATCTCAAGAGGAGCAAGTGGATATACAATTTTAAAGATATTACTATACATACTTCCAGATCTCCTATCATTCACAATTCCCATGGCTACATTAATGGGAGTTCTTGCTGGTTTAAGCAGGATGAGCACTGACTCTGAAATTATTGCACTTAAAACAACAGGGGTAAACAATCTGAGAATTTTTAAGCCTGTAATGATATTTTCCTTAATTACATGGCTATTTTCAACATGGTTAATTATGTATATTGCTCCTGAAGCAAACTTTAGATCCAGCCAATTATGGAGAAATGTTATACTTTCTAAAACAATATCAAATATAAAACCAAGAACTTTTTGCAAAGAATTTCCGAATTATGTACTATATTTTGATGATATTGACAATAAAACCAATGAATGGAAAAATGTTTTGCTTTATTCTACAAAAAATGGTGAAATCAATACGGTTATAACTGCAGAAAGAGGTAATTATAATCAAAAAAAAAAAGAAAAAGATAGCTACATTTACCTGAAAAATGCGATTGTACATGAATTTAAAAAAAAAGAGCCTTTTAAAAATTATTCCCTGACATCATATAATTTTTTAAAAGAGAAAATCCCAAACATGGTTCAAATGATTCAAACAAGGCGTTACACACAATTGGTCTTTCCAAAACTTGTAAAAAGAATGAAAGATGAGCCTAAAAATATCCCCCTGAAAATGGAATTTTATAGAAAATTTTCATTACCTTTTGCATGTATTACATTTGGATTACTTGCTCTATCTCTTGGAATTTCCACTAAAAAGGGAGGAAAGATCAGCGGATTTATTGTTTCTCTTGGAATAATTTTTATCTATTATACGATTATGACAGCATCCAGAAACATGATTCTAAAAAAAATCATATCACCCTTTTGGGGAATGTGGGCAGCTAGTATTTTCTTACTTGCAATTGGAATCATCTTATACTTTTATACTTCAAAAGAAAAAACTATAAATTGGGAAAAAACACTTTTACTTTTTTATAAAATCAGAAAGAGTCTATTTGCAAAAAAGCCAGACTCTTTTTTTGTTTTCAAAGTAAAAAGGCTTAAATTTAGATTTTTCAAAATTATTGATTCATACATAATAAAAAAATTAATTTTAACTTTTATCTTAGTCCTTATATCACTCTTACTGATATTTTTTATAGTAACCATAATAGAGCTAATCGATGATACAATTGAAAATAATGTTGCATTTTATTACATTTTAAAATATATCTACTATGATATGCCATATACAATAAGCCTCATTCTTCCTGTTTCTGTACTAACTTCAGTACTATTAACCTTTTCTTTAATGAGTAAAAACAATGAAATAACAGCTGTTCAAATAAGTGGAATAAGTTTATATAGATTAGCATTGCCAGCAATTTTGTTAGGAGTGATTTTTTCTATATTCTGTTTTTATATTCAAGAAAATATAACACCAAATTCAAACAAACTTGCACAAGAAACATTAAATACAATATACAAGAGAAATATCAAAACAGATGTTGAATTAATAAAAAATTATGTTGTTGGTAAAAACAACCAATTTTATTCCTATAATTTTTTCGATAAAAAAAACAGTAAATTTATGAAATTTAATATAATTTACATGAACGAAAAGTTCAACATAACGCACAGAATTTCTACACAATATGCAAAATGGGTTGACAAAAAAAGTTTAATTCTTAAAAATGGTTTTGAAAGAACATTCAAAAATAATATTCCCTTGGACTTAAAAAATTTTAGATCAAAAAAAATAACCATTGAGCAGGGGAAAGATATATTCACAAAGAAAGTGGCTTTTTCCCAATTTATGAATATAAAAGAATTAAAAAAATATATAAATTATCTGAAAGAAAATAAATCTGATACAAGAAGATATAAAGCAAGGTTATTCTATAAATACTCATCCCCATTTTCAAGCTTAATAATGGTATTAATCGCAATCCCATTTTCATTTTTAATGGGTAAAAAAGGCGCATTGCATGGAATTGGCATAGCTGTAGGTCTATCTATGATATTTTGGTCTGCTATTGGAATTTTCAGTGCCCTTGGTTCAACAGGAAGCCTATCTCCATTTATTTCTGCCTTTGCCCCGATCTTTATCTTCATAGCATTTTCCACCTATCTTTTTATAAATGTAAAAACATAAAAACAAATAAAATGGAACTTTATTTAAATTAATTCGTTAAAAAAAATGGATATGAATGAAATTGTTAGAAGATGTAAACAAGGCAATGAAGAGGCATGGAATATAATGATAAATAAATACTCAAAAACTATTTATAATATTGCTTTGAATTTCGCAAATAACAGAGAAGACGCTTCTGATATTACACAAGATGTTTTTATAAAAATATATAATAATATGAACAAATTTGTTGAAAATAAAAGTTTTTATGCATGGATCTTAAAAATAACAAAAAACTATTGTATTGATTATTGGAGAAAAAATAAAAAATATTTAAACAAATCTGAAATGAATGAAAATATTATATTTGAACATCAAACACCTGAGGATTGTAGTACCAGAGAATCTGATCTATTAACACTTCGAAGAAAATTACTTATATTAGAACCTGAACTAAGATTGATTTTGATTATGAGAGATATACAAGATTTTTCATATAGTGAAATTTCTGAAAATTTATCAATTCCCATGGGAACAGTTAAATCCAGGATAAATAGAGCCCGAATGAAATTAGCTAAAAAATTTTTAAACGAGGAGAAATAAATGGATTGTAAAAAAGTTGAAGATTTAATTTCTCGTTTTATAGAAAATGATGTTTCTGAAAATTTACATAAAGAGGTTTCTCTACATATCAAAGGTTGCGACAGATGCAAAAAACTAAAAGAAAAAATTGAAAATTTAATGTCATTATCACCTGAACTTGAAGAGGACTTGCCATTCTTTTTAAAGAACAGGCTTTATAATATTCCTGAACCCACACAATCTACACAAAAAGAGAAAATTGGCAGTAGATATCTAAAATGGGTAGCTGCATTAATTGGAGCTATTGCTTTATTATTAAACATATTCTATTTCACAAATATCTATCCGCAAGCAAATAGAACCTTACATTTAGTAGTGTCTAAAATCGAAACTTTTGCTGTTCAAACCGGATCATTTATTGAAAAGATAAAAAGTTCAAAAGATGATTTTATATTTACATTTTTCAAAAAAAAATCAGATCACAAGAAAGAAAATAAAAATGAAGATATCAAAATAAAGGAGGATAAAAATGGATGAGAAAAAAATCATTGCAAAAGATAAAAAAAGCCCTGGTTTAGCTGCAGTAATATCAGCTATTTGCCCTGGTGCTGGCTTTTTTTACATTGGAAATTATCTGAAGGGATTTGTGTACATAATAATTTTTGCTTCACTTATTATACTTGAAGTCAACTCAAGTACTGGATTCCATTCAAATGTCCCAGAAATTGTTTTTTTTGGCCTTATGATTGCTGGATTCTATTTTTTTCAAATTTTTGACAGCTACAATGACGCTAAAAAAACAGGGTATGAGATTGAAAAACAAGAGGTAGCAAAATTAAACAAAGAAGAGATCTCTTTGTTCGGATCTATAATCGTTTTAATTATTGGTATACTTTTTCTGCTTCGAAACCTTGATGTACTGTGTTTTAGAGATATTATAAAATTATGGCCTCTCTTTTTGATCGCTGTTGGCATAAAGCTGATTTTTAATTATTTAAAAAAAGAAGGAGACAAAAAAGATGAACAAGATTAATATAAACAAACTATTCTGGGGAATTTTATTAATAATTATGGGTCTTTTATTTCTATTCGACAATCTGGAATGGATAGATTTCAATTTCTGGGATTTCTTGGGTACTTATTGGCCTTTGATTTTGATTTTCATTGGAGTAAAAAATATTATTTTTAATGTAATGAGTAAAAAATGAAACGAAATGAAATCTTAATTGTAGTTGTTTTAATCATCTTTGGTGTTATGTACCATTTTTACAAATCTGGAGAAATAGATCTAATCACAAAAAATGGGTTTTCTATAAGCATTAGCTCAACAAAATTATTAAACAAAGATCACCAAAATGATTTTATTGAAAAAGGTATCAGTTTATATGGAATAAAACACTTAAAAATTATTAATAAAGCAGGAGAAATTACTGTTAAGAGATCTAAAAATAACACAACAACAATAAAACCAATAATTTGCGTATATCACAAAAACAAAAGTATAGCTAATGAAATTTACAATAAAATAAAAATCATATCTGAAAATAACACAGAAAACATAAAAATTGAAGTAGATTCACATGGAAAGTTCCCTTACAAAAGGGTTAGGGTTAAGTTTGCAATATTAATTCCAGAAACAGTTGAACTAAATATATTTAACAGATATGGGAATATCAACATAAAAAATGCTGGTAAAAATATTAATATTAATGAAAAGCATGGAAATATTTTTGCATCAGACATAAATTCGAACCTGGATATTACCCATAAATATGGAAAAATTAAATTAAAAAAAATTTCAGGAAATATTAATGTGAAATCAAAACACTCAAAACTCAATATAACAAACAGTTTTTCTATAAAAATTGAAAGCGAATTCACAAAAGTAAATTTAGAAAATATAAAAGATGATATTGAAATTAGCAACTCACATTCTCCAATAAATATGAAAAAGATAAAAGGGAACATAACAATTAATTCAAGGCATTGTAAAATCAAATTGGATAATATAATTTCCGAGTATTTAAATATAAAAAACTCTTATGATGATGTTTATATTAAAAATATATCTGGGAATAATCTATATTTATACATCAGCCATGCAGATTTAAATATAAACTTTAATGAAATTAAAGAACAGATAAACATAAATAGTAATTATTCAGATATTACAATCGAATATCCAAAATCAACGAATCCTTCTCTGAATATATGTACTAAATATGGAAAAATAAAGAATTATACCAAAACAAAATTTACAATAATTAAACAAACATATAATCAGTTGTTAAGCTATCAAGGAGAAAATCCAGAAATAATAATAAACGATTCTTATGGAGATATATACCTTAAAAACAATGACTGATCTTTTATTCGATATTATTTTTTAAGTGTTTAAAGAAAACTTTCAAAATGTCAAACACCTCATATGTTAAGACTTATTATATGAAAAAAATATTTATTTTTTATATAATAGAGAAGGCCTGAATTCTGCATTATCTCGCCTCCGGAATGGAGATACATAAATTGACACTTGCAAAAAGAGACTTAAAAAAGTGCTTACTGATGGTCAACACAAGTAAGTTTATTTACAATTGATTTATTGTGGGAACCAATATTTCCATTCTTCATATTTCTGAGAAAAATCTGGAAAATTTGGTCCTGTTGGATACTTATAATTACCGTCATATTCATCCGTGCCAGTTGCTTCATGAAAAACAAGTTGGGCAATTGGAATTCCTGGATACAGTACAATCGGGATTTGACCTCCATTTATTATTTCTAGAGTTATGGAGCCCTTAAAGCCGGGATCAACTTTGGTGGCTGTTGCAATTATCAACCCCATTCTTCCCCAACTAGATTTTCCAATAACATAACACATAAGATCTTTTGGTAATCCAATATATTCAAAAGTACTCCCAATTATTAAATTATTGGGGTGCAAAATAAATCTAGTGTTATAATCAATAATAATTTTTTTTTGATATTTTTCAATTGTATTTTTTAATTTATCACCCTCTGAGACATCTAATACTGAAAATGATTGTTGTTTCATTATTATAAACTCATTACCGAGTCTAACATCTATGGAGGAGGCGTTTATTGCTTTGTCATAATCCAGAAGTGGGGTTATTGTTAGTCTATCTTCATTCTTAGTTTTGCTTAAATATTTCTTTATGTGTTCTCTGGATAAAACGCCCATGTCATTTCTTCCTATGTTCGTTGTATTTAGATTCAACAAACGAATATTCAATACCCTTAAGTGTAAGCCTATTTAAGGCATCTCGTAACTCAAATAACTCTTGGTTTACAGAAGAATCAACATTTAACAAATTTTGTTCCATAGATATTTTGTAGAACCATCCAGTATTCACAATCTCAATAATTGATGCTGTTTGTTTATCATCAAATGACTTTTCAACAGCATTGGGCGGTAACTTATTTTCGTAACGTTCTAATAAATTTTCAATATTTTTATAAAGTACACCTGGTTTAATTATATTGGTTTTGAGAATCTTAGAAAAGTTCTTAGTACTTATTTTCAATTGCTGAATTGATACCATAATTTGTTCATATGCGATTTTGTGAATTTGGGATTTACTATTTATCTTATCTATATCAATTGGTATCTCGACAAGTTTCTCTATCCTATTAAAATGATTATTTACTTTTGTTTCGAGTTCCTTTAATTTTATTATTTCCTCTGAAATCGGGAAAAATTCTGAGTTCTTACGCTGTACAATTTTTAAAGTTTCTCTTAAACGACATCTCCATGGTGGATAAAAATTATTATCTTCAGAAGGAATTTCATCTAAATTTGATTGAATTGCAATTTCGTAAATTGAGAAAAGCATTGCAGGACCAAATATTAGGGTACCAATAATATCTGATAAAAGCTCCTCAAGACCCCTTTTAATTAAACTTGCTGTAAATCTTATATTAAATTTGAACCTCCTCATATATTCTGTTTGCACAAATATATTTGGGGGTTCTTTTGTTTGTGTACTATAGACACTATCTACTTGATCTTTTGAGATGGTTTTTATCTTAGGATAAACACTATATACTAATTTATCAATTTCTTTTTCATTCACAAATTCATTTTCATTTATTAATAAATGGCCTAATTCATGACCAATCATAGCGTGTAGTAACACATTTGACTTTTCTATGTAAGGAAATGAAATGATATGAAACGTCTTGGTAAATTCAGTTTTGAAATATTCAAAGGGAATATTATATAGTTTCTTTAATTGTGAAATCCTATTCATGTATACTTCCCTTATATCACTATTAATTATTGAATAATTATATTCCCATTGTGGCCGTAACATGAATGATATATCTGGTACCATATTACTTAGAAGGTTTTCTAAAGGTTTTATTATACTCCAAGGAAGATTTTGCGGGATAGCACCATCAACAAACTGTAATTCCTCTGCAAAGAGTTTACTCATATTATCTATAGTTTGAATTATATTGAAATTAGCTTGGATATCTTCTTCACTATTATTCTCTCGTTTTTTTAAGGTTTTGTATAGTTCAAACAATGATTGTTGAAAATAATCACATAAATGACCAATAATTTTTGCTAATGACACAGGATGATCAGAAATAAAATTTATTGATAAATAGTTGTTACATTTCGATTGTAAAGAGCGTAATCTCGAAACAATTTCTATTATATATTTTTCTAAATCAGCTACTGTTTCGCAAATAAGTCCTTCTGCCATTAAATTTGTTTTAATTTTGTGGGTGTCTTTAAATATTTGTTCATGATTTCAGTTTTAAATGAGTTGCTTAATTCCAAAAAAAATTCCTTAAGAAACTTTATTTTATCCGTATTGTATTTCTTATTGATCAAATTTTCTAAATCTTGACTTATAGTTTGAAAGAATTCAGTTAACATTTGTAGCTTACTATCCAAAATTTTTAAAGATTCAATAGTCATAAGCGCATAATCGAAAGTAGATATTCCTTCATCAATTGAATATGTCATATTAGAAACCATTTTATTTTCTACTAGCCTTGAGCCTTCAATAATTTTGGCCAATAATTTTTGTGCATCCTTAATTGCTAATATATCGCCTGGTTTTAATTCTTCATTTCTTTCTATTTTCAATATTACATTGATAATATTAGAAGTTAAAATAGTATTATTAAATGGGGGTTCCTGGTAAGAAAAAGATCTTTTATTATCAAAAATAACTGACATTTTATCCTCCTTAAATATTTTCTAATAAAATTATATTTGCTCTTAGCACTATTTTTAAACACACAACAGGAAAATCCCTTTTCATCCTGATGAAATATTAAAGAAATTATTATTGATTGTCAAGTAATTGATGTAAGAATGAATTAATTTTAATGTTATATAACATTAAAATTCACATCTTTCAGATAAAAATAAAAAAATAATGAAAATATCCCAGAAAAAGAGAAAAACAGTTCAAAATCGTGAAAAAGAGTATATACTTATCCTTATAATTTTGCTG
>JAUWQW010000039.1 GCA_030610885.1 Candidatus Aminicenantota bacterium | reverse complement strand
GTTTACTTGAAAAGAAAACAAATATATAGTAATAGGAAGAATTATGAATACAATATATCAACATTTTAGTATAATTTCGTGTAGATTTTCTAATGAGGCAACGATACCTGTTTCATATAGATTTTTAATGAGTCAATTCGCTGTCTTGACAAAATATCTTATTACAATTATACTTTTTCAAAGAATGAGACAAGGTATAAAAGAATCAAATAATTCTACAGAACTTAATTTAAAGAATGAAATAATTGCAATAGTATTATTATTTGCTTCAATTTTTCTTATTTTCAGTTTAATTGGCTATAATCCTAATGACCCAAGTTTTTTCGAGAATTCTTTTAAAGATAGTGTTGTAAGAAATTATAGTGGAAAGATCGGAGCTGAAGTATCAGCCATTTCATTCACTCTTTTTGGAAATTCTTCTTATATTATTATTTTTTATCTAATTTTTCTTTCTGCTTTTTTTTTCTTTAACCGGAGAATCAAGAGTATAATAACAAAAACTTTTGGATATCTTCTACTTTTAATTTCTTTTTCATCTTTCTTTGCATATGTAAAACCACTTGTAAAAATAAATGGGATTGAAATTAAGACAGGTGGAATTGTTGGATTTTTTATTAATGATTTTTTAAAAGGTCAAATTGGGGATTTTTTATCTGTTTTATTATCTTGTGTACTAATTATAATTTCGCTTACTCTTATTGCTAAATTTTCATTAAGTAAAGTAATAAAATTTTCATTGAAATTTTTTGAATTTCTGTTCAATTTAATCAAAAAATTTATCAAAATGAGATTAAATATATATAAGAAGAATAGAAGACTAAAAAAAGTTCAGCAGAAATATAGAGAAGAAGCCCGTAGCCCGGGTATAGAAGATGAAACTTATAGATTTAAAAAAGAGAGGAAAAAAATAATTAGAAAGCCAATAGGAATTCCTGAAGAGAGGTCTCTATTTTCAGATGTTCAAGGTGAATTTGTAAATAAAGTTAAATATAAGCCTCCTCCAATAACCTACCTTGATGCAACTACTGAAAAAAGCCAGATTGATTTTAAGGAGCTTGAAGATAAAAAAAGAGAATTGTCTCAAAGATTGAATGAATTTAAAATCAAAGGTGAGATAGTTGAATATACTCCAGGCCCAGTTATAACAACTTATGAATTTTCTCCTGATATTGGCGTTAAGGTGAGAGATGTTACGAATTTATCTGAAGATCTTGCTCTTGCTGTTAAAGCACAATATGTTAGGATTGAAAGAATCCTGGGTAAAAAAGTAATTGGGATTGAAATTCCTAATAAAAAGAGGGAAATTATACATTTAAGAGAGATCCTTGAATCTTCTGAATATAATCAGTCTCGTTCTCCTCTTACAATTGCTCTTGGGAAAACAAAAGCAGGTGAGATATTTGTCTCTGATTTAAGGGATATGCCTCATTTGATCATAGCTGGTGCAACTGGAAGTGGAAAAAGTGTTGCTGTTCATTCAATAATTTTGAGCATACTTTACAAATCATCTCCAGATGAGGTTAAATTGGTTTTAATTGATCCTAAAAAAGTGGAGCTTGCTATTTACAGTTCTTTGCCTCATCTTTTAACTCCAGTGGTTACTGACATGAAATTTGCTAAGAATGCTCTTGACTGGGCTGTGTTTGAAATGGAAATAAGATATAAAAAATTGGCATTGTTACATGTAAGAAATGTTGAACAATATAATGTAAAGCTTGAGTTAATGAAACAATCCGGAGATGAAACTATTGATAAACTTGATAATAAGGAAAAAATACCATATATTGTGATCATTATTGATGAATTTGCTGATTTAATGATGGAACGCTCAAGGGAAATTGAGGGTAATATTGCAAAAATTGCTCATAAAGCAAGAGCAGTAGGGATTCATCTGATACTTGCAACTCAAAGACCATCAATAGATGTTATAACTGGAACCATAAAAAATAATTTCCCATCAAGGATTGCATTGGCAGTTCCTTCAAAATTTGATTCAAGAACAATAATTGATGTAATAGGAGCAGAAAAATTATTAGGTGATGGAGATATGCTTTTCTTACCTCCAAAAACTGCTTCACTTATAAGACTTCATTGTGCTTATGTATCAGTAGAAGAAGCTTTTAGGGTTGTAAATTATCTTTCAAAGTTGTATAAACCCGAATATGATACTCAGGTTATAAAATCTTTACCAAAAAAAGATATAGATATTAACAAAGATGATCTTGATCCTTTGTTTTTTGATGCCGCAGAATTAATAGTAACTACTGGACAGGCTTCTGCATCATTTCTCCAGAGGAGACTTAGCATAGGATATGCAAGAGCGGGTCGTTTGATTGATCAATTAGAATTCAAGCAAGTTGTTTCAACTCCAGATACAAAGAACAAAAGAGAGATTTTAATGACAACTATGGAATTAGAGGATCTAATGAATGAGCATGAAGATTAGATTTGCTCTATTTTTACTTAATTGATAAAATTATATAATGATTGATTTTTTTAGTATTGATGATGTCAAAATAAGGGAAGATAGACTCTTCTTTATACTTGGCCCTTGTGTAATTGAGAATGAAAAAATCACTTTGGAAATTGCAGAAAAGGTAAAAGAGATTGTTCATGAAATTGATATTACTGTGATATTTAAAGCCTCTTTTGATAAGGCAAACAGGTCATCTTTAAAATCATTTAGAGGACCTGGTATAGACAAAGGCTTAAAGATTTTAAAAAGAGTAAAGAATGAATTCAAATTGCCCGTTCTATCTGATATTCATGAACCATGGCAGGCTGAGATTGTTTCAGAAGTTCTCTCAGTTATTCAAATACCTGCTTTTCTTTGCAGGCAGACAGATTTACTTCTTGCTGCTGGGGAAACGGGTCTTGTTATAAATGTAAAAAAGGGGCAATTTATGTCTCCTGAAGATATGTTTCTTGTAAAAGATAAGATTGAATCTACTGGTAATAAAAAAATAATGTTAACTGAAAGGGGAACTTTTTTTGGGTATAGAAACCTTGTAGTTGATTTTCGAAATATTCCAATAATGAAAAAAACAGGGCTTCCTGTTATTATTGATGCAACTCATTCAGTTCAAAGACCCACAGGTGCAGGGTCAGTTTCAGGAGGTGATCCCCAATTTATACCTTTAATTGCATCATCGGGAGTTGTGTCTGGAGCAAATGGAGTTTTTATAGAGGTTCACCCGAATCCTTCAGAAGCTCTGTCTGATGGGAGTAACTCTATGAATATAAAAAATTTGAAAACTCTGTTAATTAGGTTAAAAAGATTATATAATATAAACTTATGAACATGATTGAGACTGGAAAGAAAGTTCTTGACATAGAGGCAAAAGCCATTGAAAAGTTTATAAATAGAGTTGATAAGAAATTTGAAGAGTTTGTTGAAATTTTATTTCAAACTAAAGGAAGAGTTGTTGTAACTGGAATGGGAAAATCAGGTATAATTGGCAAGAAAATTTCTGCCACACTAACTTCCACAGGAACCCCTTCTACATTTTTGCATCCATCAGAGGCTGTGCATGGAGATATAGGGATAATAAACAGTGATGACACTGTTTTAGCACTTTCTTATAGTGGAGAGACTTCGGAAGTTATTAGATTGATTGATTATATAAGAAGAATTGGAGCTAAATTAGTGTCTCTTGTTGGAGTTTCAGAATCAACACTTGCCAACTTAAGTGACATTTTTCTTGATTGTGGTGTAGAAAAAGAGGCTTGCCCTATTGGACTTGTTCCTACAGCTTCTACAACCGTTACTCTTGCTGTTGGAGATGCCATTTCTATTGCTTTAATGGAGAAAAAAGGATTCAGCGAAGAAGATTTCAGATACTATCACCCAGGTGGCTCAATTGGAAAGAAGTTATTAAAAGTAAAGCACCTTATGCACATTGGTGATGAATTACCTGTTGCAAAAGATTGTGCAAAAATGATAGATGTAGTAAGTATTATAGATAAAAAGAAATTTGGGGTGGCAATTATTGTAAATAATAGCAACAATGTTGTGGGAATAATCACTGATGGTGATTTGAGAAGACAATTATTAAAGGGAATTAATTTTAACAATGTTATTGCAAGAGAATGTATGACATCAAACCCTTTATACATTGAAGAAAATAAACTAGCAGTCGAAGCTTTAAAAGTAATGGAAGAAAATTTAGTTACTTCATTAGTTGTAAAAGATAATAATGTATTGAAAGGGTTTTTACATTTGCATGATTTGTGGAGGACGGAGATGATATAATGGATCAAAAAGAGCTTGCAAAGAAGATTAAATTAATAATAATGGATGTTGATGGCACCCTTTCTGATGGAAGGTTCTTTGTCCTTCCTGATGGAAAAGTAATTAAATCTTTTGATGTAAAAGATGGAGCAGGGATAATTTTTCTTGGGCTTGCTGGTATAAAGACTGCTATAATTACGGGAAAATCATCCGAGGTGGTAAGAAATAGAGCTGCAGAGCTCCAAATTGATGATTATTATGAAGGAATATCAAATAAAGCAATTCCCTTTTTTGAATTGTTGGAGAAATATGATCTAAAGAAAGATGAAGTTGCATATATAGGTGATGATATTGGAGATGCTGAGGTTATGGGAATGGTAGGCTTTTCTGCAGCAGTTGGAGATGCACATCCTCTGATAAAAAGAATTTCTCATTATATAGCTAAAAGGTATGGGGGAAGAGGCGCTGTGAGAGAAGTGATTGATTTTATTCTTGATGTACAGGAAAAATGGCCTGAGATTTTTACAAAATTAAAAAAGGAAGAGAACCAGGAAGAGATACTGAGGAAGATTAATTCTTAATTTAAAAGCCATAAAAAATTAGGTTAGCCTTTTAAATGAAAGATAAAAATATTACTTTCATAAAAGAAAAAAAAGAGCTAAAAAGTTTATCAAATAAAAAAAATGCTTTATATTTTAAAAAAATTATCAATGAGCATCTTACATTCATAGAAAAACAATGTTTTCGTGTTATAAAGCTCCAGATAATGAGTCTATCTGGAATAAATCACCCAATACATATTGAAAATGAAGCTTTAGAACTATCAAACCATGTTCTGGACAGATTAGAAAAGGATGATTTTCAGGTTTTACGCAATTACAGGGGACATGCTAAGTTAACCACATATTTAACAATTATAATCTCCAACCAGGCAGTAGATTTGATGAGGAAAAAGAGGGGTAGGGATCGCAAAAAAGAGAGGGCAAAAAATCATGGAATTCTTGGTAAGCACATTTATGAAATGGTTTTTGTCCAGGGGATACCTGTTTCTGAAGTTTATAAAGAGTTAAAGTCAAGTAAAGGTATTTCTGAATCTTTTGAGGAAATTGAAGCAATTATTGAAAAAATAAGGGGTAAAGTAAGGCATAATAATATTTACAGAGCTGAGGTTTCACGAAATGAAGATGATTCTATTTTACCTGATTATAAAAGTAATCCAGAGGAGATCTTTGTTGAAAAAGAGCGTATAGATAAAATAGGTGATATCTTAAGAACGATTATTTTGGAATTGAAAGGAGAAGATTCTCTAATTCTGAGAATGAGATTTCTTCCTGAAGGAGAACAAGAGCCAAAAAAAGTTGAACAAATATCAAATATACTGAGGATTAGTAAAAAGGCTGTGTATAAGAGAATAAAAAAGGTTATGGAAAGATGTCGATATATTATGAAACAAGAGGGAATAAGTAGCTATGATTTGTTTTAATGTAGATAAAATTGCCTTTTGTCCGACAAAAGTATTACAGGGAGTAAAATATGAAAAAGGGTAGTACACATAACTCATATATTGATGATAGAACAATTGGAAGTGTATTGTCAAAGAATATTTTGAATTTAGAAAAAAGGGATTGTCCCTCTTTTGAAGAAATTGCTGCTCTTATTGACAGGAGAATTAAAGGTAAAAGAAGAGATGGAATAATGAAACATCTATCTTGCTGTGATAAATGTTACAAGATTTTTCTGATGACCAGTCATTTAATTGAAAAAAAGAGTACAAGAAAATATCATATTTTTCACCCTATGGCTCTGGCTGCAAGTATACTTATTGTTGTTCTTTCAATATTTATGTTCTATAGATCCAATGTAATACCTGAAACTTCGAAGCAATTGATTTTAACTGAAAAGGGTGAGATTCAAAAAAAAGATATAAAAGATGTTACTATTAGTAAAAAAATGGGAATTGAGAATAAAAATTTAGAGATTAAATCTAATGAAAAGGAAATTAAAGAACATGAACCTAGAACTAAAGCTATACAAGATGAAAAATTAAAGGATAAAGAATCGTTTGATTATATTTATGTAGAAAAAATAGGTGAAGAGAAATCTCAAAAAGGAGCAATTGCCCCGCCTGCAAAAAGCAAATTAGAGGGTCATTTAAAAGAACGGCACTCAGATGAAAAGATAGAAAAATCAAAAAAGAGAATTGATGAACCAAGGAGAAAAATATCATACACAAGAACTGTGGAACCAGGTCTAAAGAGATCGAATTGGGAAATTGTGGATTCTTTAAACGTAAAACTGGAAAATTACAAAAA
Organism: Candidatus Aminicenantota bacterium; assembly: GCA_030610885.1. GTDB lineage: Bacteria > Acidobacteriota > Aminicenantia > UBA2199 > UBA2199 > JAUWNT01. The sequence goes on along the minus strand of JAUWQW010000039.1, from coordinate 18,044 downwards.
ATATGTCCCATCAAATGATATAGAAAAACTCTATGAAGAAGCCCTGTCAGTATCATTAAAATTGAACAATAATTTTGAAGAACTCAGGCAAGAGTCAATTAAAAGTAATAAATACAATAATATAGAATCCAGTATAAAAAGAGTGAAGCCATCCTTATCGGCTTTTATAAAAGAAGATGTTATTTGCACATATCCGGACATAAATTATTTTCTTTTAAAGTGTCAGCCCGGAACTATTGAATATAGGTTTTTCCTTTTAGCAAATTCCGGGTATTGTATTAGTGAGAATTTTTGTTATAAAAGTAAAAATATAGAACAGGATCTTCTTCATTCCTGGGAAAGAATATTGCCTGAATTAAAAGGAGTGTTTCTAAAGATTGCAATACAGACAATCAATCATCTAAAAGAAGAATGATTTAGTATTATTCTAAATTACTCAAAGATTTCGTATATAGAGTTATTAAGAACAAAACGTATATTTTTCCCCAAAGCTAAAAATTTAGCTGACATTGGCTCTTTTCTCAATAGCTTGAAATATTCCATGCTTGCGAATTTGATCCGGTTTGTTTGCTGATTTTTTTGAGCTTGAATCTGTGAGTCCACCCAGAATGTTCCTGTATTGTAAAATGCTCTGCCCTGGATATTTTTTGTCTGCTGGGATAAATTTTGAGTTTTTCCCTCTTTATCTTTATATAAAAGTCGCGATTGACCCTGTTTTGTCTGTATATAACTTGATGCCCTGTTCAATTCCTGGACTTCTTTGCTTACTCGTATGCCAGGAGAGCCTGATTTTAAGCTAAGATTCGAAAATTCCTCTTTATTTTTCTTCTCAAAATTGAGATCATGTCCATAAATACCTCCAAGAGTCTGGTCCATTGGCCGAATTTCTCCTCCTCTTACCCTTGATTTTTCATCTTCAACAATTAAATAACTTGTATAGGGCGTAATAATACCATATGTACGTGCAAGTTGAGTAACTTCATCAACAAGTTCTTTACTTTTTCCATAAAGTCTTATGGAATCTAATAGAAAGCCGATTCGCCTTGATGCCCATAAAGTAGGAATAAAACTGTAAGATGGATTTAGTTCAGAGCCCTTAAAATTCCCAGAATATTCAAATTTCCTTTTTTTATTATCAATCTTACCTTCCAGTATTATCCTGGTTTTCCCTGAATCTTTATAACGGCCGAGAATAGAGATGGATGATCCTTTAAACAAATCAGGAAGATTTTTTGGGTACATTTTTGAAACCCTTATGTTTTTACTAAAATTCAATTTTAGGTTTGTTAGAACAGGAGATTGCACCTTTTTATAAAAATTTGACACCTTGATTTCAATATCCTCGTCAGTAGAGATGTATGTCCTGTATGCTTTTGTGTATTTAGTTATCTTGTCAAGTAAATGTGTATTTATTTCATTACCAATACCAAAAGTAAAAATCCTTGCATTTGAAATATTTTCTGTTTTGATCTTTTTTAAAAGTATACCTTCATTTGTTTCACCTATTGTGGGTTTCCCATCTGTAAGGAAGATAATTATATGGGGCCTTGCTTCTCTTTTTTTCATGTTCAAAGCTAAACTCAAAGCCTCATCTATATTTGTTCCTCCAATTGCCCTTAAATTTTCTATAAAGTCTCTTGCCTTTTTAAGATTGATTTTATTAGCAGGTCTTAGATTTTCAAATAGAGCCTCTGCTTCAGTTGAAAATCTGATGATGTCAAAACCATCACCTTTATTAAGGTTTTCAATACAGAATAAGAGTGCTGATTTTGCTTGATTTAGCTTTTTGCCTGCCATGCTTCCAGAGGTATCAATTACAAATGTAATATCTTTTTCAATAATTCTATCTACTTTTGTTACAAAACCAGGGCTGATGCTAAGGAAAAAGAAGCCATGCTCTCCTCTTTTTTTATAGGATGTAAGAGAAAATCCTAAATCTCTTTTATTTGTATCATAATAGAGCTTAAAATCAATTTCTGGTTTTATATCTTTTTCTTCATAACCTATTATTGCTTTATGTTTGTTTTTTCTGGTGATTTCTACTTTATGTGTAGGACAATAGATATTTTTTATACTTTGATCTGATTTTATCTCAACATTTATACTAACATTTTTTAATGGTTTTGCAGAGAATTTTTCTGTGTTTAATGGATACAGGTATTCAAAAGTATTATTATCTTTATTTAATATTTCTGTGTATGACATTTTAACTCTCTTTTCTGAATATGGCTCTATTGGATATATTCGCACCTTAAATACACCTTCTCCACTGTATTCAAGAAGTGCAGGATCTCGCATTTTTCTTACAATATCTTCGTAAATTTTCCTTGCTTTTTTAGAATCAAGGAGTTCTGCAGAAAGTTCTTTTCCATTTACAAATATACTGAAATTTTTTATAAAAGCATTGTGGGGGATAGGGAAGAGGTAATAACCTTCCAGGCGTCTTCTTGAAGGGTTATAAAAAACCTGATCAATGTAAGTTGTTGCAACCTGGCCTTCAATTTTAACATTTACTTTATGATATTTTACCTCAAGAGGGAATGGATTGAATCTTGGCCATGGACGTGGATGTGGTATGGGTGGCTTTGGTATTACAATAAAACCATCACTATATATTGAACATGCAAAACCAAAAATAAGGATTACAATTAAAACCCCTTTGAATGTTTTTAATTTATTCATGATTGATCTCCTTTTAAATATTGTCTTCAAATAAACCTGTTTGTAAATTTAAATAAGTTATTTCTTAAATTTAAAGTTTTTCTTTTCAGCCTGTTCTCTAATTGCTTTGATCATTGCAGTATCAATAGTATTATCATCAATAATTTTTTTTCTCTTTTCTGAAACATATTTATCCCTGTCCTTTTTTAATTCATTAATTCTTTTTTGAATTTCTTCTCTCTCTCTTCTCTTTTTATCGATATATCCTTTTCTCTCTTTTTTATTTAATTTTTTCATCTCAGAGGGTAGTTCTTCATGTTTCATATCTTCTACTTTTATTTTCCCCTCTTTTACTGCATCAACCAGATCCCATCCTGTATTTGAATATTGCTTTGAAGATTTGGTTACAGATCTCTGAACCATAACCTCTTCATTCACAGTCATTGCATTCATATCCTGCTTTTTCTGTCTCTCCTTTTTTATTTTACCTGCTTTTCCATATCCAATATATGTTTTATTTAATTCCATTCCAAGCTTAACTATCTCTTTATCCTGAGGGGCTTTTATATGTACTATTCTCTGGTTATGATCAATATTCATATATTTCCCATCAGCAAGATCAGCTCCATCTTTCCAATTTGTTCTTATTCCTGTTTGATAGTTTCCGCAAAAAATAGTATTAACAATGATTCCTTTTGATATTGCATTTTTGCAGGACATTCTGTAATCAACTCTACCCTGAGTAAATGGTTCATTCCCTGCGATAAATATCACTTTTAATACATTGTTTTTTCTGTTCCATTTTAAATTTTCAACAGATTTTTGAATAACCTGTCCGCAGTACTCGCTTCCACCATTTGTTCTCAATTTGAACAATTCATCTGAAATTTGGTCCAGATCTTCTGATAATGGAACTATCATACGCATATATCCTTCTGAGGCTGGAATCGAACTTTTCCCATATTCATAAATAGCAATTTCTAATCTCGGACTTCTGTTTTTCTGCTTTGCCAGAGCCATTTCATTTACTATTTTCCATAATTGAGTTTTTGCCTGTTCTATTAATCCCTGCATGCTGCCACTTGTATCAAGTAGAATTGCCATTTGAATCAATGGTTTCTCATTATGTTTTTTTGCCATTGATACATTTGTGATAATAAAAAGAGTAAAAACAATAATAGATAAAATCTTTAAATTTTTCATAGTTCCTCCATTTTTTCTAATCTTATTCTAAAAATAATCATCATGCAATATATGTCGGACAAATTAAAAAAAATCCCCTTAATTAATAAAATCTTAGCATAGTCTGTAATGCTTGACAAAATCTTGTTAAAAAGTAAAAATATTTATGTGAAAAATATATATTTTATATCAGATGCACACCTTTCTTTTAAAGAAGATGAACTTGAAACAAGAAAAAAGAAGAAACTTCTTAGTTTTATTGATTATATAAAAGATAATACAGAAGAGCTTTATATATTGGGAGATTTGTTTGATTTCTGGTTTGAATGGCATCATGTTATTCCAAAATATTGGTTCCCGATCTTATATAAATTCAGGCAATTGGTTGATTCTGGAGTAAAAATAAATTTTATAACTGGGAATCATGATTTTTATGTTGGAAAGTACCTTGAAGAGGAAATTGGTATGAAATGTTATGATGAACACAGGGAGTTTGATATTGGTTCAAAGAGTTTTTTTGTAGCTCATGGAGATGGTTATGCAAAAAAGGATAAAAAATATAGAGGTATGAAAAGAATAATAAGAAACCCTATGTCTGTTTTTTTATATAAAACCTTTATTCCTGCTGATTTGGGAATGCAAATTGCGAAATGGGTCTCAGGTTCAAGTAGAAAATTTGCAAAAATCGATAAGTCATTGTGGATTAAGGAGTATTATGAATTTGCAAAAAAGAAATTTGATCAAGGATTTGATTATGTGATTCTGGGTCATCTTCATTGTCCTATAATAAAAGAACTGGATGGGAAAGTATACATAAATTGCGGAGACTGGATAAATGAGTTCAGTTATGCTATGTATGATGGAAAAGATCTGACTTTGAATTGGTGGAAGGAAGGAAAAAAACAAATTTAAGGAGGAAATAAAATGATTGATAGAGTAAAAGATTTATGGCCTGAATTAGAATGGATAAGGGGTAAAGATTTGAGAGAAAAAACAGCAAACACATGGGCACTTGCCTTAGAATCGAGTGTATTAAGTGTTGAAGATTTGAAGACCATACCCTTTACCCTTTTAGTTCCAGATTTAAAGGTTAGCTTTATGACACATAAAAGAGCAGTGGTTCATATTGCAAAGGAGTGCGGGGAGAAGATAAATTATTTTTTTAAGGACGACTTACCTGTGAATATGGATGTTTTAATTTCAGGTGCAATATTAGCAGATGTCGGAAAACTTCTGGAATATGATATGAAAGACAAAAAACTGGTTCAAGGTACGTACGGAAAATATTTAAGGCATCCTTTTTCAGGTGTTTCTCTTGCAGAAAAATGTGGACTTCCTCCTGAGGTTTGCCATATTATTGCCACACATGCAAAGGAAGGTGACTTAGTTAAAAGATCAACTGAAGCATACATTGTTCATCATGCTGATTTTATGACTTTCCTTCCATTTAAGGATAGGTTAAAGGTATAATATGATTTAGCAATTTAGTTAAATTATATATTTGAAATTTTATTTTTTTGTTTTTGGGGAAGGAATATCAAAGTATGAATCATTGAAATGGAATAATATTGAAACAAATGTCCCGTCAAATTTTAAAGTACAATTATATGAAAGTAATAATTGGAATGTTTACTCTCTCAAGAAATATGGGATTTTTATTAAGATAGCTATTAAACCTGAAACAAATATATTTGAATTACCAAGGAAAAATAAAAATCTATTATATAAGCTAAGATCTGACTCTAAGAAGCCATATATTTTTTATGTGATAAAGAAGAACCTGAAAAAAGGGAGTTTATATAAAGTTGTATTTGCAAAAAACATTGATGATGTTTCTCTCTATTTTAGTGTAACTTCTCCATCGTTCTTTTTTGCCAACAAAGTAATGAATAGAATATTGAATGATCTATCATACAAAGGCAAAAAAATAGATATTCCTGAGATAAAAATACCAATAAGATTATATTTATTTGACCTTATTTTTATTGCAGCTATGTTTATTCCTATAATAGTCATATTTATAATTTATTGATTTTTTTGGATATTTTCTTTAATATATCTATGTGAACAAAAACAATTTTTCTATTATTTCAATTCTTTTTGTATGGAAAGCATGCACCTCACATATATATATTGCCCATATGAGCGATGTGAGCCTTATATGATTGGCTTCTTTCTGAACAACAAAAAGATACAGTCTGATCGCTCATCCGGTACTCTTGTGCTGGACTTTATACGGGAACAGACAAGCTTGACTGGTACTAAGGAGGGCTGCAGGGAGGGTGACTGCGGAGCCTGCATGGTCCTTCTGGGTAGACCTGTGAAAAATGGGATTATATACAATGCTGTAAATTCCTGCCTCCTTACACTTGGAGAGATACAGGGGTGTCATGTTGTCACAATAGAAGGACTCAATAGGTCTGATGGCCTTACACCGATACAAAGAGCCTTCTTTGATCGAGTCGCATCTCAGTGTGGCTTTTGTACCCCGGGCATGATAATCTCTATTACAGGGTTCTTTTTGAACACAGCAGAGCTTTCCATGGAAGCGGGAATTGAGGCATTGAGTGGTAATATCTGTCGTTGTACGGGATACCAATCCATTAAGAGGGCGATTCAGGACTTATGTGAAGTTTTTTCTGGGGATGAGCTGAGAAACACTTCCTTACCAGAGGAAAGAGTAGCCCTGCTGGTCAAATTACACTTTTTGCCTGACTATTTCCTGGAAGTCCCCAGAAACCTCAAGGATTTCGAGCCCTATTGCTTGGAAACGCAGCAGTCATCTCTGGACAAAGGAGTACTGGTAGCTGGAGGGACAGATTTGTACATACAGAAGGCAGAAGAACTAAGGTATAAGAAGCTAGTGTTCCTCTCAAATAGACCAGAAATGAATTTTATTCATGTCAAAGATAAACATTGCCATATTGGTGCTACTGTTACAATTGAACAGATCCGGAGATCGGATGTTATAAGAGGATTGATTCCCTCTCTATTTAAAACTCTTGGTCTGGTTTCCTCAACACCGATCAGGAACAGAGCTACACTTGGTGGTAATATTATTAATGCCTCACCCATAGGAGACATGACAATCATCTTTCTTGCACTAGGGGCTTCTGTTGTGCTCAACAATGGCACTAAACAAAGGAGAGTTCCTCTTGAAAAATTTTTCCTGGGCTATAAAAAGCTGGATATAAAGGGCACAGAAATACTTGATTCACTCTTCTTCCCTATACCAAACCCGGGAGATCGATTCAATTTTGAAAAGGTTGCAAAACGTAGATACCTGGACATAGCAAGTGTAAATTCTGCAATCCTGTTTCGTGAGGAAGAGGGAATAATCAGGGAGATTCGAATCTCTGCAGGCGGGGTTGCGCCTGTTCCAATGCTCTTGAGGAGAACATGTGAATACCTGTCTGAAAAAAAACTCCACAAACAGGTAATTGATAAAGCTGCTGAGATCGCTGCCATAGAGGTGTCCCCAATCAGTGATGTCAGAGGTTCTGCTCAGTATAAAACTGTTCTCTTAAAGCAATTTATATATGCTCATCTTATGAGTAAAAAAGGGTTGTTATGAAACATTTTGATGCAGAGCTTCACGTTCAGGGAAAATCGATATTCACGGGTGATCTTCCAGAACCAGAAGGTATGCTCCACGCAGCAGTTCTTGTTTCTCCTGTTGCCCATGGGAGAATTGTTTCAATAAAGGCAGAAAAGGCACTGGATCATCCTGGAGTTCATGCAGTACTCTTTGCTAAGGACATTCCGGGTGAGAACCAGATAGGTAACATAATTATGGACGAACAGCTTCTGGCTGAGGATATTGTTCACTTTATAGGTGAGCCAGTTGCAATTGTTGTTGCTGAATCTCCCATATTAGCCAGACAGGGTGTAAAGCTTATTGATCTGAACATAGAAGAGCTTCCTGCTGTTACTAATGCTCGCGAAGCGTTCAAACTTGGAAATCTGATAGCTCCTTCAAGGACGTTCTCTGTAGGAGATGTTGATTCTGCGTGGGCTTCTTGTGATGTTATTGTAAAGGGTACTGCTGAAACAGGTGGGCAAGAACACGTGTACCTGGAAACCCAGTGTGCTATGGCTGTACCTGCTGAGGGAGATGCAATCTGTATATACTCTTCCACACAGGGTCCATCTTTTGTCCAGAAGATTGCTGCAAGGGTCCTTGGTATCCCCATACATATGGTTGAAGTGAATGTAACACGGTTAGGAGGAGCTTTTGGAGGTAAAGAGGATCAGGCAACACCCTGGGCTGTTATATGTGCTCTTGCAACACAGCATCTTGGAAAGCCTGTGAAGCTTGTTCTCTCCATGCGTGAAGATATGATTTTCACTGGAAAGCGCCACCCTTACTCATCTGATTTTAAAATAGGTATGAACAAAGAAGGAAAAATACTCGCCTGGGAAGTGAACTACTTTCAGAACGGAGGAGCAGCTTCTGATCTCTCTACTGCCATTCTTGAAAGGACTCTCTTCCACTGCACTAACAGCTATTTCATACCAAATGTAAAGGCTACTGGTTATTGTTGCAAGACCAACATCGCACCAAACACAGCATTCAGGGGATTTGGAGCTCCTCAGGCTATGTTCGTGCTGGAAGCAGCTATATGCGCAGCTTCAAAAAAAACAGGTGTTAAACCATCAGTGATTCAGGAGACAAATCTTCTCAACACAGGAGATTATTTTCCTTATGGAATGGAATACAGGGGTGACGAAGTGCGTAGATCATGGAAGAAAGTCTATGAGATGTTCAATGTAGATGAAACAAGGAACAGGATCATGGAGTTTAATCGGAACCATAAGTTTCTAAAGAAAGGGCTTTCTCTTATGCCACAATGTTTCGGGATCTCCTTTACAAACACATTCCTGAACCAGGCCAATGCTCTTGTTCATGTTTATACAGATGGAAGCATTGGTATAAGCACAGGAGCAATTGAGATGGGTCAAGGGGTAAACTCGAAAATAAGGCAGATCGCAGCTAGTGTCTTTTCTGTGGATGTTTCCAAAACAAGAGTGGAAACCACCAATACCACAAGATCTGCAAACACATCTCCAACTGCAGCGAGTACTGGTGCTGATATGAACGGTAATGCTACAAAGATAGCTTGCGAGAACATCCGCAAACGACTTCTGGAAGTAGCTAAGGAACTCCTGAAATCTTCTGAGGATGACAGGATTGAGCTTGTAGAAGGTTATGTTTTATTAAATGGTAAAAGAACAGAGATTTCCTGGGAGAAGCTGGTGAATGAAACATACATAAGGCGTGTGAGTCTCTCAAGCCAGGCACACTACGCAACACCAGGAATATTCTTTGACAAAAATACCGAGAAGGGCGAACCCTTTGCATACCATGTTGCTGGAACTGCAGTAACAGAGGTTACAGTTGACTGTCTTCGTGGTACATACCACATTGATGGGGTTGATATTGTACACGATTGTGGAATAAGTATTAACCCTCTTGTAGATATTGGGCAGATCGAAGGAGGATTGCTCCAGGGAATAGGATTGGTGACAATTGAGGAACTTGTCTATGATAAAGGATCAAGTAGACTGGTCTCTGATTCTATGTCAACATACAAGATTCCTGATATTTACTTTGCGCCTGATAAAGTCAATGTTGAATTCCTTGAGCCTAAGGATCCCTATGTTGGACTCTCAGGCTCGAAAGCTGTAGGAGAACCTCCGTTCATGTATGGTATAGGCGCATGGTTCGCCATACTGGATGCTATGAAGGCATTTGATCCGAATACTGATCCTGGATACATTACTCCAATGACTCCTGAAAGGGTTCTTCTCTCCTTGCCTTTAACAAAGGAATAATGATTGGTTACTTGTCCTTTTTTATTTTTGATTAACGGTTAAATTAATCTTTATAAATCGGTTTTACTTTCAGGTTATGGAACATAAAGACATATATGTCAGCGGTGGTTTCAATCCCTTTGGATAAGTTGCTTGAACCATGGCCGGATTTGGTTTCAATTCTGATCAGAACCGGATTATTCCCTTTGTGATTTTTTTGCAGGTTGGCAATAAACTTAAAAGAGTGGCCAGGAACTACCCGATCATCATGATCGGCAGTAATTGCCAGAGTTGCCGGGTAATTAACGCCCTCTTTAATGTTATGCAAAGGTGAATAGGAATAGAGATTTTTAAAATGTTCTTCCTTATCACTGGAACCGTATTCAACAACCCATCCCCAACCTACAGTAAATTTATGGTACCTGAGCATATCCATTACTCCTACTGTCGGTAAAGCAACCTTAAATAGATCCGGCCGCTGTGTCATACAGGCTCCTACCAATAATCCCCCATTGGAGGCTCCGGCAATGGCAATCTTATCTTTACAGGTGTATTTATTATTTATCAGGTATTCGGCAGCAGCATTAAAATCATCAAAAACATTCTGTTTTTTTAATAACATTCCAGCTTCATGCCATTTTTCACCATATTCACCTCCTCCCCGAAGATTTGCCATGGCGAAAATAAATCCATTTTCCAGTAAAAGAATTCGAGTATTGTTAAAATAGGGAGTCAGACTGGCATTAAAACCGCCATAGGCATACAGATAGACAGGATTTTTGCCATCCCTTTTTAAACCCTTTTTATAGATCAAAAACATGGGAATCTTAGTTTTATCTTTGCTCTCATAAAATACTTGCTTTACTACAAAATTATCCGGATTAAAGGTAACTTCCGTTTTTCTAAAAACTTCCGATTTTCCGGTTTTGATTTCATACTTATATATTGTTGGGGGATAATTAAAGGATGTATAAGTATAAAAAATAATCTCATCGGTTTTTTTTCCACCAAAGCCATATGCAGTTCCAATACCGGGTAAACTGATCTCCTCTCTGTTTTTTCCCTTAAGATCATACCTATAAATCCGGGTAGTAGCATCTTTAAGGTAAGATACAAAGAGTTTTCCACCAACTATATCAGCTCCTCTCATAACCTCCTGTCCTTCCGGGATCAAGTCCTTGGTTTCTTTACTTACCGGATCGATTAGGATAAGTTTTTGGTTAGGGGCATCCTGATTAGTCTGAACTAAAAATTTTCCATCCAGCGTATCAATTACACTATAATTAAATTCAAAACCCTTAAACAGGAGTTTAAATTTCGATTTCTTTGCTGTTAACTCTTTATAGTGAACTTCAGATCCATGGGTTCCCTCGGCTAAGTTGAGGATCAGGAATTTATGATCTTCTGTAACCCGGGCAAAATAATAACGCATGGGATGCTTGGGATCTTCGTATATTAACCGGTCTTTTCCCTGAGGGTCGCCTAATTTATGATAAAACAATCTGTGAAATCTATTCTTTGCCGTTAATTGCTTGCCCTCTTCCGGTTGGGGATAGCCACTGTAATAAAATCCACCCTTATCCCAGCTGGCACCTGAGAATTTAACCCATTTAATCCGGTCAGGTAATTCCTTTTTGGTTTCTATTTCCATTATTCGAATTTCATGCCAATCAGAACCCCCTTCGGAACGGATGTAAGCCACATATTTGTAATCCTGAGAAAATCCTCCCAGATAAGCTCTGACTGTTCCATCTTTCGAGAGAGTGTTGGGATCCAAAAAAACCTCGGGTTTCCCGTCAAGTCCTTTTTGGATGTAGATGACCGATTGGTTTTGCAAACCGTCATTTTTATAAAAGAAATAGTAATCTCCGGCTTTTGAGGGAGATGAATATCGGGGATAATTTACCAGTTCTTTCAATCTTCTTTTTATTGAAGATCTGTAGGGAATTTTTTTCAAATAGGAGAAAGTAACCTGATTTTGAGAATTAATCCAATTCCGCACTTCGTCATTACTTTCTTCTAACCATCGATATGGATCAGCAACCTTGGTTCCAAAATAATCATCAACCTGATCTACTGTCCTAGCTTTCGGATATGTTAGATTTTTTGAAAGACTTTTCTCAGTTTTGGCAAAGCCTGAGAAGACGAAAATTACAACCACACTTAAAATAAAATATGTTTTTTTAATATTCATTATTTTTACCTCCTTTTTATTGTTTTTGCTTCTTAATTTTCGTGATACGTAAAGAATTTAAAATGGTTTACTTGAAGAGAAAATAAATATATAGTAATAGGAAGAATTATGAATACAATATATCAACATTTTAGTATAATTTCGTGTAGATTTTCTAATGAGGCAACGATACCTGTTTCATATAGATTTTTAATGAGTCAATTCGAGCTATTGATTTTCTTAGGTGTTTCTTCTAATATATCCGTGTGAAAACTAAAAATGATTTTCCTGTTATAAAGAAGAAAAATGGGGGGAAAAAATTTTCCCGTTATGTTTTTATTGTTTCTGATGCTACTGGAAAATTATGTCAGAATGTTGTGAATGCTGCGCTCACACAATTTAGCTCAACAGATGTGATGTTAAAAGTCTTTTCAGATGTACTTTCATTTGAAGATATTGAAAAAATTATTGCAAAAGCTGTACAGGTAAATGGTGTTGTTGTTTACACTTTTGTATCTCCTGATTTTAGAGATAGAATTACTGAACTTGGGAGGAAAAACAGTGTCCCAACTGTAGATATAATGGGCCCGATTTTATCGAGGCTTTCGGAGTTTCTTGAAATTTCACCGATGGCAAAACCTGGATTGTTCAAACAATTAGATGCTGATTACTTTAAAAGGATTGAGGCTTTGGATTTTACAATAAAACATGATGATGGCTTAAATGTTTCAACCCTTGAATTAGCAGAAATAGTTTTAGTAGGTGTGTCCAGAACTACTAAAACTCCTGTAAGTGTTTATCTATCTTACAGGGGTTGGAAAGTAGCGAATATCCCGGTAATTAATGATTTTAGCCTTCCAGAAGAATTGTTTAAAATTGATCAGAGAAAAATAGTTGCTTTAACAATAGACCCCAATCGTTTAAAACTGATACGGATGGAGAGAAGGCAGAAATTAAAAAATATTGAGATGAGCAATTATGTAGATTTGGACAGGGTTAGAGAAGAGGTGCTTTACGGTATGAGAGTTTACAAAAACAAAAACTGGCCTGTTGTTGATGTTACAAACAGGGCTATTGAAGAAACTGCCACCACAGTAACGAGGATTATTTATTCAGTATTAAATAAAAAAAGGGACATATCTCTTAGTTAAGCTCTCTGTATTTCTGAAAAATGGCAATGCTTTTTTGAACATTGACTTGATTTGGTATTTATGATATATAAAGTTATTATTTGTTGTAATTTAAAGAGGAGTAAAATATAATGTTTGCAATCCTTGAGACTGGTGGTAAGCAATATAAAGTGCAGGAAGGTGATGTTATTGAAGTAGAGCTTATTGACAAAAATATGATAACAAAACAGAATGGGGTTACTTTTAACACTGTTCTATTAATTAAGAATAAGGATTTGATTATAGGTCAACCTTATGTAAAAGATGGAATAATCAAAGCAAAGCTTCTTGAGGAATTCAAAGCCCCAAAAATTATTGTTTTTAAGAAAAAAGCAAAAAAAGGATATAAGAGAAAAAAGGGTCATAGACAGAACCTGCATAGAATTAAGATAGAGAAAATAGAACTGAAACCAAAAAAGGTAGAGAAAAAGGTAGAGGCAAAAACTTCTGAGAAAAAAGAGGAGAAACAATAATGGCTCATAAAAAATCAGCTGGTAGTGCAAAAAATGGCCGTGACAGCATTTCTAAGCGACTTGGTGTAAAAAAATTCGGAGGGGAAAAAATAAATGCTGGCTCAATTATAATAAGACAGAGAGGAACAAAATTCAATCCTGGTAACAATGTTGGAAAAGGTAAAGATGATACATTGTTCGCATTAGTATCAGGTAATGTTAGGTTTGTATACAGAAAAAACAAAAAATTTGTAGAGGTTGATCCTAATTAATTTTTTATTTATTCTAAAACCGATTTCCCTTAAAATTTCTTCCATTATTTACTTGAATCGTGAGATATTTCAATATATATTTTAATAAATTTAATTGATGTTTGTAGATAGAACAATAGTTACTTTTATTGCAGGTAGAGGTGGGAATGGATGTGTGAGTTTTAGAAGGGAAAAATTTATTCAAAGAGGCGGACCTAATGGTGGTGACGGTGGTAATGGTAGTGATATTATTCTTGTTAGTAAAAAAGGAAATAATTCGTTAATTTATTTTAAATATAGAAATATTATTAGATCAAAACATGGAGAGAATGGAAAAGGTAGAAATAAGAATGGTAAAAAGGGAAAAGAAGAGATACTCTTTGTACCAGTAGGTACTGTGGTTAAGACGTTTCCTGATGAAAAATTGATGTTTGATCTTTCAGATGATAATATGAGACTTGTGATTGCTAAAGGAGGACAAGGAGGGTGGGGTAATACTCACTTTAAATCTTCTGTAAACCAGGCTCCAAGAATTGCTATAAAAGGGAAGCCAGGAGAAGAGATTAAAGTAATTCTTGAATTAAAATTAATAGCTTTTGCTGGACTTGTGGGATTCCCAAATGCAGGTAAATCTACTTTGATTTCAAAAATAAGTGAAGCTAAACCTAAGATTGCAGATTACCCTTTTACAACCTTATCTCCTAATTTGGGTGTTGTATATATGGGATATGAGAGTCTTGTTGTTGCAGATATTCCAGGAATTATAGAAGGAGCTCATAAGGGAGATGGAATGGGCATTGATTTCCTAAAACATATAGAAAGAAATAGGGTTTTGATTTTTTTGATTGATATTTCAGATTGCACAAAAAATACTCCTGTTGAGACATTTAAGGTCTTACAAAATGAATTAAAATCATATAAGACTGATTTTTTAAACAAAAAATACTTTGTGGTTGGGAATAAAAATGACCTTGTAACTGAAATGCATAGAAAAGAAGCTGATAAACTTAGGGAATATTGTAATAAAAGAGATATTGCATATGTTGAAATTTCTGCTTTAAATAATGATAATTTAAGTGTATTTAAAAATAAACTTTTTGAGTTTTATAATGAAGAATAGAATTGGTTTATTAGGTGGAACGTTTGATCCTGTACATAAGGGTCACATAGAACTTGGGTTAAAGATTTTGGATGCGTTTAAATTAAATAAAATTTTATATATTTTATCTGCAAATCCTCCACACAAAAAGGAGACTAGTGTTGCTTGTACTGAAATCAGGTGGAAAATGCTGTGTGAAGCTCTTGAGCCTTTCCCAAGCCTTGTTCCAAGTGATATAGAAATGAAAAGAAATAAATTTTCATGGACATTTGATACTATTGAAATATTAAAAAAGGATCATCCTGATGATATTTTTTTCTTTATTTCAGGAAGTGAAGGCTTTTTAAAGATTAAAACATGGAAAAAATATAAGAATTTACTCAAATCTACTTCATTTGTTGTTGTTTTAAGAGAAAAAAAACACAGGCATATAATTCAAAATTTATTAAATGAAGAAAACATACCTGCATGTTTTGATGTTAGTAAACAAATTGATTCTCCATGTGTTTATATTTGTTCTTATGATTCAGATAAGTTATTCATATCATCAACATTTATTAGGGAGAAGATAAAATCTTCTGAATCAATAGAGGATTTGGTTCAAATAGAGATAAAAAAAATAATGGAGGAATATAATTTATATGGAAATTGATGATTTTAAGTTTATACATGAAGATTTGAAAAAGACAAAAATCCCGCCTGCTGTTAAAAAGGTTGTTCATGCAATATTAAATAAAAAGGGTGAGCAAATTGTTGTTTTAAAATTAAAAGGAATTTGTGAATTTACTGATTTTATGGTTATTTGCAACGGCAATTCATCAATACAGAATAAAGCTATTTCTGATGAAATTCAGAGAATGTTGAAAAAAGAGCTTAAGTTAAAAGCTTTCAGTGTTGAAGGGCAAAGGAGTTCAGATTGGATATTATTGGATTATATTGATTTTATAGTTAATGTATTTTCTCATGAAAACAGAGAAAAATATTCTCTTGAAAAGTTATGGATGGATGCAAAAAGATATGATTTTTACATTGTTTAATGATTTTAAAGATAAAAAATCTTTAGAAATAAAAGAAAAGATAGATAGAATTGCAGATTTGGGCACAAATATTCTAATTTATGGTGAAACAGGTGTAGGAAAGGATTTCTGGGTAAATTATTTGTTTAATATTAGTAAGTTTGAAAATATCTTAAATTTAAATTGTGGCGATGTACCTGAAAATCTGCTTGAGAGCGAATGGTTTGGTTATAAAAAAGGGGCATTTACAGGAGCAAACAAAGATTATGAAGGTAAATGGAAAAAAGCAGAAAATGGAATCCTTTTCCTGAACCAGATTGATCTTTTGAGTTTAAATTTACAATCAAGATTACTTAGAATTATAGAAAGAAAAAAATATTTCCCTTTAGGAGCAAATCAGGAATTAGATATTAATGTGAGGTTTATATTCTCTGCTGATCATGATATTGAAGAAAAGGTCAGGGATGGCTCATTCAGACAGGACCTTTATTATCGTATTTCATCATATGAAATTTATGTTCCCCCTTTAAGAGAGAGAAAGGAAGATATTCTGCCCTTGATTTTCTATTTTGCAAAAAAAAGAAATTTGAAAGTAAATTTGGAAGAAAAAAGCATTGAATTGATTCTATCTTATGATTGGAAAGGAAATATAAGGGAAATTGAAAATTTCATTAATAATGTTTCGATTTTGGGAAAAGAATTAAAAGATGAGGATGTTTATAATTTATTGAAAGACTCAAAGGCTTTTTTTGAAACTTATAAATATTCTGAAATAAAATTATATGAATTAGAAAAAGAGTACATACATTATCTTTTGAGAAAATATAAGAATAAAGTGAAAGTATCAAAAATCTTAGGAATTTCAAGAAAATCTCTTTACAATAAAATAAAAAAATATGAAAAAGATTGAGTTGATATGTATTGGTAATCTGAAATTCAAAGAACTAAAACCTTTTGAAGAGAATTTTACAAAAAAGATAAATTTTTTTGTGGATTTCAAAATAAAAAATTTAAAGGAAATAAAATTAAAGAATGAAGATATATTGATGGAAAAAGAGGGAAAGATGATTCTTGAAAGCCTTAATGTAAAAGATTTTGTTATTGCTCTTGATGAAAATGGAAAGAAAATGAATTCAATAGGGTTTGCAAAATTTTTGTCTGATAAAATTTCTTTTTATTCAGGTAGGGTAGTTTTTCTTATTGGAGGTTTTGTGGGGCTTTCAAAAATACTTGATGATAGGATAGATTTCAAATTATCATTTTCCGATATGACATTTTCTCATGATCTTTTTAGAATTATTTTTTTAGAGCAATTATACAGGATATTTACAATTATAAAGGGTATAAAATATCACAGGTAATATAAAACACTAAAAATAAATATTGATTTTTAAAATGTCAAATTGTCATCCTCCGTCCCCCTCAAACTAAATATTCTGGGGAGGTCTTGTTTTTTTGCATTCAATTATTTAAAATTATTGGAGGATAGAGATGAAGAAACTAAACATCATCCTTGTTCTGTTGCTGAGTTTATTGATCAGCTGTAAAGAGGCCCCAAAAGAGAAGCCTAAATCCACCCCCACGGTTGAGCTAGATGAAGTAACATCCACATACACGTTGAGAATTGCAAAGAAAAGGGAAGTTACACTGGACAATCAAATTGGTGTCCAGCCGATTCCCAAACTGCTGGCCCTATCGGACAAGGTACTGGTTTTTCATTTTGATCCCCAATCGTCTTCAACACAAAGGATGTTCTGTGATGCCTATTCACACCGTCTGAAAAGGCTCTGGCGCAAGGTGATCTCCATCGGGCAAGGACCGGGGGATGTCAGTCGTAGAATAAAATTCTTTCAGTTCCATGACACTGTTTATGCTCTAGATACTGGGAATTATCACCTCTCTCTTTTTGACTGCGATATGAACTACAAGAAAATGTCAAAACTAAAAGGAGTGTCACATTATGATTTTCTGATGGGTGATGGCCAGGGAAAGGGTAAGGGGGACAGGTAATTTATTTTAATTTTTTTTATTTTTTTGTTGAAAAGATGGTTATTTCAGTTTATTATAATAAGTAGGTCAGATTGTTGTTTTGTCAGAAAAAAAGAGAGCAATAAATGATTAATTATTTATAGGAGGAGATCAAATGGCAAGAGTAAAACGTTTAAAAGTTCTTGGGGAACCTGCATACTACCACATTATTTCAAGAACTGTTGGGAAAGAGTTTTAT
>JAUWQW010000087.1 GCA_030610885.1 Candidatus Aminicenantota bacterium | reverse complement strand
TGGAATAATTGGAACTGGTTCAATGGGCAAAAACCATTTAAGAGTGGCTGATTCAATACCAGAAATTGAAATAACCTGTGCAGTAGACACCAATGATGAAAATTTAAATTCAGCCTGCAAACCATATAAATTAGAAAAATTTAAAGATTACAGAAAGATAGTCAACCTGGTTGATTCAGTTATGATTTCAACCCCAACAGAAAGCCATTATTCCATTGCAAAATATTTTTTAGAAAATATGAAACCTGTTCTTGTTGAAAAACCCTTTACATCAACAATTGAACAGGCAGATGAACTAGTAAAAATATCTGAGAAAAACAAACTACCAATCTATGTAGACCATCTCGAAAGATTCAATCCAGCAATTGAATATTTAAAAAAAATAGTAAAAAGACCTTTATTCATTGAAGTTCAAAGGCTCGGATCTTTTTCCTCTAGATCTTTAGATATAGATGTAATTATGGATTTAATGATTCATGACCTTGATATCATTCTTCAATGGGATAAATCAAAAATCAAACATATTAACTCTTTAGGTGTCCCGATAATATCAAATAAAATTGATATTGCAAACGCCAGACTTGAATTTAATTCTGGATTGGTTGTAAATATAACAGCAAGCAGGGTATCTCAGAAGAAAACAAGAAAACTAAGGATATTTCAAAAGGATGAATATATTTCCTTAGACTATAAAAAGAAAAGAGTGAAGATATATTCAATATCTAATGGAGAATTTATTGAAAATATCCCTGAAATAGATTCAACAGAACCTTTATATAATTTCTGGTCAAATTATTATAAAAATGTAAAATCTGGAAAAAAATTCGATATTACAGCAAAAGACGCCAGAGACGCACTTGAGCTTGCGATGATGATTTCAAAAAACATAAAGAACAATTTTGAAATTTGAAAAAAGGATCCAATTACTAATTCACAAAAAAGTAATCCCAGGGATTTCAATTTTAGTTGGGAAAAAAGACAACATATTATTAAATAAAAATTATGGATTTAAATCAATTACTCCTGGAAGAGAAATCTTAAAAGAAAATACTATATATGACCTTGCTTCTCTTACAAAACCTCTAATAACAGCTTTTTTAACCGTATATTTACTTGAAAATGAAAAAATAAACCTTAATACAGAAATAGGCAAATTCTTCAAAGAGTTCAAACCTCTTAATATTACAATATCTCAACTTCTCACACATTACTCAGGTTTACCAACCTGGTTCCCCTTTTATCTATATAAACAAGACTATATTAAGACCTTTAAATTTATTAGATTAGAAGCCAGGCCTGGGAAAAGAGTAAATTATTCATGCGTTGGCTATATATTACTCTATCTCATAATTGAAAAGATCACAAATACAAATTTCAAAGATCTTGCACAAAATGTAATTATAAAAAAATTAAAACTAAAAAATACATTTTTAAGGGTCCCTAAAGCTTTAAGAAATAATACAGCACCTACTGAACAGGGAAATGAATATGAAAAAAAATTATCCAAAAAAAAATATAGAAAACTATCTGATAATTTTAAATGGAGAGATTATATTATTCAGGGTGAAACACATGATGCAAATTCATTTTATCTGGGAGGAACAGCAGGAAATGCAGGGCTATTTTCAACAACAGAAGATATATTCAAGATTTTACTCGAATTTTTTCCATCAACTTCAACAATCTTAAAACCTGAATCAATAAAACTCTTCTGGCATAATTTTACACCCTTAAAAAAAAGCCACAGGACTATTGGCTTTAAATTAAATTCATCATTTCTCAGTTCTGGAGGAAAATCTCTTTCTAAAAGATCAATTGGTCATAATGGATTTACTGGAACATCAATCTGGTTAGAACCTGAAACAGAAAACAAATTCATTTTACTTTCAAATAGAGTTCATCCTAAAGTTCAAAATATAAATTTTAATAGAATAAGAAGACGAATACATAAGTTGTTAAAATCAGACTTAAACTTATAATAAGTTTCCTTCTTATAGGATCAGAATCTTTTTTCTCAAAAAAATCCCTTTATATTTTTTTGTTGAATAAAAATAATATTTATATTATTATAGTATCATAACAAATATAGTAGATATAGCTTTATTGTTAACTGAATAAGTGAGAATAAATTGTCAAAAAAGACAAAAGGGGAAATAAAAAATAAGAATAATAAAAAAGATGATGAAATCAAGCACCTAAAAGAGCGCATAAGAGAACTTGAAAAATCGGAAATTAAGCGCAAGCAGGCGGAAGATGAACTTAGAGATTCAAAAATCAGATATCATAATCTTTTCGAAAACTCCAGCGAGTTCCTTTTTACCTTAGATTTGAAAGGTAATTTCACTGATGTAAACAACGCAGCAGAAGTTCTAACTGGATATACAAAATCTGAATTAGTAAAGATGAACTATAAAGATTACACTCCCAAAAGAGATCATAGAAAACTTTTTTATGTTCTCTACAATATTTATAAAACAGGAAAGCCTTTTCAAAATTTTCCTGTAGAAGCAATCATAAAAGACAAATCAATAAAACATTTTGAAACAAGTTTCAACCTTATGTGGAAAGGTGAGCAGATTATTGGTTACCGGGGCAGTTCAAAGGATATCACCGAGCGTAAGCATGCGGAAGAGGAGCTGCGGGAGAGCGAGGAGAGATTCAGACGTCTTTTTGAGGATTTAGGCGATGCTGTATTTGTCACGAAAATTGGCGGGATAGATATGGGCGACATTATGGAAGTTAATCCTGCTGCAGAAAAACAAACTGGTTACACAAAGGACGAACTAATAGGCATGAATATCATTAAAGATCTTTCCTTTATTAATTCTGTGGAACTCGGTATTGATGAGTGGGATGAAAAACTCCATAAAGGAGAAACCGTCATCAATATAGAAAAGAAGAGGAAAAAAGATGGGACTGAATACTGGACAGAAGTTATTGTAACACCAATAGAATTTAAAGGTGTGAAAGCCAGTTTATCAATTAATCACGATATCACTAAACGCAAGCAGGCGGAGGATGAACTACATAAAAGACTGAATGAACTTGAAACTTTCAATCGAGTGACTGTGGACAGAGAATTAAAAATGGTTGAATTGAAGAAAGAGATAAATGAACTTCTTGAGAAATCAGGAAAAGAAGCAATATATAAGATTGCGGAGTGAAGAAAGGAAGGAAAAATGAAAATACGAACTAAGATATTGATTTTAATATTTTGTGCATATCTCATCACTGGTGCAGCTTCCATTTTTATCGCTAAAACAATTGCCACCAATATCATTAAGGATCAAGTAAAAGAACATCTGATCGCAATAGCATTATCTCATACAAATTATATCGAAAGTCTTTCAACCGATTATAAGAAAATTACTGAAGTGTTATCTGTGGGCAACCCGGCAAAGGATATCGTAGATATTGAAAAAGATATTATGATAACAAAACCGGCAATGAGTAGAAGAATCCGGAATACGATTCTCTCCCAGAAAACAATATCCAGAATAAGAATATTGAACACAAATGGGATAGTTTTAGCAACCAGTGATTCGGATATCGGTATGGACCAGAGTAAAGAAGAGATGTTCATTAAGGGTATGCAAAACAGTTATATTAGTGATGTTCATATTTCAAGATTTACTGATAAACTGGTCTTGAGCGTTTCAACTCCCATAATTTTAGATAGCGTAGTTTCCGGCGTTTGCATTGTAAATTTTGATGTGGAAGAAGAATTCTTTAAAATAACAACCAGCCGCATCGGGTTGGGTAACACAGGCGAAGTCTATCTGGTTAATGAGAATGGCATGATGATAACTCCTTCCATATTTATACACGATGCTGTTCTCAATCAGAAAGTAGAGATAGAGCATACAGCAGATTGTGTGTATGTGCTTCCGGGCACACACTCCATCCAACAACTTAATATTTCTTATTGTAACAGTTATACAGGTTCCAAGGTGCTTCGAATCCACGTACATATTCCCGAAGTAGAATGGTCTCTGGTAGTTGAAAAGAATGAAGATGAAGCTTTTACTCCGGTAAAAAAGCTTGTATCCGGTTTAGTTCTGGTGTTTATGTTTTTGTTTGTGATAGGAACTATAGTTGCCATAATACTCGCCAATGCGATTTCCAAACCGATAATTAAGCTAAATAACGACATCGACGAAATAAAGAAAGGAAACCTGGAATACAAAGTGGCAACAAAAAGCAAAGATGAAATCGGGCAGCTTTCCCGGGCATTTGATGAAATGACCTTCAGATTATTGAAATCGAGAAGAGAATTGGAAACCCATGCTGGAAAACTTGAAGAACAGGTTAAAGAAAGAACTGCAGAACTAAATAAGCAATTCGAGAAAAGTGAACAGCAAAGAATTGGAACGTTAAATGTATTAAATGACCTGGATAAAATAAATGTAAATTTGAAAACGGAAATCACCCAGCGCAAAAAAGCCGAGGAAGAATTAGAAAAACATAGAAATCATCTGGAAGAATTGGTTAAGGAGCGTACTGCAGAGCTGGAAAATGCAAACAAAGAGCTCAAACGGTTCAATAAACTATTTGTAGGCAGGGAATTCAGGATAAAGGAACTGAAAGATAAAGTGAAGGAACTGGAAAAAGAACTAAGAAGAAAAAAACATTGACTTTCTTCAGTGTTATCCCTAAAATATTAGTGTGGCTAAAATTAGTTTTGTTTAGGACTTTATTTCTCTATTGTTTAATAAAAAGAGAAAGGCATGAATATTAAAAAAGTATTTTTTGTATCTATGATATTTTTTTTATGTGTGAGCATACTTTCAGCATCTTCCATAAAGATAGATACTCTTAAAAATAGATTGAAAAACGCAACTGATAAAGAAAAGATAGAAATTTTAAACGAATTAGCTGGAGCTTATTGGGAATTGACACCAAATGATAGAATTACATTTGCAAAACAGGCTATTGGTTTATCTGAAAAACTTCATAATAAAAAATCCAAAGCTGAAGCTTATAATCATTTAGGTGTTGCCTACAATAATCTGGATGAAAGTCAGAAATCTATGGATTATTTCTTAAAGGCTCTGAACATAATGGAGCAAATTAATGATAGAGATGGAATTGCACAGTCTTATATAAATATTGGAATGGCAAATTTTTACTTGAATAATTTTGATGAAGCTTTGAAATACTTTCAAAATGTTTTAAAAATAAGAAAGGAAATTGGTGATAAAAAAGATATATCAATGGCGCTCAACCTAATTGGAAATGTGATGGCAAAAACTGCTAAATATGATGAAGCACTAAGTTATTATTCAAAAGCCCTGAAAATCAGAGAAGAGATCAATTATAAAATGGGCATTTCCCAGATATATAATAACATCGCAAACGTATACTTTGAATTAGGGGAAATGAAAAAGGTTCTGGAGTATCGTTTAAAATCATTACAAATCGTTCGGGAATTGGACAATAAATGGGAAATAGCTCTTACAACTTATAATATTGCAGAATATTATTTAGAAAATAATGAACCTGACAAGGCTTATCCGTATTTATTTGAATCACAGGAATTAGCAGAAAAACTCAACAATAAAGGGCTAATCCGAGATATTCTACGATTTCTTTCATGGTATTACGAATTAAAAAAGGATTTTCCAAAAGCCTTAAAATATTCGAAAGATTATGCGAGATTAACAAAAAAGCAGTTTTCTGAGCAACTAAGCGAGAAAATTGCTGAAATGCAGATAAAATATGAAACCGAGAAAAAGGAAAAAGAGAATCAAGCTTATAAACTTAAGTTGGAAAAAATTAAGGCAGCCAGATTACGCCTCTATTTGAGTTTAGTGATTGCTTTATTGATTGTGTTTATCATTTATTATCGCTATCTAATAAAGAAAAAACATACTCTATTATTGGAAGATTTAGTGGCAAAGAGGACTCAAGAATTGCAACAAAAAATAAAACAACTTAAAAAGGTTGAAAGAAAACTTAAGCAGCATCAGGATCACCTGGAAGAATTGGTAAAAGAACGCACAAAAGAGCTTGAAGAAAAAAATAAAGAATTAAAGCGGTTCAATAAACTATTCGTAGGACGGGAATTCAGGATAAAGGAACTAAAAGATAAAGTAAAGGAATTGGAAAAAGAATTAGGAAGAAAAAAATAATGAAAGATAATAAAATAAAAAAAGATGATGAAATCAAGCGTCTCAAAGAGCGCATAAGAGAACTTGAAAAGGCTGAAGCCGAGCACAAGCAGGCAGAGCAGGCGCTTCAGAAAAACACTGAGAAATATCGTTTTATAAGTGAGAATACCAGCAGTTTGATAGCAGTGACCACATTAGACCTAATGCCTAAATATATATATATAAGTCCTTCACATAAAAATATTATGGGTTATTCGCCTGAAGACCTTATAGGAAAAAAGACGATGGACTTTATTCACCCAGAAGACAAAAAAAAACTTTTACAACTTTTAACAAAATATATTGGAATAAAAACAAGAGAGAATATTAAAAAAGATAAATTATTAGAAGGATTGACCATTGAATACAGGGTTAAAGATAAAAAAGGAAATTGGCATTGCCTGGAAAGCATTATAAATCACTATGAAAATAAAATTATTTTTATCTCTAACGACATCACAGAGCGTAAACGAACTGACGAAGAACTTAAGAAACATCATGATAATCTGGAAAAATTGGTTAAGAAACGTACATTCATACTGGAAGAAAAAACAAAAGAAATAAACGAATCACAACAAGCCCTCTCACTCCTTCTTGAAGATGTAAACGAATCCAGAGCTGAGCTTGTAGCAAAAACTGATGAATTAAACATATCTCTAAAAAACACAGAAGATGAAAAGGATAAAATAGACGCAATCTTAAAATCGATTGGTGATGGGCTTATTGTAACAGATCTGGATAATAGAATAATATTAATGAATCATATTGCCGAGGATTTGCTAAACATTCGTTTAAACGAAGTTCTAAATAAACCTCTTTTGTCTATTATAACAGAAGAAAATTTACGTAAAAAGTTTGATTTCACTGCTTCTAAAGTGAAAGGAGGATACCAATTTGATTTTGAATTATTAGGAAAAAATACCAAAAATTCCAATATTTATGATGCAAAAGCTTCTGTTATAAAAGATAAAAAAGACAGAGCAATGGGAATAATAATTGTCTTTCGTGATGTGACCCAAGAGCGTGAGATCGATCGTTTGAAAAGCGAGTTTATCTCCACTGCAGCACACGAACTCAGAACACCATTAACATCAATTCAGGGATTCTCAGAAATATTGAAGATAAGAGATGACCTGGATGATGAAAAAAAAAAAAGATTTCTTACTTACATCAATAATCAGGCTGTCAATCTGGGAAATATCATTAGCGATCTACTGGATATTTCTCGAATTGAATCTGGAATAGGATTTAGCCTAAAAAAAGAGAAGTGCAAAATCAATGATTGCATTTTAAGAATCTTTTCTATTTATAAGATTTCTCACCCAAATCACTCTTTTTATTTTTATTTACCAGACAAAGAGACGGAAGTTTTTGTTGATAGGGTGAAAATGGAACAGATAATAGAAAACATTCTCAGCAATGCAGTAAAATATTCACCCCACGGTAGTGAGATCCGTATAAAAGGTAAAGTGTTGGGAAATAAGTACATGGTGACTTTGGAAGATAAAGGCATTGGAATGACTCCCGAGCAGGTAAAAAGAATCTACGAAAAATTCTTTCGCGGTGATTCTTCAGATACCGCTACTGAAGGAACTGGCCTTGGTATGAGTATTGTCAAATATATAATCGAAGCTCATAAAGGTAATATATGGGTTGAAAGTAAGCTTGGTAAAGGAACAAAGGTTTGCTTTACCATACCTATAAGTATAAGGTTGGAAAAAGATGATAAAAAGAAGAAGTAAAATTATAAAAAATGAAATAATGGGGAAAATAACAGGGGGTATAATATGAAAAAAATCCTTATAGCGGATGATCGAGCTGAGGTGAGAGAACTGGTGGAGATTACTTTGAGAGCAGAAGACTACCAAATTTTACAGGCCAAAAATGGACAACAATCCATTGATGTTACCAGAAAAGAAAAACCTGATTTGATAATTATGGATATTATGATGCCCGGGGAAATTGATGGTATTGAAGCAACACGAATATTAAAAAATGACCCGGTAACAAAGGGAAGTATCATTATAATGCTGACTTCAAAAGGTCAGAAGGAAGATATAAAAAAGGGATATGAAGCGGGTGCAGAAGACTATTTTGTAAAGCCATTTAGTCCTTTGGATTTGATCAAAAAAGTTGAGGAAGTTTTGGAAAAATAGATTGAATATGGAATCAGGAAAAGAATCATTAGATAATGATCAACTAATAAAATATGCCGATGATCTTGCCAGACTCTATCAATCGGAAAAACAAAAAAGCAAAGATCTGGAAGAGGCCAATAAGCAGAAATTGCAATATGCAAAAGACTTGAACAGAGCCTTTCTTGACCTGAAAACCTCACACAGGAAACTGCAAGAGTCCTACCTGGATACTATCTACCGTCTAGCAATAGCAACAGAGTTTAAAGATGAGGAAACAGGAAGCCACATTCAGCGCATGAGCAAATACTGCGCCCTGCTTGCTGAGAAACTTGGACTGGATTCCAGAACAGTAGAGAATATTCGCCTCACTGCTCCCATGCATGATATAGGGAAAATCGGCATTCCTGATGCAATTTTATTAAAAAAAGGAAAGTTATCAAATGAAGAATTTGAGATAATAAAAACACATACCATAATTGGTGCTAAAATCTTAGATGGTTCCAACTCTGAAATTTTACAGATGGCACAACAAATTACCATCTCTCATCATGAAAAGTGGAATGGAAAGGGGTATCCCTACGGTCTTGCAGGGAAAAAGATTCCACTGGTAGGCAGAATAGTGGCTTTGGTTGATGTTTTTGATGCTCTCACCTCTGAACGTCCTTATAAAAAAGCATATTCCTTAAAAGTTGCCCTGGATATTATCTGGAAAGAGCGAGGCCATCATTTTGATCCCAGAATCGTTGATGTGTTTTTTGATAACCTGGATAAATTTCGAAAATAAATGAAAACATTATTAAAAATTATTTAATAAAATAAGGTAAAAGTAAATATGAAAAAAAAATTTATGGATATAGCTGCTAAAGGGGCATTGAAAGGCCTGAGAAAAAACCATGGCGGACCGTTTGGAGCTGTAATAATACAAAACAATAATGTAATATCAAAAGCACATAATGAGGTAATAAAAAACAATGATCCAACAGCTCATGCTGAAATACTTGCTATAAGAAAGGCATCCAAAAAGTTAAAAAGATTTGATCTGTCTGATTGCGAAATATACTCAACATGTGAACCCTGCCCCATGTGTTTTGCAGCAATACATTGGGCTAAAATAAGATCATTATATTATGGCTGTTCAAAAGAAGATGC
Organism: Candidatus Aminicenantota bacterium; assembly: GCA_030610885.1. Taxonomy (GTDB): domain Bacteria; phylum Acidobacteriota; class Aminicenantia; order UBA2199; family UBA2199; genus JAUWNT01. The sequence goes on along the minus strand of JAUWQW010000087.1, from coordinate 1,341 downwards.
TGCAAATATTGGTTTTGATGATAAATTTATCTATGAAGTAATAAAAGAAACAACAAACAAAAAGCAGGTTACTAAAGTTCAAACACATAGAGAGGAATGCTTGAAACTTTTTGAAGAATGGGAAAATAAAAAAGATAAAATCCAATATTGAATTCTCAACATACACATTTCATCTATTATATATAAAAAAGAATATATCAGTTTTTAGGCTTTTATACTCTTGACAAGTTAAATGATAAATGATAATTGTGATTCTAAGGAATGAATTATTTGAAAAGAGATATTTTTAATTTGAATAAAAATATTTTATATCATATAATAATTCTATGGGGTTTTAAATGAAAAAAAATATATTATTGGTCGAATATGATGATTCAACTATTGAAACAATAAAAGAAATATTATCACCTCCAATATTCAACATCAGTTTAGCTGAAGATGGAGAAGCTGCAAAAAAACTATTAAAAGATAACCCATTTGACCTGGTAATTACTGCTGCAATGCTACCTAAGTTTCATGGGTTCCAACTTTCCCAATACATAGCAGATAATTTTCCAAAAACATCTATAATAATAATAAGTGGTGTATATAAAGGAATTGAATACAAACAACAAGCTCTGTCGCAATTTAAAGCAAATGCCTTTCTTGAAAAACCCATAGATAAGATTGAGCTAAAAGATAATATTTTAAATATCCTTGGTCTAAATAAAAAAGATCTTGAAACGGACCTTTTAAAAGACAAAACCCAAATTGCAAAATTTGATACAGAAAAAATCCCTAAGATACAGGAAGGTCAAAAAGTTGAAGGAAATGAATTTACTTCAGATGATCTTTTTGCTGATATCATTGAAAAAGTTGAAAAAACACCAAGCTTTGAAATAAAACTTGAAAAAGAAGAAGAAAATCTTGAAAAACCAGAAATAGAAATTAAAAAAGATGAAAAAACAGAAGATACTGAAATTAAAAAAAAAATTCAAGAAATTATACCAAAAGAACCTACTATAGAAGTTCTTGACTTAAAATTTGAAAATATTCTTCTTGATGAAGAAAAACCAGAAATAGAAAAATACCAGACTCGCAAACTTAACATAAATAATATCTCTGATAAAAAAATTGAACTAGAACTTAAAGGTATTACAAAAACTAAACCAGAGCCAAAAAAAGAAGATAAGGTATCCAAAAAGATTGAAGATGATATTGGGAAAAAGCTGGAACAAACATTAAGCGGACTTGGTATTAAAAAAAGTGCCCCAAAAACAAAAAAGGAAGATAATATTACTAAAATAAAGCCTGAAGACCCTGAAAAAGATATCAGGGGGGGGGGGGGGGGGGGGGGGGGGG
>JAUWQW010000125.1 GCA_030610885.1 Candidatus Aminicenantota bacterium | reverse complement strand
CCACTGAGCTATTCCCGCTCTAAAAGAAGATTAAGAATAATAAAAAATCAAACTTTTGTCAAGTTCCCTACATTATCGCGACCGTTCCCTACAATCGATAATATACCATGCACATGCTAATATAAAAAAAATAATTTTTTTTGTTGACAAATAATATAAATTGTATTACTATATTAATACAATTGAACTTAAGCGAGGTGAATATGATCAAATTCAACATTAATGAAGCTTCACCTGTTCCATTATATCAACAAGTCAAACAGGCTATATTATTAGATATAGTATCAGAAAAGTTAAATGAGGGAGACCAGCTGCCCTCTATAAGAACTCTTGCAAAAATATTGAAACTTAATCCCAATACTGTAGCAAAAGTATATTACACTCTGGAGGAAGAGGGTTTTATTGAAGGAAAAAGAGGAAGCGGATACATGGTAAAAGTTCTGAAATCCCGCATTGATAAGTTAAAAATTTCCATCATTGAAGCTGAATTGAAAGATTTTTTGGAAAAGGCATCTTGCCTTGGTTTTAAAAAAAAAGATATATATAACTTAATAGGGAGGCTATTGAATGATAAATAATGAAATAATAAAGGTTAAGAACTTAAATATTAATTTCAACAAACACATGGTCATTGATAACCTTAGCGTTTCGTTTAACAAAGGAGAGACTGTACTAATTACAGGCAGAAACGGATCAGGTAAAACGACTTTTTTAAAATGTCTGGGAGGTGTTCTTTTTCCAGACTCTGGTCTGATTCAATTTGGAAATAAAGTCTCAAAAAGAAAAATCGGGATCATTTCCGACAAAATGAGTCTGCTCGAAGATTACACCCTGGAACAAGGGATTGCATTTCATTCTAACATCTTTGGAATCGATAAATTCAACTTTTCCTTGATCGATCAGCTCAATCTTAAGCATGAACGCAAGATCAAAACTCTCTCAGCAGGAGAAAGAGCGATATATCACCTATCCCTCATCATTTCCCAGAAACCGGAAGTGCTTCTTATTGATGAGATTATACATATGATTGATGCATACATAAGAGAACTATTCCTTGATGCACTGATCGAACTAATCAATGATGTAAATACAACCATAATAATGGTGAACCACACCTTTTCTGAAACTGGAAGAATCCCGGAAAGGATACTGATTATGGAACAGGGAAAATTTATTCTTGATGAGAAAAGGGAAAACTTAAATAAAAAGATAAAAAAAATCATAACACACAAAGAAATAGAAGAGGATATTCCTGTTTTATTCAAAAAGGAGTCATCAATCCAGAAGGAATTTTATATATATCCTTTTAATGAAGAGCTCAATTCAAAATACAAATATGATTTTCAGGACATAAGTTTAACTGAAATAATAAAATCATTCATAGGAGGCTGTTATGCTAAAGAAAGAGTTTAAAGAAGTTTTTAAACAAATGCTTTATTTTCTTTTAATCATTTTTTTTATCTTTTGTGCAGAATTTATAGAAAGGCTTATTTCAAAATCCACATTCCAATTCTTTGACTCTTTTTTTCCCATATTTCAATTTGGAATCCTCTTTATGGCTTTCTTTTTTGGAATTTCGATTTTTTCAAGTGAGGTCCGACAAAAAGGAACAGAATATATTTTATCATTCCCCTATTCCAGGTTGAAGCTCCTTTGTATTAAAGTAGCACCCCGAGCTATTGCAATGATCCTATTTTACCTGTTATATATACTATTCTATTATCTTGGAGGGAAAAATATCTCAATTATTGCAATAGTGTCATTTTCTTACTTCTTTTTTGCTCTCTTTTTGATTTCTATTTCATTTTCAAGTGTGAGGGATAACTTCCTTGTTAATGCAATTACAGTTCTATTTGTTTTTTCAGGATTTTTAGCACTTGTTTATGCAGTTTATTCTATTGGACATGTGCTTAAGGGGTATGGTCTGTTCTGTTTTCCATTTAAATCTATATTTATGGCTGGTGTGAGCTTTGTAGAACCTAAATTCAATTTTTTTGTAATTCTTTTCCTTGTGCTTCCATTTGTTATATCATTTTTTTTAGCATTCAAAAAATTTGATATCAGGTCCTGTTCAATTTTTAATAAAAGATACGTAAAATTATTTATTCCAACTTTTATAGCAGGATTAATTCTATCTATCTTTTTTGCCTATTCTGGTACACATAGTCCATACAGAAGTTACTATCTAACTGGAAATCATAAGCTTATTGAAACCAACTATTTTAATACACGGATATATGATCATAACAGTGTAATTAAGTTGAATGAGAGCATTAACCCATATTTCTGGGGTTCTGTTGAAGATGAAAAACATATTTATATGTCTGATCGGTCCGAAAAAGACGGATATAAGGTGCAAAGGTTTAATAAAATAAACAATCATATTGAAACCATTTATACTGCTAACAAAAAAAATCGATTATCCTGGAGATTACAAAAATATAAAGACGAAATTATACTCTTTGAATGGAAAAAGAGAGAGAGCCCATATTCAACAAATATTGATAAAGTTCGCTCATTAATTCTTATAAATACTGTAACAAAAGCAATAAATAAAGAGAAGCCAAAATTTCAAAACAAAGGGAGACATCAATCTTCAATTCTTTTCGGGGTCTATGAAACAGGTAATGAGAGATTATGGCTGAAGTATTTCCATGTAAGAAAAAATCTATATCAGATAGTTAAAATAAATAAGCATGGGAATGTTGAAGAGATTGGAAAATCGAAAAATCCTCCTCTATATGTGAATAACATGCTGATTACAACTGATGAACAAGGCATGATTTTTGAAAGCCTCACACAAAAAGAAAAGAAATTTATCAAAAGAATTTCGGAAAAGAGGAATATTCGTTTCCGTTCTCAATGGTTTATATCAAACCTGAATCAGAAAAAAAAGAGATTTGTATATGGAAGTGTATGGGATATGAAGAAGAAAAAAAGGGAAAATTTAGTTGTTATAGATCTTGATAATTTCAAAATTAAAGATATTAAAACAGATTTTGAACTGAATGGATATTTAAGAGTTTTTAATTCAGGTATTGCATATTTTTCTCAGGTTGACTTTAAAAACAACATGGTTAAAGCCCTATATAAAATTGATGGAGAAAAAATAAAGCTTTTAAAAAGATTTAAAAATGTCAAAAAATTCGAACAAGACTCCTCATTTGAAATATTCAGCTCAGGAATAGTTATAAGAAAAAGGGGAAAAGTATCTGTTTTTAGTTTGCCTGATTTAAAAGAACTAAAATTTAAAAAATTGTATTAAGCCTAAATACTTTCCTGAAATCCTTAGGAGATAGGAGTTGACTGTTTTTTGGTTGAATAGTTGAAGTGTCGAAAAGTTGAAGAGTCAAAATAACAAGTGATGAGTTTTTACTTGATATTTTTTACTTGTCAAGTCCTGATTAAAAGTTGACACTTTTTTTTTAGTAATAGTAATAATTTTTGTGGGAATGTTGAAAACTCGTAGGGTTTTCCAAAGTAATGTGGAAAATCTCTGATTTTCCATATTACTGACATTTCC